>NZ_JBSHMS010000011.1:191738-265975 GCF_053645575.1 Nocardia sp. NPDC055321
CGCTACACTTCCCCCCTGGTTTGGTTTCGGCCCGCCCGGTCTTGGGCGGGGCGGGCCGCTCCCACGCCGCCGGGACCCGCGCTGCCTGGGGGAAAACGATGTGAAGTGGGCTGAGTACAACGACTACGATTCGACCAGCAAGAATGGGGGCGGCAAACCGCCCGACCCGTACCAGCCAGGGGAGTGACGAACCATCGTGGCCGACGACATCGACCGTGCCGAGCAGAGTGTGGCGTTGACCGAGGAATCCCTCGCCGCCGCCGCGGAGGCCGCTGAGAAGGCGTTCGCCGCTGCCGCCGACCTGGAGGCGCTCGCGAGCGCCAAGACCGAGCACATGGGCGGCAAGTCGCCGATCTCGCTGGCGCAGCGCTCGCTGGGCACGCTGCCCAAGGACCAGAAGGCCGACGCGGGCAAGCTCGTCAACGTCGCCCGTCAGCGGGTGTCGCAGGCGTATGAGGGCCGCAACGCCGAGCTGCTCGCCGAACGCGACGCCGCCGTGCTGGTCGCCGAGGCCATCGACGTGACCGTGACCGCCCGCCGCGCCGCGCCCGGCGCGCGCCACCCCATCGCCGTGCTCTCCGAGCGCGTGGCCGACGTCTTCGTCGGTATGGGCTGGGAGGTCGCCGAGGGTCCCGAGGTCGAGACCGAGCACTTCAACTTCGACGCCCTGAACTTCCTGCCCGACCACCCCGCGCGCACGATGCAGGACACCTTCCACATCGCGCCCGAGGGCTCGCGGCAGGTGCTGCGCACCCACACCTCCCCGGTGCAGGTGCGGTCCATGCTCACGCGCGAGCTGCCGATCTACGTGGTCTGCCCGGGCCGGACCTTCCGCACCGACGAGCTCGACGCCACCCACACCCCGGTCTTCTCGCAGATCGAGGGTCTGGCCATAGACAAGGGCCTGACCATGGCGCACCTCAAGGGCACCCTGGACTCCTTCGCCCGCTCGCTCTTCGGCCCGAACACCACCACCCGCATGCGGCCGAGCTTCTTCCCCTTCACCGAGCCCTCGGCCGAGGTCGACGTGTGGTTCGAGGACAAGAAGGGCGGCCCGGGCTGGGTCGAGTGGGGCGGCTGCGGCATGGTCAACCCGAAGGTGCTCATCGCCAGTGGGATCGATCCGGAGGAGTACTCCGGATTCGCGTTCGGCATGGGTCTGGAGCGCACCCTGCAGTTCCGCAACGGACTGCCGGACATGCGCGACATCGTCGAGGGCGACGTGCGCTTCACGCTGCCCTTCGGCATCCAGTCCTGAGCCCACCATCCCATCCCCTGAACACGGAAAGCGAAACGTCAAGTGCGAGTAGCGCAGTCCTGGCTGACGGAAATCCTGCAGCGCACCACCCCCGAGTGGTCGGTGACGCCGGACGAGCTCGACGCGGGTTTCGTCCGGGTCGGCCTGGAGGTCGAGGAGGTCGCCGCGCTCGAGCGGATCGGCGGCGACATCGAGCGCCCGCTGGTGGTGGGCCGGGTCGCCGAGATCACCGAGCTGACCGAGTTCAAGAAGCCGATCCGTTTCTGCAAGGTCGACGTCGGCAATCCGGAGCTCCAGGAGATCGTCTGCGGCGCAAGTAATTTCGCGGTCGGCGATCTGGTCGTGGTGATCCTGCCGGGTGGCGTGCTGCCCGGCGGTTTCAAGATCACTTCCCGGAAGACCTACGGGCACACCAGCAACGGCATGATCTGCTCGGTCGCCGAACTCGGCATCGGCAAGGACGCCAACGGCATCCTCGTGCTGCGCCCCGGCACCGCCGAACCCGGCGCCGACGCCAACGTGTTGCTGGGCCTGGACGACACCGTCATCGAACTGGCCATCACCCCGGACCGCGGCTACGCCTTCTCCGCGCGCGGTCTCGCCCGGGAACTGGCCTGCGGATTCGATCTGGAGTACGGCGATCCGGCCGTGCGCCTGCTGCCGGACTCCGAGGACCCGGCCTGGCCCGTCACGCTCGAGCCCGAGTCGCTGTGCACCCGTTTCGCGGTGCGCCGGGTGACCGGCGTCGACCCGAAGGCGTTGAGCCCGTGGTGGTTGCAGCGCCGGCTGCTGCTCTCGGGCGTGCGCCCGATCTCCCCGGCGGTCGACGTCACCAACTACGTCATGCTCGAACTGGGCCAGCCGCTGCACGCGTTCGACGCCGCCAAGGTGTCGGGCGGACTCGTGGTTCGCCGTGCCCGCACGGGCGAGACCCTGCGCACCCTGGACGAGGTCGAGCGCACCCTCGACGCCGAGGACGTGGTGATCGCCGACGAGTCCGGCGTCATCTCCCTCGCCGGGATCATGGGCGGCGCGAGCACCGAGGTCGGCGCGGAATCGGTCGACATCGTGCTCGAGGCCGCCACCTGGAACCCGATCGCCGTGGCCCGCACCGCGCGCCGGCACAAGCTGGGCTCGGAGGCGAGCCGTCGCTTCGAGCGCGTGGTCGACCCCGAGATCAACATCGTCGCGCTCGACCGCGCCGCCACCCTGCTCGCCGAGATCGCCGGTGGCACGGTCGAATCCGTGCTCACCGATGTGCGGGTGCCGGTTCCGGCCGCGCCGGTCATCACCATGGACATCGACCTGGCCGACCGCGTCGCGGGCGTGCACTACGAGCCGGGCGCCGCCCTGCGCCGTCTGCAGCAGGTGGGCTGCGCGGTCGAGGTCGGGGTCAGCGACGCCGGCCACCCGCAGCTGGCGGTGACCCCGCCGAGCTGGCGGCCCGACCTCACCCAGCCCGCCGACCTGGTGGAGGAGGTGCTGCGCCTGGAGGGCCTGGACAAGATCCCGTCGGTGCTGCCCGCCGCCCCGGCCGGTCGCGGCCTCACCGCCGAGCAGCGCCGCCGCCGCGCGGTGAGCCGGGCCCTCGCGTTCGAGGGCTGCGTCGAGGTGCCGCCGCCGGTCTTCATGTCCCGCGAGGTCTTCGACACCTGGGGGCTGCCGCAGGACGACGTGCGCCGCCGGACCCTGCGCGTGCTCAACCCGCTGGACGCGGATCGCCCCGAGCTGGCCTCCACCCTGCTGCCCGGACTGCTGGAAGTGGCCGCCCGCAACATCTCTCGCGGTGAGCGCGACCTCGCCATCTACGGCATCGCACAGGTCGTGCGGGCCACGCCGAAGACCGCGCCGGTCGGGCTGCTGCCGGTGGACCGGCGGCCCACCGAGGCGGAGATCGCCGTCCTGGAGGAGTCGCTGCCGCAGCAGCCGGTGCAGATCGCGGTGGTGCTGACCGGCCGCCGGGAGGCGAAGGGCCCGTGGGGTCCGGGCCGGGCCGTCGAGGCGAGCGACGCGTTCGCGCTCGTGGACGCTGTCGCCGACGCCGCCAACGTGGTCATCGAGCGCCGGGCCGCGGCGTACCTGCCCTGGCATCCGGGCCGCTGCGCGGAACTGCTCGTGGACGGCGTCGTGGTCGGTCACGCCGGCGAGCTGCACCCGGCGGTGCTCGAGCGTTCGGGCCTGCCGCCGCGCACCTGCGCCGTGGAGATCGACCTGGACGCCCTGCCGGTGCGCGAATTGCGCCCGGCCCCCGTGGTTTCCGCCTTCCCGGCGGTGCTGCAGGACGTGTCGGTGAGCGTCGCGAAGTCGGTTCCGGCCGCGTCGGTGGAGTCGGCGCTGCGCACCGGCGCGGGCGAGCTGCTCGAGAAGATCTCGCTCTTCGACGTGTACGAGGGCGCGCAGGCCGGTGAGGGCCGCAAGTCCCTGACCTACGCGCTGCGCTTCCGGGCCGGTGACCGGACCCTGACCGAGGACGAGGCCAGCGCGGCCCGCGACGCCGCGGTCGCCGCCGCGGCCGACGCGGTGGGCGCGGTGCTGCGCGGATAGCGTGCCGCGCGGATAGTTCGAACCCGGGCGATGGCCCGTCGCGAGCGCCTTCGGGTGTCGCGGCGGGCCATCACCGTTCGGCGAGGTAGGAAGAGACATGCGACATCCGGCGACCCCCGTGCTCAACGCGCTGACCTATCACCCCGACCGTCGGGTGCTCCTGACGCCCGAGCGGTTCGGGCTGGCGTACGAGGACCTGTACCTGCCGACCGCGGACGGGGAGACGGTCAACGCCTGGTTCGTGCGCGCGGCCGGAGAACCGCTGGGGCACCTGCTGTTCGCGCACGGCAACGCGGGCAACATCGGGGACCGGTCACCGATCCTGGCGATGTTGTCGGCGGCGGGGTTCGACGTGCTGGTGTTCGACTATCGCGGATTCGGGCGCAGCACCGGTCGGCCCGGGGAACGGGGTACGTACCTCGACGCCCGCGCCGCCCGCGAAGCGCTGCTGGCCCGGCCGGGCGTCGATCCCGAAAGGGTTGTGTACCTGGGGAAGTCGCTCGGTGGGGGAGTGCTCCTGGAGTTGGCCACGGCCCATCAGCCCGCCGCCATGGTGCTGATGTCCACCTTCACCGGACTGCGCGACGCCGCCGGGGCGGTGTACCCGTTCCTGCCGAAGATGTTCGTGCCCAACGCCTATCCCAGCATCGAGCGCATCCGCCGGCTGCGCTGTCCGGTGCTGGTCATGCACGGCGACGCCGATGACCTGCTGCCGGTGCGGATGGGGCACGCGCTGTACGCCGCGGCCCCGGAACCCAAGGAGCTCATCATCTATCCGGGCGGCGGCCACAACGACCTGGTCGCGATTCCCGGCTGGTCGGGAGCGTTGGCGCGGTGGGTGCGCGCCACGCTCGGTGCGGCGTAACGGCGTGTGAAGTTCGGCTCGGTTCGTCGGTGCCCGGCATGACACCGCGCCGGGAATCGCGCCCGAAAAGCACCCTGCCGCACTGAATCCCGCGCGATCACGGTGTCGGTTCAGTGGTGGGCGGGATCCACGATCGGCAGCAGATAACGCCGCGCGAACTCCGTGATCTGTTCGCGGCTGTCCAGCGCGATCGTGGCGTGGGGCAGCAGGATCAGCGAATGCACCAGGCGGCACACGATTTCCGCGCGCGTGGTCAGATCGTCGGCGGGGGCGAGCAGTCCGCGTTCCACCGCGTTCTCCAGCAGCGCGGCGGTGGCGCTCACGGCGAGGGTGAACACCTCGCTGCCCTCGACGCTGAGCTTGGTCAGCACGCGGTCGGGTTCGAGGGCGAGCATGCGGGTGGCCACCGGGTGTTCGCGCCAGTGCGTCAGCACCCCGAGGAACAGCTCGACGAGCATCCCGTCGAGGGTGTCGTGGAGTTCGGGGATCCGCGCCAGGTCGGTGAGCACCAGGCCCACCTCGCGATTGAACACCGCCTGCACGAGGTCGTCGCGCGAGCCGATGCGGCGGTAGACCGTCACCCGATCGACGCCGGCTTCGCGGGCGACGTCTTCCAGGGTCGTCTTCTTGACCCCGACGCGTTCGAATTGGCGCAGCGCGGCGTCCAGGATCAGGGTCCGGTCATCGTCCGTAATGCGGCTCGCGGGGGTGTTCGAGGCGTTCGGCACGGTTCAACGCTAGCAAAACCGGGGCGAACTGCAACAATTTGAGGCAATCTGTTGCTGCAACATTGCAATAGAAATTGTTGCACTGTACGGTTCGACACATGGTCGATCAGGACGGCGCGACGAGGCGCCAGTACCGCGACGAAGCACACGCCATCGCCCCGCGAGACGTGCACTTCGACTTCGAATCCGTTCCCATGCACTACATTCCGGGCGAGGCCCTGGCCACGCACATCGTCAATGTGATGCACCTGGTGCTGCCGGAAGGGGAGCGCGCCATGGCCGCCGCGCTCGCCGAAGCACTGCCGTACATCGACGACGAGCGCTTGCGGGAGGAGGTCACCGGGTTCGTCGGCCAGGAATCCATGCACGCCAGTTCGCACGAGGCCGCGCGCAATCACCTGCGTGACATCGGCCTCGACGTCGATACCTACGTCGACGCCATCGCCTGGCTGGTGGACCGGATCCTCGGCGACCACGGACTCGCCGGGCGGGCCAAGCAGGAATGGCTCAAGGAACGGCTCGGGCTGTTCGCCGGCATGGAGCACTACACCGCCGTGCTCGGCGAATGGCTCCTGGAAGCCGACATCCTCGAGGCCAAGGGCATGCACCCGGCCATGCTCGATCTGGTGCGCTGGCACGGCGCGGAAGAGGTCGAGCACCGCAGCGTCGTCTACGACGCCTTCATGCACGTGGACGGGAGTTACGCGCGCAAGGCGCGCACCGCCGTCCTGGCCAGCGCGACCCTGCTGCCGCTGTTCATCGTCTCCGCGGGCTACCTGTACCGCAAGGACCCGACCCCGGACAAGGGCCGCTCCTGGGCCCGGCAGTTCCTCGACGCCACCAAGCGCGGCGTAATCCCCAGCTGGACAGTCTTTTTCACCGAGCTGCCCCGCTACCTCCGCCCCGGCTTCCACCCTTCGCAGCTGGGCCCGATGGACAACGCGCTGCGCTACCTCGCCCACTCGCCCGCGGCCCGGGCGGCCCGGTGATGGCGGGCGCACCCGCGGAGCACGGACTCGACGGTGCGGCCGGGACGGGCGCGAGCGGCGTCGCGACACCGCGAGGCGGTCGCGTGGATGCGATGCGGGGCAGGACCGCGGTCGGTCCCCACGTTCCTGCCGCGGACGGAAGTTGCGGGGCGGCGACGCCGGGTGCGAGCCGTTCCGCGGCGCCTGCCGGATCCGGGCCGGCGGCGCCGAGAACGACGGGTCCGGGGGCCGGGCTCCGGCTGCTCGGCTCGGTGATGGACGCGTACCTGAAGGTCTTCGTCTCCGGCCCCGCCGCCCCCGTGCTCTCGCGCTCGAATCCGGTGCGGCGCGGCGGATTCGACCTGGACATGGTCGTCGGCGCGCGCACGATCGAGGCGGACGGGGTGGTGAGTCTGTCGCTCTACGCCGCCGATCGCCGGCCGCTGCCGAGTTGGCGGCCCGGCGCGCACCTGGATGTCTTTCTGCCCTCGGGTAAGCAGCGGCAGTACTCGCTGTGCGGTGATCCGGCAGACCGCTACCGGTATCGCATCGCGGTGCGGCGGATTCCGGACGGCAGCGGCTCGGCCGAGATCCACGACGCGCTGTGGGTGGGGGACCGGCTGCGAATTCGCGGGCCGCGCAACGCCTTCACCCTCGTGGACGCGCCGTCCTACCTGTTCCTGGCGGGTGGCATCGGTATCACGCCGATCCTGCCGATGGCGCTCGCGGCCGGATCACGGGGGCGGTTGGTCTACACCGGGCGCTCGCTCGACTCCATGCCGTTCCGGGATCTCGTCCCGGACGCGCTGGTGCTCGCGGACGAGGAGCACGGTCCGCCGGACGTGGCCGCCCTGATCGCCACGGCCGCGCCGGGGGCGGCCGTGTACGTGTGCGGACCGCCGCCCATGCTGGCCGCCGCCCAGGCGTGCATGTTCGAACTCAATCCCACCGGTTCGCTGCACACCGAACGCTTTTCGGCGCTCCCGGTGGTCGGCGGCCGGGAATTCGATCTCACCCTGCGTCGCAGCGGGCGGACCCTGCGGGTGGGCGCGGACGAGACCGCGCTGAGCGCGGTCCGGCGGCAGCTGCCCGATGTGGCCTACTCCTGCCAGCAGGGCTTCTGCGGCTCGTGCGAGGTCGGGGTGCTCGCCGGGGCGATCGATCATCGCGATCGGCTGCTCCCGGAATCGGCACGGGCGCGGCGCATGCTGCTGTGCGTCTCGCGCGCGGCCGGCGACGAACTGGTGGTCGATCTGTGAGCGAAGGGAACTCCAAGGCGATGACCTCCACGGTCGAACACACGCCCATCGTCATCATCGGCGCCGGGTTCGGCGGCATCGGGCTGTCGATCAAGCTGCGCGAGGCGGGATTCGAGGATCTGGTGATCCTCGAGCGGGCCGATGACCTCGGTGGCACCTGGCAGGCCAACACCTATCCGGGCGCGGCCTGCGACGTGCCGTCGCACCTGTACAGCTACTCGTTCGCGCCGAACCCCAAGTGGTCGCGCACCTACGGGCAGCAGCGCGAGATCCTGGAGTACCTGCGGGCGGTGGCGACCGAGCACGATGTGCTGCGGCACATGCGCTTCGGCGTCGAGCTGTTGCACGCGCGCTGGGACGAGGACGAGTGCCACTGGCACCTGGCCACCAGTCACGGCCCGCTCACCGCGGACTTCCTGCTCTCGGCCACCGGCATCTTCGCCGAGGCCAAGTACCCCGCGCTGCCGGGCCTGGAGACGTTCGAGGGCAAGGCTTTCCACTCCCTGCACTGGGACCACGACCACGACCTGACCGGCGAGCGGGTCGCGGTCATCGGCACCGGCGCGTCCGCGGTGCAGTTCGTGCCGGAGATCCAGCCCCGCGTGCGTGAGCTGCTGCTGTTCCAGCGGTCCGCGCCCTGGATCGTGCCGCGCATGGACCGGCACACCTCGGGCCTCGAGCGCCTGCTGCTCGAACGTGTTCCGCTGGCCCAGCGCCTGATTCGCGGTGGCTTCTATTCCGCCATCGAGACCTTCGGGCTCATCTCCCTGGTCGATCAGCGGTTCCGTCACCCCTACGAGGCGCTGGGCCGCTGGCAGCTGCAACGCCAGGTCCGCGATCGGGCCCTGCGCGCGAAACTGCTGCCCGACTACGTCATCGGCTGCAAGCGCGCCATATTCTCCGACGCCTACTTCCCGGCCCTGGACCAGCCCAACGTGGAGGTGATCACCACCGGCATCGCCGAGGTGCGCCCGCACTCCATCGTGCTGCGCGACGGCACCGAACACGAGGTCGACACGATCGTGTTCGGCACCGGATTCACCTCCATCCCCACCGCGTACGACAGCTACATCGGAACCGACGGCCGCAGCCTGGCCCAGCTCTACGACAAGCAGCCGCAGAGCTACCTGGGTGTGGCGGTCGCCGGATTCCCGAACTTCTTCTGCACGCTCGGCCCGTTCGGGGCGGCGGGCAACCAGTCCGCCATCTTCATGATCGAGTCCCAGATCGCCTACATCGTCGACGCTCTGAAGCAGTTGCGCGCCACCGGAGCCCGTCGCGTGGAGGTCCGTCCCCGGGTGCAGCAGGCGTTCCTGGCGGAGATGGCGCGCCGCAGCACCGCCACGGTCTGGCTCACCGGCGGCTGCCAGAGCTACTACACCACCGCCGACGGACTCAATGCCGGGCTCTACCCCAACTGGAGCTTCCAATATCGTCGTCGCACAGCCGCATTCGACAGTGAATCCTACGAGGTGAGCACGTGATGTTGTCATTGCTGGGACTGCTGTCCCCCAATTCGCCCGCCGCGAATCGGGTCAACGGGCAGACGGTGCTCATCACCGGGGCGGGCCAGGGCATCGGGCACGACCTGGCCCTGCTGCTGCACGAGCGCGGCGCGCGCGTGGTGCTGGTGGACATCGACCGGCACGCCGTCGATGCCATGGCGCACCGGCTCGGCAAGCGCGCCCTGGCGGTCGCCGCCGACGTGGTTGATCGAGATGCCATGCGCCAGGCCGTGATTCGCGCCGTCGAACACTTCGGCACCCTGGACGTGGTGGTCGCCAACGCCGGCGTGGTGCCGCGCCCGGCCACCCTGCGCACCATGGACGGCGCGGAATTCGATCGGGTGCTCGGGGTGAATCTCACCGGTGTGTTCAACACCGTGCGCCCGGCGCTGGACCACATCGTGAACGCGCGCGGGCACGTGGTGGTGGTGTCCTCGTGCGCCGCCTTCGCCCCCGGCATGGCCGGTGCGCCGTACATGATCAGCAAGGCGGCGGTGGAGCAACTCGGGCGCGCGCTGCGGGTCGAACTCGCGCCCTTCGGCGCGACCGCGGGCATCGCCTACTTCGGCATCGTGCAGACCGAGATGACCCGGGCCACCCTCGATCGCGACGAACTCGGCGCCGAGCTGGACGATCTGCTGCCCTGGCCGCTGAGCGTGCGGATCAGCTCCGAACGCGCGGCCGAGATCATCGCCGACGGCATCGAGAGCCGGGCCCCGCGCACCATCGCGCCGCTGGGCTGGATGCCGTACGCGATGCTGCGCGGCCTGGTGAACGTGGCCCTGGATCGGGCGCTGACCGCCGATCCCCGGGTGCACGATCTGCTGCGCCGGGTCGAACAGCGCCGGGTGCGCTTCTGAGACGCCGCCGGGCCGCGAAACCGCAGGCCCGGCGGATTTCCGGCGAGTGCGCGGCCCGGCTGCGTAGCCTGGTCGATATGAGCGATTCCAGTAATCTGGCGGCGCAATTGGCGGGTCTGAGCGATGCCGAGCTCGCGGCGGTGGTGGGCGCGGCCACCGACGGCCGGGCCGGGCTCGCCGAGCTGCACGCGGTGGCGATCGCGGTGGCCGCGACCGTCGGTCATTCCCCCGGCGTCACCGATGTGACTCCGGACACGGATCTGTCCTCGGACATCCCGCCATCGAGCGCGGGGCCCGCGGTTCCGGATACATTCGGGCAGGTCGAACTGGGTGCGATGGTCACCGGCGGACCGGTACCGCCGACGGGTATGCCCAGCTCACCGGGGATCGGCGGATATACGAACAGTGGTGTCCCTACTTTCGAGTCAGTTCGGGATAAGGTCGAGCAGCGCTACGGCACCGCCCAGGGGATGAACGAACTCGATCGGCAGACACCGGTGGGCCGCAGCGTCGACGAACAGTGGGACGCGCGGGAGAAAGCCGCGCGGGAGCGTCTGGAACAGATTCGAAAGTCGGTGCACGGCAACGATTCCGACTGATTCCGGCCCTCCGCTTCGACACGATGGGTGGAATCGTATGACCGAGCCGCGCGAAATCGCCGAACGGCTGCTGGACCTGCAGGTGGACTTCGTTGTCGCCGAGGTGACCGGGGACCGCTTCGCCGAGGTGATCGCCCGCGACGTGGAGGCGGTGATCGGCGTCGCCGACACCATCGTCTTCCGCGACGTGGTCGAGGTCGAGCAGGCCAAGGAGACCGTCGGCAAGATCGTGGATCTGATCGGCGGCAGCCCCGTGCTCGGGGAGATGGTCGGGGCGCTGGCCCCCGCGCTGTACGACGACATCGCCGCGAACAACGACTACACCCTCGGTGACGTCGTCGATCGCGAGCCGGTCGAGGCGCTGCTGGAGAAGATCTTCGCCATGCACCAGGCCCAGGAACGCATCCTGGAGCGGCTCACCGAGAGCCCGCTGGTCGCGACCGTCGCCTCCAAGTTCGTGGACAAGCTGATCTCGGACTTCATGGAGAGCAACCGGCAGATGGCGAACAAGATCCCGGGCCTGGGCTCGCTGGTCTCGTTCGGCACCTCCGCCGCCAAGTCCGCGGCCAAGGCCGCCGAGAAGGCCACCGGCGACGGCACCTTCCTCGGCGAGATGGCCGGTAAGGGCGCGCAATTCGCGCTCAAGCGGACCAACAACGCCATTCGCGAGATGCTGCGCGACGCGCCCGTGCACGACGCCGCGATGGAGTTCTGGGACCTGCACGCCGGTGAGCCGGTGAGCGGGCTGCGCGACTACCTCACGCAGCAGGATCTGAAGGACCTGGCGCTCATCATCTACCGCATCGCGCTCACCACCCGCGAGAAGGAGTACTTCGGCGTCCTTCTCGATCAGGGCGTCGAGGTCTTCTTCGAGAAGTACGGCGACCACACCCTGGCCGCGATCCTGCCCGAGCTGGGGCTGTCCGGCGACGACATCGCCGGCGAGATCCTGCGCTACGGGCCCGCCGTGGTCGACGCCGCCAAGCGGAACGGCGTGCTGGCCAAGCTCGTTCGCGAGCGGCTCGAGCCCTTCTTCCTCTCCGATCAGGTCATCGGTGTCCTGACGGAGGCGACCAAGTAACCCTGTGCCGCCCCGGCAGCGCCGGGGCGGCCGACCCGCGGGAGGCGACCGATGGACCTGCCGATCACCGGAGAACAGCTACGGGTGCGGTCCTCGGGGCCGCACGTCATCGTGTTGACCGCGGGCGTGTACGAGATTCGCGTGGAG
This sequence comes from Nocardia sp. NPDC055321, assembly GCF_053645575.1. Classification (NCBI taxonomy): domain Bacteria; kingdom Bacillati; phylum Actinomycetota; class Actinomycetes; order Mycobacteriales; family Nocardiaceae; genus Nocardia; species Nocardia sp. NPDC055321. The sequence continues at coordinate 203,553 of NZ_JBSHMS010000011.1, forward strand.
AGCGAGCTGGTGGTGCACCGCGCCGCCGGTTCGGTCTCGCATCGGCTCGCGGGGGAGACCCGGGTCGACGACCTCGCCGAGGCCGTGCACGGCGTGATCGTCACCGCCACCGTCGAATCCGACGGTGAGCTGCGGATCGACCTGGACACCGGGCACCGCCTGGTGGTCGAGCCCGACCGCTTCTTCGAAGCCTGGACCGTCACCGATCCGGGCCGCTATCTGGTGGTGTGCATGCCCGGCGGCGAACTCGCCGTCTGGCCGGGCGCCTGATCCCGGCGGCGCCGGCCGCTGCTCCCCGAGGGCACGTCGGCGGCTCCGGAGCCGTACGCGTCGATCCGCGGTCGGTAGGGCGGCGTTGCACCACCGACCGCGGGTCGATACGCACGGCGGGCCATCCCGGCCCATCGTGTCGGATACCCCGCGGCACGAAACCGGCGCGCATCGTGATCGGCGATGCGCGCGGACCTTCGTGCCGTCCCCTCCGCCGGCATCCGGTGTCGCCGAACAGCACTGCACGGCTCGGAACAGCACTGCACGGCTTGGAGAGCATCGCGATTTCACCGGCCCACCGTCAAGGCGAAGGCCTGTCCCAATTTGTCCCAGTCGCCCAGTTTGGCGTTGCTGCCCGGGGCGGGTAATGCGCGATCCGGAACAGCCGCGGACCGGGCGGTAGATTCTTCGTGGTCGTCGATTTCTGGAGGTAGCGGGTATGGCCGAAGCACACCTGGCGATCGCCGGCTATCTGCGGGAATGCCGCGAGGCCGCGGGCCTGACCCGGGCCGAGCTGGCCAAGCGCGCGGGCGTGTCCGAGGCGCTGCTGCAGAAGCTGGAACAGGGCACCCGCCCGCCCACCTCCACCGCGCTGGGCGCGCTCTTCGAAGCCCTGGACGTGCCGGTGCAGTATCGCGATCACGCCGCCAAGGTGCTGCAACCCGAGCTCACCTCCCAGGTCGACAACGAGGGCACGCCCGACGCGGCCGAGCTGGCGTTCCTGCACAGCCTGCCGTACCCGGCCTGCTACCAGACCATGCCCGCGCTGGACGTGCTGGCCGCCAACGACGCCTACCGCCGCGCCTTCCCCGGCCTGGATCCCGGCGCCAACGTCATGGCGTGGATGCTGCTCGACCCGCGGGCGCGCGAGGTCATCGCCGACTGGGCCCGCGAAACCCATCTCATCGTGCGCGCCTTCCGGTTCACGGCGCCCGGGCTGCTGTCGCCGGAACGGATCGAGGAGCTCACGCGACTGTTCCGGGAGCAATGCCCGGAGTGGGATTACTTCTGGGGCACCGACATTCCGGTGAGCGATATCCCGCGCCGCCCGATCCTGGTCCGCTCACCCGATACCGGCGACTGGGTGCGGATGTCCATCCACATCTTCCGCTTCGAGCTGCCCCGGCGGCACTGGTGCATCTATTCGCTCGTGCCGACCCCGGACGAGGAGTAGCGGCCGCGCTCAGTTCACGCAGGGGATGCCGTCACCGATCGTCGTGGTGACCGGTTTGCCCGCGTCGGGGGTGTCCGAGGTCGTCGTGGTGGACTTCGTGGTCGTGGGCGCGGTGGTCGTCGTGCCGGAGCCGGTCGTGTCCGCCGCCGGGTCCAGGGCCTCGGGGACCTCGAAATCGGCGCCGATGACCAGTCGCACGTGGCCCGGGGCGACGCTGTCCGAAGCGGAAGCTGTTATCCCGCTGAGCATTCGGGCCAGCTGTTCGGCGTCGGTCTGCGCGCCCACGCCGTACAGCACGGCGGTGGAGGTGCCGTCCGCGTAGTCCGCTGTGGAGACCTCACCGGTCGGAAACCCCTTGGCCCCCAGGCTCTTGGAGATCTGCGCGGCCAGGCCGCGGGTGGTACTCGCGTTGACCACGTCCAGGGTGCTCACCGGCATCGTGGTCGGCGCGCTCACCACCGGCGGCTCCTCGACGCCGAACGCGGCCCGGACCTGTTTGCGAATGGCGACCGGGTCGACGATGTTCACGTCCTGGCCGTTGATGTTGTCGTAGCGCAGCACGGGCAGGGTGTTGAACTCCACGGTGGGCGAGCCCGCCCGGCCCAGGGTGGTGATGAACTCGGTCAGGCTCCAGCCGTCCGAGAGCACCACGTCCCGGTGCGCCACATCCATCAGGGCCTTGAGCTTGCCCGGATTGGTCAGCGTGCCTTTGGATTTCAGCGAATTGGCGACCGAGGTGAGGAAGGCCTGCTGCCGGTGCGTGCGATCGAGATCGCCGTTCTCGAGGCCGTGTCGCTGACGGACGAAGGCCAGTGCCTGCCCGGCGTCCAGGTGCTGGCGCCCGGCGGGGAACACCGCGCCGGAGAAGTAGCTGTCGTCGACCGCTTTGTTCAGGCACACGTCCACCCCGCCGAGCGCGTCGGCCAGGTGGTAGAAACCGGCCAGCGACACCTCGGCGAAGCGATTGATCGGCACGCCGGTCAGGGCCTTGACCGTCTGCACGATGGAGGCCCGCCCGGCCTCGCGGCCCTCGCGCTCGAGCTCGACCTTGTCGGTCATGCCCTGCGCCTTCAGCTTCTCCTCCACCGCGTACTTCTTGAGGCCGTACGCCTCCTTGATCTTGACGTTGGTGTAGCCGGGGATGCCGCTGACCGCGACGTAGTCGTCGCGCGGGATGGAGAACGCGGTGATCGTGCGCATATCTTTCGGAATATGCACCAGGATGAGTGAATTGGCGTTGTAGCCGCCCTCGGAGCCGTCGCCCGCGTGCAGTTCGTCGAGGATCGCCTTCGGCAGGTCGTTGCCGTCCAGGTCCTTACGGGTGTCCAGGCCGATGAGCAGGATGTTGATGTCGCCGTCCAGACTGCGATCCTCCTCGGGGATCACATCGGACCGGGCGAAGCCGCCTTCGAGGCTGTTCTCCCCGTACCAGCCGGCCCCGGTGATGCCCATCACCAGCACCGCCGCGAGCGCGGCCAGGACCCGCCCGGCCGTCCGTAGCCCGCGTCCCGCGCCGGGCCCGCGGTGCGCTGCGGGGCGGGCATGGCGGGAGCGCCGGGATTCGGAGCGCCGGGGGGCGCGGCGGCGGGATTCGGCGGCGGGCCGGGCGCGCGAGTAGGGGCGGACGGCCGGGATGGGGGCGGTGTCGTCGTCGTACATGGCCCCATCGAGTGTGCCGGAACGTGCGGAAACTGTCAGAATCCGGGGTGAATCGGGCACGGAATGGCACCCCGACTGTGAATGAGCTTGCACAGTCGTGCATAATCATCACATGGCGGATACCTCTGGTGGGCCCACGGTGCGGGTCGCGGTCGCTGGTGCGAGTGGGTACGCGGGTGGTGAGGTCCTGCGACTGCTGCTCGGTCACCCGGCCTACCGCGCCGGACGACTCGAGATCGGCGCGCTGACCGCCGGATCCAACGCGGGCACCGCGCTCGGCGAACTGCAGCCGCATCTGCTGCCCCTGGCCGATCGCATTCTGGGACCGACCACGGTCGACGAGCTCGCCGGCCACGACGTGGTGTTCCTCGGCCTGCCGCACGGGCAGTCCGCCGCGATCGCGCAGGCTCTGCCCGAATCCACCGTCATCATCGACTGCGGCGCGGACTTCCGGCTCACCGACGGCGCGGCCTGGGAGAAGTACTACGGCACCCCCCACGCCGGCACCTGGCCCTACGGCCTGCCCGAACTCCCCGGCGGTCGCGACGCGCTGCGCGGCGCCACCCGGATCGCGGTCCCGGGCTGCTATCCGACCGTCGCCAGCCTCGCGCTGGCCCCGGCGATCGCCGCCGGGATCATCGAACCCACCGTGAATGTGGTTGCGGTGAGCGGAACCTCGGGCGCGGGACGCAAACTCGACGTGGGCCTGCTCGGCTCGGAGGTGATGGGCTCGCTGCGCGCGTACGGCATCGCCGGCGCGCACCGGCACACCCCGGAGATCGTGCAGAACCTGACGGCCGCGGGCGGACAGGACGTGGCGGTGTCCTTCACCCCCGTGCTGGCCCCGCTGCCGCGCGGCATCCTGGCCACCTGCACCGCGCCGATCCGCGTGGACGCCGCCGCGGCGCGCGCGGTGTACGAGAAGGCCTACGCGGATGAGCCTTTCGTGCACCTGCTGCCCGAAGGCGTATTGCCGCAGACCGGTTCGGTGCTCGGCTCCAACGCCGTCACCCTGCAGGTCGCGGTGGACGAGGCCGCGGGACTGCTGGTCGTCATCGCCGCCATCGACAACCTGGCCAAGGGCACCGCGGGCGCGGCCGTCCAATCCATGAATCTGGCTCTCGGAATCGACGAGACCGCAGGACTTTCCACCGTAGGAGTGGCACCGTGACATCGAGCAACGACGGCAAGCTGGTCCGGACCCAGGGCGTCACCGCGCCGCTGGGCTTCCGCGCGGCGGGCATCACGGCGGGAATCAAGGTCAGCGGCAAACCGGATCTGGCGCTGGTGTTCAGCGAGGGACCCGAGTACGCCGCGGCGGGCGTGTTCACCCGCAACAAGGTCAAGGCCGCACCGGTGCTGTGGTCGCAGCAGGTGCTGCGCGACGGTCACCTGCGCGCGGTCATCCTCAATTCCGGTGGGGCCAACGCCTGTACGGGCCCGGGCGGATTCCAGGACACCCACGCCACCGCCGAGGAACTCGCGAAAGCCCTGAGCAACTGGGGAACCGAGACCGGCGCGGGCGAGATCGCGGTCTGCTCCACGGGTCTCATCGGCGACCGGCTGCCCATGGACAAGCTCATCCCCGCGGTCACCGAGATCGTGCACGAGATGGGCGGCGGCCTGCAGGGCGGCGCGGAGGCCGCGCGCGCCATCATGACCACCGACACCGTGCCGAAGGAAGCCGCCTTCCACCACACCGACAAGTGGAACGTGGGCGGTATGGCCAAGGGCGCGGGCATGCTCGCGCCGTCGCTGGCCACCATGCTCGTGGTGCTCACCACCGACGCGGTCGCCACCCCCGAACAGCTCGACAGCGCGCTGCGCAACGCCACCCGTCTGAGCTTCGACCGCCTGGACGTGGACGGCTCCTGCTCCACCAACGACACCGTGCTGCTGCTGGCCAACGGCGCCAGCGGCGTCGCCCCGTCGCAGGCGGAGCTGGACGCGGCCGTGCTCGCGGTCTGCGACGATCTGGCTGAACAGCTCATGGCCGACGCCGAGGGCGTCACCAAGCGCGTGCACATCACCGTCACCGGCGCGATCAGCGAGGACGAGGCGCTCATCGGCGCGCGCGTCATCGCCCGCGACAGCCTGGTCAAGACCGCGTTCTTCGGTTCGGACCCGAACTGGGGCCGCGTGCTGGCCACCATCGGCATCGCGCCCATCGAGCTCGACGCCGACAGGATCTCGGTGTCGTTCAACGGAAAGCCGGTGTGCGTCAACGGTATGGGCGCGCCGGGCGCCCGCGAGGTGGACCTGTCCGGTCCCGACATCACCGTGCTGGTCGACCTCGGCCTCGGCGACGGCACCGCCACCATCCGCACCACCGACCTGTCCATCGGGTACGTGGTGGAGAACTCGGCGTACAGCTCATGACCGCGGCGCACGAACAACTCTCGGCGCTGGACAAGGCGCACGTGCTGGCGGACGCGCTGCCCTGGCTGCAGCGCTTCCGGGACAAGGTCGTGGTCGTCAAGTACGGCGGCAACGCCATGATCGACGACGAGCTGAAGCGGGCGTTCGCCGCCGACATGGCGTTCCTGCGCACCGTCGGCGTGCACCCGGTCGTAGTGCACGGCGGCGGGCCGCAGATCAGCGCCATGCTGAAAAGGCTGGGGCTGCAGGGGGAATTCCGCGGCGGGTTCCGCGTCACCACGCCCGAGGTCATGGACGTGGTCCGCATGGTGCTGTTCGGCCAGGTCGGGCGCGAGCTGGTCGGGCTGATCAACGCGCACGGGCCCTACGCGGTCGGCATCTCCGGTGAGGACGCCGGACTGTTCACCGCCACCCGGCGCACCGTGGACGTGGACGGCGAGGCCACCGACATCGGCCTGGTCGGCGACGTCACCGAGGTGAACCCGGACGCGGTGCTGGATCTCATTGCCGCGGGCCGCATTCCGGTGGTCTCCACCATCGCCCCCGACGCGGACGGCGTGGTGCACAACATCAACGCCGACACCGCCGCGGCCGCCCTCGCCCAGGGCATCGGCGCGGAGAAACTCGTCATCCTCACCGATGTCGAAGGGCTGTACACCAATTGGCCCGACCGCTCCTCGCTGACCACCCGCATCGACACCGACGAGCTCGCCAAGTTGCTGCCGAGCCTGGATGCGGGCATGGTCCCCAAGATGGAAGCCTGCCTGCGCGCGGTCGAGGCCGGGGTGCCCACCGCGCACGTGATCGACGGGCGCGTACCGCATTCGGTGTTGCTGGAGCTGTTCACCGGCGAGGGCATCGGCACGATGGTCACGCCCGCTGAGGGAAGTTCGAACGGAGTGAACCCATGAGCACAGCCGGGATTCAGCATCGGTGGAACGCCGCGCTGATGAACAACTACGGCACCCCGAAGGTCGCGCTGGTGCGCGGCGCGGGCGCGGTCGTCTACGACGCCGACGGCAAGCGCTACCTGGACTTCCTCGGCGGCATCGCGGTCAACAGCCTCGGGCACGCGCACCCGGCCATCCTGGCCGCGGTCACCGCCCAGCTCGGCACCCTCGGGCACGTGTCGAACCTGTACGCCAGCGAGCCGGCCATCGAACTGGCCGAGCGGCTGCTGGCGCACTTCGGCGACGGGCAGGGGAAGGCGTTCTTCTGCAACTCGGGCACCGAGGCCAACGAGGCCGCGTTCAAGATGGCGCGCCTGACCGGCAAGACCAAGATCGTGGCCTGCGAGGAGGCGTTCCACGGGCGGACCATGGGCGCGCTCGCGCTCACCGGGCAGCCCGCCAAGCGCACGCCGTTCGAGCCCATGCCCGCCGGGGTCGTGCACGTGCCCTTCGGTGACGCTGCCGCGCTGGCCGCCGCTGTCGACGATCAGACAGCGGCGGTGTTCCTCGAACCCATCCTGGGCGAGAGCGGCGTCGTGGTGCCGCCCGCGGACTACCTGGCCCAGGCCCGCGCGATCACCAAAGAGCATGGGGCGCTGCTGATCCTGGACGAGGTGCAGACCGGTATCGGGCGCACCGGCGCGTTCTACGCCCATCAGGCCGCGGGCATCGTGCCCGATGTCATCACCCTGGCCAAGGGCCTGGGCGGCGGGCTGCCCATCGGCGCGGTGCTCGCGCAGGGGCCGGCCGCGGAGCTGTTGCAGCCGGGTATGCACGGCACCACCTTCGGCGGCAATCCCGTCTGTGCCGCCGCGGCGCTGGCGGTCCTGCGCACCATCGACGAAGAAGGTCTGCTCGCGCACGTGGAGACCGTGGGCAAGATCCTCGTCGACGGAATCGACGCGCTGGATCATCCGCTGGTCGACCACGTGCGGGGCGCCGGTCTGCTCATCGGGATCCAGCTCACCGCCGATATCTCCGCGCAGGTGGACGAGGCGGCGCGGGAGTCCGGCTACCTGCTCAATCCCGCCAAGCCCAACGTGATCCGGCTGGCGCCGCCGCTGGTGCTCACCGAAACCCAGGCCGACAACTTCCTGTCCGACCTCCCCGGCATCCTCGATGCCGCGCAGACCAAGGCCGAGAAGGAGAACAACCGGTGACGATCCGGCATTTTCTGCGCGATGACGATGTGAGCCCGGCCGAACAGGCCGAGATCCTCGGTATCGCAGCCGAACTCAAGAAGGCTCCGCTCTCCGCCCGGCCCCTGGAGGGTCCGCGCGGCGTGGCGGTCATGTTCGAGAAGAACTCCACGCGTACGCGTTTCTCCTTCGAGATGGGCATCGCCCAGCTCGGCGGGCACGCGGTGGTCGTGGACGGGCGCGACACCCAGCTCGGGCGCGAGGAGACCCTCGCCGATACCGGGCGGGTGCTCTCGCGGTACGTGGACGCCATCGTGTGGCGTACCTTCGGGCAGGACCGGCTCGACGAGATGGCCGGTGCGGCAACGGTTCCCGTGGTCAACGCGCTGTCGAACGAATTCCATCCGTGCCAGGTGCTCGCGGATCTGCAGACCCTGCGCGAGCGCAAGGGCGATCTCGCCGGGCGCAATCTGACGTTCCTGGGCGACGGCGCGAACAACATGTCGCACTCGCTGCTGCTGGGCGGCGTCACCGCCGGGCTGAACGTGACCATCGCCGCCCCCGCGGGTTTCGAGCCGTTCGGCTGGATCGTGGAACTGGCGCAGAAGCGGGCCGCCGAAACCGGCGCGAAGATCACCTTCACCAACGACCCGCTCGCGGCGGCCGAGGGCGCGGACGCGCTGGTCACCGACACCTGGATGTCCATGGGCCAGGAGGGTGACGGTCGCGACCGCGTCGCGCCGTTCCGCCCGTTCCAGGTCAACGCCGACCTGCTGGCGCGCGCGGCCTCGGATGTGACCGTGCTGCACTGTCTTCCGGCGCATCGCGGCGAGGAGATCACCGACGAGGTGCTCGACGGTCCGCACAGCGCGGTGTGGGACGAGGCCGAGAACCGCCTGCACGCGCAGAAGGCGCTGCTGGTCTGGTTGCTGGCCAAGCACGGTGTCGCGTGACGACCGAGCGCCGCTCGACCGCCCCGGCCGGCAGATCGGGTGCGGCGATCGCCCGCACCCGCGCCGGCCGGCAGGCCCGGATCATCGCGATCCTGTCCCAGCACGAGGTGCGCAGCCAGTCCGAGCTCGCGGCGCTGCTCTCGGGTGAGGGCATCGACACCACGCAGGCCACGCTCTCGCGTGACCTGGACGAACTCGGCGCGGTGAAACTCCGTGCCGCCGACGGCGGGGCGGGCGTCTACGTCGTGCCCGAGGACGGCAGCCCCGTGCGCGGGGTCACCGGCGGCACCGAGCGCCTGTCCAAGCTGCTCGGCGATCTGCTGGTGTCCACCGACGCCAGCGGCAACATCGCGGTGCTGCGGACTCCGCCGGGCGCGGCGCATTTCCTGGCCAGCGCGCTGGACCGCGCCGCGCTGCCCGAGATCGTCGGCACGATCGCCGGTGACGACACCATCGCCGTCATCGCCCGAGAACCCATGACCGGCGCCGAATTGGCCGCCAAGATAGAGCAACTCGCGTAACGGCACCCGATCCCCGGATCGGCCGCTCGATTCGCCGCCCCGGGCCCGCGACCCCCGAAAAGGCAGCGTACGCATGGAGACGAGCCCCACCCCCGACTCCACCCTGGGCACCGCCCTGACCCGCTCGCACCACCCCGCCACCCGCCTGTCCTCGATCCCCGCCCTGGCGGCCCACATCCACCTCGCGGCCGCCCGTCGTCGCCTGGAAGAGCTCCTGGACGACTTCTCGATCCCCGTCCAGGCCGACGCCGCCCTGGCGTTGGTCCGCCACGGCGGCGCCCCCGGCCGCGCCGCGGTCCAGGCGACGGTCCAGCGCCGCCTCGTGGACCCGGACATCACCTACGTCGCCTACGCCCTCGAATCCCGCTGCCCGGCAACGGCTCCCGGCTCCCGCGAACCGTCGCGCTGAATCGCCGCCCGTTCCGCGGCGGGAAGCATTCTCGAGCGACCCCGAAACGACCACAAGGTCGACCCGATCGAGACGCCGGTCGGCAGGGCGCCCGCCAGGCTCGTCGCCGCGCCCGATCCTCGGGCGGCGGGGCGAGGATGCGGACCGCCTGGCCTGCAAACCACCGGAACTGGACTGCGGCGTCTATCCCATACTGCTGCAGGCGATCCCGACCCCCGGAGTTCTCCCCGCGGTCAGGATCGGCCTGCGCGACCTCAGCACCAGCATGGGCGGATGACGCGGGCATCGTCGTGACTCGGCCCGGCAGCGCTGGACGCGGCAGCCCATGCACGGGACGCGGGCCTCGGTGGTAGGGCGTTGCCCCCGAACCTGGACCAGCTGCGCCGGGCCGGGGTGCGGGCCGCCATCGCCGGCCGCCCGGACACGGACTCGCTCGTGCGCTCGAAACCTCCGGCCCGGCAACGATGTGCGCGTCGCAGGTCGACTGCCGAGTCCGGGCCACGACAGCCGTCGCGCTACTTCATGAGGCGGAGCAGGCCGAGCTCGGGGTGGAGGGCGCCATCTTGGGCGAGGGCTTGAAAATCGGCTTCGACGGCGTCGCGGGAGAGGGCTCCGGCGCGGACCGCCGCGTAGCGGACGTAGGACCAGAGGAAGACGTCCAGGTTGTCGAAGCGGGTCTCGGCCTCGATCACCTCCTCCTCGTGGAACCACACGGCCACCTGGCCGTTGGTCAGCACCACGTAGAGGTTGCCGCCGCCGTCCGCGCCGATCGGGTACACGTCCTCGTCGCTCAGTTCGGTGCTGTAGTCCGAATCCAGGATGGTGCAGTCGTTCTCGGCGAACTCGAAACCGTAGGACCAGTCGTACATGTCGAGGAACTGGGGGAGGCGGCCGGAGCGGACGCGGTCGTCGAGGGCGCCGAGGGCGGCGGCGTCCGCGGGCGCGAGCCGGTCGAGAAACGCCGCGACCGGGCGGGTTTCGTCTGGAACGTCGACGAGTGGGGCGTCGGGGAACCAGCGGGCGAGATCGGTGTCGAGGGCGCGGTCGGTATAGCCGATCAGATCGGCGGCAGAGAGTGGCACGGCGGGATTGTAGGGGCCGCGGGCGACAAGTCGGCGGGCAGCCGGAGTCGGTTCGACGCCGCAAGCGCCCTGCGCCGTACATCTTTCGTGGATGACGCCCGCGGCCGCGCCGAGCCCGAACCCGACTTCCGAGGGACGGGTCGGCGGCCGGCGTCCGGGTGACGTGGCCGATCCGCTGTGTCGTGAACCGGCCGAGGCGTCAGCTGACCAGACAGGCGCTGCCGAGGTTGGTGCCGGTGCCGACTTCGAGTGTCGCCCAATGGGATCCGTTGTAGGACCAGGCCTGGACGTAGTGGGTGCCGGTGGACGACGGGGTCCAGGTCGAGGCGCCCGTGCCGGTGGAATCCAGGACCAGTTGCTGGGGGGGCGAAGCTCGAGGCCGCGCTGTCGTAGAGCCAGACGTTCTCGTTCGCGCTGCCCTTGATGGTGACCTGGTAGGGGCAGCCGGTGCCGTACTTGCCGCCGCCGGTGGAGGTTACGGTCACGCTGGTGACGTAGGCCGAGGCGTGCGGTGCGGTGCACAGCAGCGCCGCGGCGGACGCGGTGAGCGCGGTGGCGGCGAACGCCGACCGTCGAAGTGTGAACATGGCCGATCATCTCCCTGTGGACAGGCGTACGGGCGCGCGGCGAACGCGCGTGCCCACCAGTGTCGGTGTTTCCGGAATGCGACACGCCAGCATTTCGAACGCCGGTGAGCGCTCGATGGCGTGCCGCCCGGGCCGAACCACCGCGGTCCGGGACGCGGCCGAACCGCGGAGCCGATCATGCCCGGTGTGTGACCATGACGGCGTGCCCGATTGGACTTATCACCCGCTGCGACCGGTGGCGAACGCGGTGGCGGGGGAGCGGCGTACCCAACGAGCCGCCCTGCGGTTTCTGGCGGCGTTGATCGCCCTGCCCGGTGGAGCGCGCGCGATCCCGCGGGTGTTCGGGCATGCCCACGCCCCGCCGGAGTGGGACGGGCGGCTGGGAGCCGCGGTGCCGGTATCGGTGGCGCGGGAGGCCGTGCCGGTGCTGGCCGTTCAAGGCGCGAACGTGATCGAGATCGGTCCGGTGGCGGCCGGTGACGTCGACGCGGTGCGGGCGGCGGCGCGGGGGCGGCGCTGCCGGGTCGTCGCGCGGGTGACGGACGCGGCGGTGGGCGAAGCGCTGGCGGGCTCGGTCGATGAGATCGTCCTCGAGCATCGCGGAGCCGCCCGGGCCATCGACGTCCCGGATGGTCCGGCGCCGGACCCGGCCGGGGGCAGCGCGTGGGGCGGGGAGATCGAGTCCGGTCCGGGCCGGAGATATGTCGACGACCCCGATGTCGCGCAAGTAGTTGCGGCGCTGCGGGATTCGAACGACGTGATCCTGGCCACCCCCGCCCTGCTGATCGCGGCGGGGCCGAACTGGTTCAACCGGGTCATCGACGCCGCTGTCGAGACCGTACCGCCGCCGGCGCTGCGCGACGTGCCCCCGGATCCGCGGCGCTGGCCGGGCTGGTTCTGGGGAACACTGGTCGGACTGGGCATGGTGGCGGGCGGGCTCGGGGCCGCGCTGATCACCGTCGGGCCGGTGCTGCTCTGGTACGACCGCGACTACCTCGGGACGGACGTCGAGGGCCTGCACCGGATCAACCACCACCTGGTTCACTTCCTGCAGCACGACCGAATCACCATGGCGGGCAACATGATCGCCATCGGATCGCTGTACATCGGGCTGGCCTGGGGCGGGATGCGGCGGGGCCGGGTGTGGGCGCGCGACGCGCTGCTGCTGTCGGGGCTGATCGGGTTTCCGACGCTGTTCTATTTCCTCGGAACGGGTTTCGTCGAACCCCTGCACGTAGCCGTTGCCGCGCTGCTGTTTCCGATGTTCGTGCTCGCGGTGCGCGCGCGGCCCGGCCCGCCGAGCTGGGAGCCGGTACCCGACGGCCCCGAACCGCTGCGGCTGCGCGCCCTGCTCGGCCAGCTGATCATGATCGCCACCGGCATCGGCGTGATCTTCGGCGGCATCGTCATCTCCTACGTGGGCCTCACCGACGTGTTCGTCCCCACCGATCTGGCCTTCCTCGACACCGACGCCGCCACCCTGCGCGCCGCCAACCCGAAGCTGCTGCCCTTCATCGCCCACGATCGCGCGGGCTTCGGCGGCGCGCTCATCGCCACCGGCGTCGCCATCACACTGATCGGCCTGTGGGGCTGGCGGCGCGGGGAACGCTGGGTGTGGTGGGCGCTGGCGGGCGCGGCGTTCGCGGGCTCGGCCAGCGCGCTGATCATCCACTTCCTCATTCACTACACCGCGTTCATCCACCTGCTGCCGGTGTATATCGGCACCGCGCTGCTGGTCTCCGCACTGGTCCTGGCCAGGCCGTTCCTGTTTGCCCACCCCCGGTTATGAATGGGCTTGCATCATCATGCATAATCATTTGTAGGACGACGGAGCGGGCACGCGGCGCGTGAACATACCGAGCTCGCCCGCACTGCCCCGCAGCGGGCGCGACCGACCTACACGTACTAATCGAGGAGCACACGGACTATGACCAAGCGCGTCGTACTCGCCTACTCCGGCGGGCTGGACACCTCAGTCGCCATCAGCTGGATCGGTAAGGAGACCGGCGCCGAGGTCGTCGCCGTCGCCATCGATCTCGGCCAGGGCGGCGAGGACATGAACGATGTGCGCCAGCGCGCGCTCGACTGCGGCGCGGTCGAGTCCATCGTGGTGGACGCGCGCGACGAGTTCGCCAACGAGTACTGCCTGCCGACCATCCAGTCGAACGCGCTGTACATGGGCCGCTACCCGCTCGTCTCGGCCATCTCCCGGCCGCTGATCGTCAAGCACCTCGTCGAGGCCGCCGAGTACCACGGCGCCGACACCGTCTCGCACGGCTGCACCGGCAAGGGCAACGACCAGGTCCGCTTCGAGGTCGGCATCGGCGCCCTCGCGCCCGACCTGAAGGTCATCGCACCGGTTCGCGACTACGCCTGGACCCGTGAGAAGGCCATCGAGTTCGCCGGCGAGAACAACCTGCCGATCAACGTCTCCAAGAAGTCGCCGTTCTCGGTCGACCAGAACCTGTGGGGCCGCGCGGTCGAGACCGGCTTCCTCGAGGATCTGTGGAACGCCCCGACCAAGGACGTCTACGACTACACCGTGGACCCGACCGTCAACTTCGAGGCGCCCGACGAGCTCATCATCACCTTCGACAAGGGTGTCCCGGTCGCCATCGACGGCCGCCCGGTGTCGATGTACGAGGCCATCCTGGAACTGAACCAGCGCGCCGGCCGGCAGGGCGTCGGCCGTCTCGACATGGTCGAGGATCGTCTGGTCGGCATCAAGAGCCGCGAGATCTACGAGGCGCCCGGCGCCATCGCGCTCATCACCGCGCACCAGGAGATCGAAGCGGTCACCATCGAGCGCGAGCTGGGCCGCTACAAGCGTCAGGTCGAGCAGCGCTGGGGCGAGCTGGTGTACGACGGCCTGTGGTTCTCCCCGCTCAAGCGCGCGCTGGACGCGTTCGTGCAGGACACCCAGCAGCACGTCTCCGGCGAGGTCCGCATGGTCCTGCACGGCGGCAACGTGGTCGTGAACGGCCGCCGCTCGGACGAGTCGCTGTACGACTTCAACCTGGCCACCTACGACGCGGGCGACACCTTCGACCAGTCCCTGGCCAAGGGCTTCGTGCAGATCCACGGCCTGTCCTCGAAGGTCGCGGCCCGTCGCGATCTGAGCAGCAAGAAGTAAGACCCCGCACCACATAGGCATCACCCACGCTCGGCGTCCTACCCATCGCGATCACCGCGGGTAGGACGCCGATAGTGTGCATACCGGACCCACCCCGAGGACAGGAGAGATCCACATGACCGAGCAGCACGGCACCAATGAGGGCGCGCTGTGGGGTGGGCGTTTCGCCTCCGGTCCGGCCGCGGCCATGGCGGCGCTGAGCAAGTCGACGCATTTCGACTGGGTCCTGGCGCCCTACGACATTCGCGCTTCCAAGGCGCACGCGCGCGTGCTGCACAAGGCCGGTCTGCTGTCCGCCGGTGATCTCGACGCGATGCTCGCCGGACTCGACGCCCTGGCCGCCGACGTGGCCTCGGGCGCGTACGGTCCCGCCGACTCCGACGAGGACGTGCACGGCGCGCTCGAGCGCGGGCTCATCGAGCGCGTCGGCGCCGAACTCGGTGGCCGCCTGCGTGCGGGCCGGTCCCGGAACGACCAGGTGGCAACGCTTTTCCGGATGTGGCTGCGGGACGCGGTGCGCCGGATCGCCGCGGGCATGCTGGACGTGGTCGACGCGCTCGTCGCCCAGGCCGCCGCGCATCCGGACGCCGTCATGCCGGGCAAGACGCACCTGCAGGCCGCCCAGCCCGTGCTGCTCGCGCATCACCTGCTCGCGCACGCGCATCCGCTGCTGCGCGACATCGACCGCCTGCGCGACTTCGACAAGCGCGCCGCGATCTCCCCGTACGGTTCCGGCGCGCTCGCGGGCTCCTCGCTGGGCCTGGATCCCGAGGCGATCGCCGCGGACCTGAATTTCGATGCGGCCGCGTCCAATTCGATCGACGCCACCTCCTCGCGCGATTTCGCCGCCGAGGCCGCGTTCGTGCTGGCGATGACCGCCGTCGACCTCTCGCGCATGGCCGAAGAGGTGATCATCTGGAGCACACCGGAATTCGGCTATATCACCCTGGCCGACGCCTGGTCCACCGGCTCCTCGATCATGCCGCAGAAGAAGAATCCCGACGTCTCGGAGCTGACCCGCGGCAAGGCCGGTCGCCTGATCGGCAACCTCACCGGCCTGCTCGCGACCCTGAAGGCCCAGCCCCTGGCCTACAACCGCGACCTGCAGGAGGACAAGGAACCGGTCTTCGACTCGGTGGCCCAGCTCGAGCTCCTGCTCCCCGCGATCGCCGGCCTGGTGGCGACCCTGACCTTCCACACCGACCGCATGGCCGAGCTGGCCCCGGCGGGCTTCACCCTCGCCACCGACATCGCCGAATGGCTTGTCCGCCAGGGCGTCCCGTTCCGCGTGGCCCACGAGGCCGCCGGCGGCTGCGTCCGCGCCGCCGAAGCCCGCGGCGTGGGCCTGGACGAACTGACCGACGCCGAGTTCGCCGCCGTAGACCCCGCCCTGACCCCCCAGGTGCGCGAGGTCCTGACCGTCGAGGGCTCGATCGCCTCCCGCAACTCCCGCGGCGGCACCGCCGGCGTCCAGGTGGCGAAGCAGCTCGACGAGGTCCGCGCGGCCGCCGCCGACCAGCGCACCTGGCTGGCCTGAGACCCGCCCGGGGACATCGCCCACTCGAGTCGAATCCCTGTTCCCCGGACGGCCCGCTTGCCCCCGATATAACGTCCGTGTTATGAATTGGGGAGAGGTGGAGCTGGAATCGGAGATAGACGAGTGGTTCGACTCGCTCGATCAGGACGACCAGGAGACCGCGGCCTTCTACGTCGACCTGCTCGCTGAGCGGGGTGTACTACTCGGCGAGCCCTATACGCGACAGCTACGGGGCAAGCTCCGAGAGCTTCGCTTCTACCCGACCCGAGACGCGGTGCGAATCACCTACTGGATCGCCCCCGGCAGGCGCATCATCCTGCTGACAGCGTTTCGGAAGCATCGCATGCACGAGACCGCCGAGATCGAACGTGCGATGCGGGCGATGCGGCGCTGCGTTGCCGAAGCGCACACCGTGGACGAGGAGTGAATTCCATGGATGAACGCAAGAGCTGGTCGGAGAAGCGGGCCGAGATCATGGACCGCCCGGGGGCCGGGGCGGCGTACGACGCCGCCCGGATTCGGTTCGAGCTCGGAGCGGCGGTGCGTGCGCGACGCGAGTCGCTCGGGCTCACCCAAGCCGAACTCGCCGAGCGGGCCGGTCTGAAACAGCCCGCGGTGGCCCGATTCGAGGCGGGTGGCACCATGCCCACGATTCCGATGCTCGAGCGGTTCGCGGAGGCGCTCGAGTTGCGGTTGCGCGTCGAATTCGATCTGCCGGAAGCGGGTTGAGGGTTCGACCGCGTGATGCCCGCCGCGGGGGCGCGGCGGGCACCTGCTGTTCGCGAACTGTGTTATCCGCGACGGTAATTCATGTGTTTGCTGGCCGGGACGGCCGGGCGGCCGGGGCCGTGTACGCGGCCGGGGATCGTCTGGGGCTTCTCCGGCTTGCCTCGGCGTTCGCGGCGGGAGAGGGGGCGATCGGCGGGCTCGGGGGAGTGGGGCGCGGGTGTGGAAGGCTGATCGGGCATGGTTCCTCCTGCGGACATGTGGGACCGACTCACCGGAAGCGGCCGGTCAGTATCGGAAGCGCCGCGGGGCGGCGGGAGACTCACGCCGGGGGACGCGTCGGGGCGTCGCGGCCGTCAGATCACGCGGGCGCACACGGCGCGGCGTCGGCCATCCGAACGTGAAGCGCGAGAAGCGCTCAGGAGTACAGGGGCATCCACATGCCGGACACCGTAACCGGACGACGCGATCGCGTGCCACCTATTTTCCGGGCGGCGTCCAAAGGGACGGTCGCGCGGGCGCTCCCGGCGCGCGTGACCACCGTCGATATGCTGCGGGCATGACCCTATTTCTGCTGGCCCTGGCCATCGCGTGCGAGGTGACGGCGACGGTGTCGCTGAAGATCTCCGAAGGATTCACCAAGCTGGTGCCGTCGATCATCGTGGTCATCGGGTACGCCTCGGCGTTCTGGTTCCTGTCGCAGGCACTGAAACGGGGGATGGGGATCGGAGTGGCCTACGGGATCTGGTCGGCGGTCGGCGTGGTCGCCATCGCGATCATCGGGGCGCTGTTCCTGAACGAGACGCTCACACCCGTACAGATGGGCGGGATCGTCCTGGTGATCGCGGGGGTGCTGGCGCTCGAGCTGGGCGGAGCGCACTGAGCCGACACCGCCCGCGCGCCGCACACGGTCAATCCTGTACGCGCACCTCGTATCCCGCGTCGGCGAGCGAGGTCAGCACCTCGTCCCGGTGAGCGGGCCCGCGGGTTTCCAGGGTGAGCAGCACCTCCACCTCGTCGATCGCCAGCCAGGCCCCGGTGCGCGAATGCACGACGTCCAGCACGCTCGCGCCGGTGCGGCCCAGCTCGGCCAGCAGACCGCCGAGACTGCCCGGGCGGTCGGAGATGGTGATGCGCGCGGCCAGGTAGCGGCCCGCCGCGCTGAGCCCGTGCCCGATGACATGGGTCAGCAGCAGCGGGTCGATGTTGCCGCCGGACAGCACCGCGCAGACCTGCCCGCGCAGCGCGAGTTCGTCCGCGGCGCAGGACATGAGCGCGGCCACCGCCGCCGCGCCCGCCGGCTCGACGATGAGTTTGGCGCGCTCCATGCACAGCAGCAGCGCCCGCGAGAGCGCGTCCTCGTCGACGGTGAGAATCGCGGGCGCGCAATCGAGTACGTGCGCGAACGGGACCTCGCCGGGCATTCCCACCGCGATGCCGTCGGCCATGGTGGACATCTGGCCGAGCCGCACCGGTTTTCCGGCCTCGAGCGATCCCGGCCAGGCCGCCGCGTTCGCCGCCTGCACGCCGATCACCCGGACCTCCGGCGCCAGTTCGCGCAGGGTGGCCGCGATGCCCGCGAGCAGCCCGCCCCCGCCGGTGGGCACCAGCACCGTTTCCACCTCGGGCAGCTGCTCCAGGATCTCCAGCGCCACCGTGGCCTGCCCGGCCACGATGTCGGGATGATCGAACGGATGCACCAGGGTCGCCCCGGTCTGCTCCGCGAAAGTCAGTGCGGCCGTGAGCGCCTCGTCGATCGAATCCCCGACCTGGTGCACGGTGGCCCCGTACGCCCTGGTGGCCACCAGTTTCGGCAGGGCCGCGCCCACCGGCATGAACACCGTGGACTCGATACCGAGCGAGGTCGCCGCCCACGCGACGCCCTGCGCGTGATTGCCCGCGCTGGCGGCCACCACCCCGAGTTCGCGCGCCGCCGCGGGCAGGTTCGCGATGCGGTTGTACGCCCCGCGCGGCTTGAACGATCCGGTGCGCTGCAGGTTCTCGCACTTGAGCCACACGTCGTGCCCGGTGCGGTCGGTCAGCGCCCGCGACGCCACCACGGGGGTCCGGCGAATCACCGGTTCCAGCAGGGACGCGGCCGCCTCGACCCGCGCGACGATATTCATGGCGTCATGCTGCCAGGTGTTCGCTGGAGTGTCGCGTAGGACACCATCACCGGTGGATTGTTGCGCCGCGGCGGGGTTGGCGCGATCGTGTTGCATGAGCAATTCCACCGTGATACCCACGGAGGTGGCCGACGTTCTCGAACGCTACTTCTCCGCGGAGTTCGCCACGCGCGCCCGTGATCGCACCCCGATCGCCGTCCCGGTCGCTCCGCTCTGGCTGCCCGAGCGCGGCGCCATCCTGGTGAGCACCGGAATCGGGTTCCCCTACAAGGCTTTCAACGCCCGCCGCGATCCCAAGGTCTCCCTGCTCTACTCCAACCCCACCGCCAGCGGGCTCGAGGACGCACCGGTCGTGCTGGTGCAGGGCAACGCCGTGGTCTCCGAAATCGTCACCTGGGACGAGGAATTGGAGCGCCAGTGGCGCAAGGTGTGGGCGCAGAGTCCCAAGGGCGTCGGCACCGACATGATCAGTCGCCGCCTGTTCTGGTGGTACTACCTGCGTCTCAAGATCACCGTCGAGCCCACCCGCATCCGCTGGTGGCCGGACGGCGACATGACCGCCGTGCCGCGGGAGGTGGCGCTGCCCGGCGTCGAGCCGCTGGTGTATCCCGACGGCCCGCCGCCGCCCCCGGGCGGTCATCCGCCGGGTCCCGGGCCGCGCCCACCGCACGCCGGCCCGCCGCCGCACCCGCCGGGCTCGCACCCGGGCGGCCCGCCGCCGCATCCCGAACGGCCGGAAGGAGCCCGATAATGGGTCTGGTTCAGGACATTCACCACGCGCTGTACCGCTTTCCCGACGGGGTGGTGCTGACCGCCGAGAGCGCGATCGGCTACCCGGTGAGCATGCGCTGCCATCCCGGCCCGCGCGGCGACTCGTGGGTGCTGGCGCGCCCCCGCTGGTTCGACGGCGTCGACGGCCCGGCGACCATGCTCGCGCACAGTCACGACGCCGACGGCTGGAACCTGCGATCGGTCCGGATCCGCGGGACCATTCGCAGCGAGGGCATCGACATCGTCTTCACCCCCACCGGATTCGAGGAGAACACCGGTTCGCCTGCGCAGGCGCTGCGCACGAGCCGGGCGGCCAAGGACTACCTGCGCCGCCGCGGGCTCGCGCGCCCGAAGGTGCCGTGGGCGCGGATCAAGGCCGCGCGATCGGAAGTCACGGGGCGCGACTAGACCGGCGCGAAACGGCACGGGTACACCCGCTCCCGAGTGCGCCACGCGATCGGACCGGCCGCGGCCCGAATACCGGGCCGCGGTTCCGCGGCCCGGTCTACTGTTCGGTCCGAATGCGCGGACCCGCGCTCATCGGGCTCCACCTCCACCATTCCGGAAGAGAGGGAAGCTGTGCCGAACGTCTCGAAAATCAGTGCCGCACTTGCTGTTTCCGCCGCTTTCGCAATGGCTCCCGCGGCACTGCCCACGGCCGCGGCCACCCCCATGGCCAGCTGCTCCGGCGGTGACTTCCGCTGGACCGCCGTCAACGGCGCGATCGACATGACGCCCAAGGACCTGGTCTTCACCTCGGTCGGGCGGCTGTGGGGCTGCACCGGCGCCGACGACATCACCGGCGGCACGTTCACCGGCGTGCACACCGCCGCCTCGGATTGCATGCATCCCGCAAACGGGCCCATCACGGTGCACATCGTCTGGTCGAACGGCGAGCGGAGCACGCTGTGGGGGCACTGGCCGGTGACGATGATGCAGCCCGCGGTCGGGCCGCTCGAGGTCATCAGCGGCGTCGGCGTGGGCGAGCGGGTCACCGTCGTCGCCGAGTACGAGATGATGACGCCGGACATGGTGATGGGCTGTATGGGCCCGGGCGTGCGGACCGGTCCGGGCAGGGTGAGCGCCAGCATGATGTGACCGCCGATCTCACCCCCGAACGCCGCTCGTCCCTTGTCGGGACGGGCGGCGTTCTCGTTTCTCGAATTTGCCACGGGTTGTCCAGTGCATCATTCCGAGCCCTTTTCGCGGGCCGCTAAAAACCGCACGGAATTGCGTATTCAACCCCACACCCGCAAAACATGCTTTGGAAAAGCGGAATTAGTAGCGTGAGGGACATGCAGCTCTCCAGGTTCACCGATCTCGGACTGCGTGCGCTCATGCGATTGGCCGTGAGCGGTGACGCGCAGGAGCGTGTCACCGTCAAACTCATTGCGCGCCAGGTGAACGCGTCCGAGAACTATGTGGCGAAGGCGGTCTCCCGGCTCGTCGAACTGGGCTACGTGCAGTCCCAGCGCGGGCGTACCGGCGGCATCTTCCTGACCGATCGGGGCCGGACCGAGACCGTGGGCACCATGGTCCGCGAACTCGAGGGCGATGCCGAGGTCATCGAGTGCCTGGGCGACAATCCGTGTCCGCTGGCGAGTGCCTGCCGTTTGCGCGGAATTCTCGCGCAGGCGCGGGACGCCTTCTATCGGCAGCTGGACGGCTACACCCTCGCCGATCTGGTGGACCGGCGCACCGTGGAGCTGCTGCACATGCCGGTGATCCCGGCGGCCGCATTCGAAGAACAGGAGTCACCGTCATGACGCTCGCGCCGGAAGCCGTGGTCGAGGCCATCCCCGAACTCGAACCCGAACACGCCGCGGTGATCCGCGCGACGCTGCCGCTGATCGCGGCGAACATCGACGCCATCACCACGCGCTTCTACACCCAGCTGTTCACCGCGCACCCGGAACTGCTGCGGGACCGCTTCAATCGCGGCAACCAGCGCCGGGGTGCGCAGCAGCGGGCGCTCGCGGCCTCGATCGCCACGTACGCGAGCCACCTGGTCGATCCCGCCCTGCCGCATCCGCGTGAGCTGCTCGCCCGGATCGGGCACAAGCACGCCTCGCTCGGGGTCACCGCGCCCGAATACCGCGTCGTGCACGAGCATCTGTTCGCCGCCATCGTGGCGGTGCTCGGCGCCGATGTGGTGACCGCGGACGTCGCGGCCGCCTGGGATCGCGTCTACTGGCTCATGGCCACCGCGCTGATCGACCTGGAGACCGGGTTGTACGAGGGCGCGAGCGTCGCACCGGGCGACGTGTTCCGCGAGACGCGGGTCGTGCGGCGAACCGACGATCCCTCGGGCGTCGCGACGTTCGAGGTGGAATCGGCGGACCCGTCCCGGCCGCTCCCGGATTTCCTTCCGGGGCAATATATTTCGGTGGGCGCCGAGCTGCCCGACGGCGCCCGGCAGTTGCGCCAGTACAGCCTCACCAATCGCTCGGGCGACGGCCGGCTCGCCTTCGCGGTGCGCCGGGTCGCGGCCGGAGTCGACGGTCCCGAGGGTGAGGTCTCGGCCTGGCTGCACGACAACGTCGGCGCGGGGGACCGACTCCAGGTGACCCTGCCCTTCGGCGATCTCACGATCGATCCGGCCGCCGGCACCCCCGTGGTGCTGATCTCCGCGGGCATCGGCATCACCCCGATGGTGGGGATCCTGAATCATCTGAGTGCGTGCGCGCCCGAGCGCCGTGCGCTGGTGCTGCACGCCGATCGTTCGGCCGCGACGCATCCGCTGCGCGAGCAAGCCGGCGAACTCGTCGCCGGCCTGCCCGCCGCGCGGGCGCGCACCTGGTACGAGACCGACGGTCGCATGGACCTGTCCCGCATCGAGCTGCCCGCGGACGCCGACTTCTACCTGTGCGGCGGCGCGGGCTTCCTGCAGGCGCTGCGTGCCCAGCTACTGGCTCTCGGAATCCCGAGTGACCGAGTGCATGTCGAGCTGTTCACGCCCAACGACTGGCTGCTCGACGCCTAGCGGGAACCGCTGTGCCACGCCCGCTCCGCGAGCGCGAGCACCTGCGGCAACCACGGCGTGTACCCGGTCGGTACCAACGACATGTTCGACCGCAGTTCGCCGATGCCGACCCAGGCGAAGTCGTCGACCTCCTCCGGGTTCGGACGCGGCGCGGCCTCGTCACCCCAGCCGATGAGCACGTGGTCGAACTCGTACTCCACGCGCCCGGTGGCCGGATCCGCCGCCTGATAGACGAAGGCTCCGACCTCGGTCAGCCGCGCGGCCATGCCCATTTCCTCGTCCAGGCGCACCGCGGCGGCGTCGGCCACCGGCTGCCCGGGCAGGGGATGCCCGCAACAGGTGTTGGTCCACAGCCGCGGGAAACGGGTCTTGACCCCGGCCCGCTGCTGCAGCAGCACCTGCCCGTCGGCGTCGAAGAGCAGGACCGAGAAGGCGCGATGCAGGCGCCCGGGCGCGGTATGGGCCGCCGCTACCGGCAGCGACCCGGCCGCCCGGCCCTGCTCGTCGACGAGCTCGACGAGCAGGGATTCACGATCGACCGCCGGGGTGGCGTCGGAAGTGTCGAGATAGCCGGTCACCTGCCTACCTTATCGGCGGTGATCATCAGGTACTGGAAGCTGCCCTCCTTGTACGAGGTCAGGAACGGCTTCTCCACGCCGGTGGCCAGCTCGGAATGGGTGCGCAGTTCCCAGTACGGGATGGTCGCCGGGGTCAGGTCGGTAACCGCCACCGGGACCAGGTTATTGGCCGCCAGGGCCTTGAAATACGTGCTGCGCGGGTGGATGTTGCAGCCGTAGTGCGCGTCGATCCAGCTCACCGACGCCGACCGCGCGCCGAAGACGTCGTTGGAGCAGCCGGTGATGCACACGTAGCGCCCGCCCGGCTCGAGCAGCCGCGAGAACTCGGCGAAGAGCTCGAAAAGGTCCACGTACATGGTGGTTTCGTTGGTCCAGATGCCGCGCCGGGAGCCGGTCTCGAAGCCGGTGTCCAGCATGTTCTTGAAATGGAACCGCACCTTGTCGGTGACCCCGCGCTCCACGGCCTGGTCGTTGGCGAAGCCGGCCTGGTACTCGGAAATGGTGACGCCGTCGACGCTGCAGCCGAAGCGCTGATTGGCCATGAAGCTGGTGCCGCCGCGCCCGGATCCGCCGTCCATGAGCCGATCGCCGGGCCGGACGTCGCCGAGCTGATCCAGCAGTGCGTCCGCCTGCGCGGTCTCGAGCCGGTGCAGCTCCTTGACCAGGCGTTCCTGCCGGGTGTCTTCCGGGCCCTCCAGGACCGAGAGGTCGGGTTCGCCGATGCCGTAGTGGTGGTGGTAGAGCCCGTCCACCTCGCCGAGCTTGGTGTTGACCCGATCGTCGTTGGGATTGTTGTTCCAGTACGCGGCGACCGACTTCTGGTATTCGGTGCGCAGGACGCCGTCGGCCTGGGGGTCGATCATGGTCATGGCAGATCATCCTCTCGATCACTGATGTGCAGTAGGAGAACGGGATCCGGTCTCCGAGATCAGGAACGCTCGGCAGGTCGCACCGAGTCGGAACAAGCCTTGGGTTCGGAAAGCCCTGGGGCTCAGGGGTTGTCGCGCCGCGGCGGCGGTACGGATGGCGCGCCGGACGGCGGCCGGCGCGGGGCCACTGTGGTGGCGCGCGCCGGGCCCGCCCGGGACGGCCACCGTAGTGGAACGGCGGCCGTCCCGGGCGGAGTCACCGGGATGTGTTGTCGCGGTGGCGATCGTGCGGCGGGCGGGTGCGGATGGTGCGGTGCGCCGGTGCGCGGATCCCAACCCCAGGGGCCCGAGCAGCCGTTCCGGTGGCCGTCGCGCCCTCGCGTCCGGCCGTTCCACCGCGTCGCCGCGTACCGCGCCCGCCGTGTGCGGACGCGGCGCGCCTCAGTCCGACTGGCGGGCCACCAGCACGTTGTCGAGGATGCCGAGCGCGTCGGGCACCAGGACCGCGGCCGAGTAGTAGCAGCTCACCAGGTACGAGATGATCGACTGATCGTCGATGCCCTTGAAGCGCACGTTCAGGCTGGGCTCGTACTCGTCCGGAATGCCGATCTGGTGCAGGCCGATCACGCCCTGCTCCTTCTCCCCGACGCGCATGGCCATGATCGAGGTGGTCTGCGTGCCGCTGACCGGGATCTTGCCGCACGGGAAGATCGGCACCCCGCGCCAGGCGGGCACCCGCCGGCCGTCGATGTCCACCGGGTCCGGGTACAGGCCGCGTTTGCTGCATTCGCGGCCGAACGCCGCGATGGCCTTGGGGTGCGCGAGGAAGAACGTGGTGCTGCGCCGCATGCTCAGCAGCTCGTCCATGTCGTCCGGGGTCGGCGGGCCGGACTCGGTGTAGATGCGCTGCTTGAGATCGCAATTGTTGATCAGGCCGTAGTCCGGGTTGTTGACCAGGTCGTATTCGCGGCGCTCGTACATGGCCTCGATGGTCAGGCGCAGCTGCTGCTCGACCTGGTCCATCGGGTCGTTGAACAGATCCGCGACGCGGCTGTGCACGCGCAGCACGGACTGCGCGAGGCTGAGCTCGTATTCGCGGGGCTGGGAGTCGTAGTCGACGAAGGTGCCGTCGAGCAGTGGTTCCCCGGAATGGCCCGAGGCGACCACGATTTCGGCCTCGCCGTACTTGTTCTGCGATTTGGGCGGCGCGGAGGCGACGGCGGACAGATGATCCGCGAGCGCGGGAATGTTCTCGCTGAGTTCGCCGAGTCCGGCGCGCGGCAGGACGAGCATGGTGCAGGGGGTGACGGTCTTGACGGTCACCGGCCAGATGCCGGACGGCTCGATCAGCATCTCGTCGCCGAAATAGTCACCGCCGGCCAGCATGCCGAGTTTGGTGACCTCGCCGTATTCGCCGGTGCCGAGTTTGGTGAGCTTGCCGTGCACGATCAGCATGACCTGATCCATCGGGTTGCCGAATTCGGCGACGACGGTGCCCGGCGCGAGGTCGCGCTGTTCGAATCGCGCGGCGATGGCGGCCAGCGCATCTTCGTCGTCGAAGCCACGCAATTGCGGCAATTCCTGCAGCTCGGCCGGAATCACCCGGGCATTGGGGCCGTTGATGATGAATTCCACCTCGCCGTTGCCCACGGTGTGGGTGAGCCGGCGGTTCACGCGGTAGACGCCACCTTTGACCTGCACCCACGGCAGGCTGCGGGTCAACCAGCGCGAGCTGATGCCCTGCATTTGCGGTTCGGATTTGGTGGTGTGCGCCAGCTGGTGGGCGGCGGTGGTACTGAGGGTTTTGCGCTGGCCATTGGTTTCGGCGTGAATGGGCAATTCGATGGTCATGCTGCGGTCCTCACCTCGAAGGGCCACCGGGGACGGCACGCTAGCGCAGGAGTCCACGGCGAAACGGCAGGTCCGATGGGGGCCTGCTGAAATTAGACATGGGGATGAAATGACAAGCGAGACAGTGCGTTCCAGCGATACCGATGGTAGATCGCGAACTTCGGCACGCGCAGGCAAACGCATAAACATGATGACTGGCGCATTGCTATGACCGGCGTGTCCGGGCTTCGCGGACTCGCAGAAACACGGCGTTATTCGGCGTGTCGTGGTTGCGACCCGCAGTGTGACCGGGCGAACTTGTTCGCGGATGGGTGTATTCGCAGGTTTACAGGATCTCGCTGAAAGATTGCTCTGCCGCTAAATAGCGGTCGGTCGGTATTGGTAGCCCGCATGGTGCTGGTCACAGCCGCCACGCGCTAGGGTGGCTCTATGGCAAGCTCATCTGGACGCGTTGGGGCGGATAACGCAGGTCACAAGCAGGATGGGTCTGGGAGCGAAGCCGTGAAATTCAGTACGAAGTCCGTTGTCGGGCCGATGCAGCGCCTGATGGCGACCGCCCAGAACGGGCTGGAGGTGATCCGGTTCGGGGGACTGGTTCACGACATCGAATCGTCGCCGTACGAAATCGTCGAGCGCAAGCGCATGTACCGGCTGCGGCACTACTTCCCGGACGACCTCGGCGCCGATCGGCCCGCGGTGGTGCTGGTGCCCCCGCTCATGGTGACCGCCGAGATCTGGGACGTGAACGGCGTGGACGGGGCCGTGGGCATTCTGCACCAGGCCGGAATCGACTGCTGGGTGGTCGATTTCGGCTCGCCCACCACCGAGGAGGGCGGCTGGGACCGCGACCTCGCCGACCACGTGCTCGCGGTCAGCAGCGCCATCGACACGGTCACCGAATTGACCGGGCGCGGTGTGCATCTCATGGGCTACTCGCAGGGCGGCATGTTCGCCTACCAGACCGCGGCCTACCGGCACGGCAAGGGCGTGGAGTCCATCGTCACCTTCGGCAGCCCGGTGGACGCGGTGGCGGGCATGCCCTTCGGCATCCCGCACGGCCTGGCCTCCGACGCCGCCGACTTCCTGACCGATCACGTCCTGAACCGGCTGCCGATCACCGATTCCATGGTGCGGCTGGGCTTTCAGGCGCTGGATCCGGTCAAGACCGCCAAGGCGCGCCTGGACTTCCTGCGCCAGCTGCACGACCGCGAGGCGCTGCTGCCCAAGGAGCGCCAGCGCCGGTTCCTCGAGACCGACGGCTGGCTCGGGTACCCCGGGCCCGCGCTCACCGACCTGCTGCAGCAGTTCGTCAAGCACAACCGAATGATGCTGGGCGGCTTCGTCATTCGTGACCAGCCCATTTCGTTCGCGGACATCGCGAGCCCGATCCTCGCCTTCGTCGGCGAGGTCGACGACATCGGCCAGCCGGCCGCGGTGCGCGGCATCGTGCGGGCCGCGCCCAACGCCGACGTGTACGAAGCCAGCGTGGTGGCCGGGCATTTCGGCCTCGTGTCGGGCTCCACCGCCACCCGCAACACCTGGCCGCTGGTGCGCGACTGGGTCAACTGGCTCAGCGGGCGCGGCGATCTGCCCGCCCAGATCGACCACATGAGCCAGGAGGTGACGCGCAACGGACCGCGCACCGGGCTCACCCGCGTGGTGCACGCGGTCGGCACGCTCGCCGAGGCGGGCGCCGGGCTCGGCCGGGCCATCGAGGGCGTGGCGGGCCAGACCCTGCGCGGCACCGTCGAACTCGGTGGTGAGGCCGCGCGCGCCCTGCCGCGCCTGACCCGGCTCGGGATGATCCAGCCGCACACCCGGGTCTCGCTGGGCCGCCTGCTCGCCGAACAGGCGCGGCGCGGGCCCGATCGCGAGGCGTTCCTGTTCGAGGATCGCGTGCACACCCATCGCGCGGTCAACACCCGCATCGACAACGTGGTGCGCGGGCTCGTCTCGGCGGGCGTGCGCCCGGCCGGGCGGGTCGGCGTGGTCATGGAGACCCGGCCCAGCGCCATGGTCGCCATCGCGGCGCTGTCGCGCATCGGCGCTGTCGCGGTGCTGCTGGCCCCGGGCAGCGAGCTGTCCAAGGTCGCCGAGCTGACCGGCGCGAAGCTGCTCATCTCCGATCCGGAGAATCTGCCCGCGGCGGCCGAGACCGGCATCCGGGTGCTGGTGCTCGGCGGTGGCGATGCCCGCACGCTGGACGTCCCCGCCGGTCGCGAGGTCGTCGATCTCGAGCAGATCGTGCCCGAGCAGGTGACGCTGCCCGCGTGGTACCGGCCCAACCCCGGCCTCGCACGCGAGCTGGCGTTCATCCTGGTCACCGGTACCGGCGATCGGTTCGACATCAAGTACGTCACCAATCACCGCTGGGCGCTGTCGGCCTTCGGCACCGCCTCGGCGGCGGATCTGGACCGCAAGGACACCGTCTACTGCCTTGCGCCGCTGCATCATTCGTCCGGTTTACTGGTGAGTCTGGGCGGTGCGGTGGCCGGCGGCAGCCGGATCGCGCTGGCCCGCTCGCTCGACCCCGCGCAGTTCGCCGCGGAGGTGCACCGGTACGGCGTCACGGTCGTCACCTACACCTGGACGATGCTGCGCGACATCCTGGACGCGGACACCTTCCCCAAGGGGCATTCGCATCCGATCCGGCTGTTCATCGGTTCGGGTATGCCCGCCGGGTTGTGGCGGCGCACCCAGGACCGCTTCGCCCCGGCGCGGGTGCTCGAGTTCTACGCCTCGATCGAGGGGGATGTGGTGCTGGCCAACGTGTCCGGCGCCAAGGTCGGCAGCAAGGGGCGCCCGGTGCCCGGCACCGCCAAGGTCGAGCTGATCGGCTACGACCCCGAGGGCGAGCAGATCCTGGTCGACGGCGCGGGTTTCGCCCGGCGCTGCGCCGACAACGAGGTGGGCCTGCTCATCGGGACAGCCTCGGACAGTGTGGATCTGTCCGCGGGCGGGCTGCGCGGCGTCTTCGCCCCCGGTGACTCCTGGATGCCGACCGAGAACCTGTTCCGCCGTGACAGCGACGGCGACTACTGGCTCATGGATCGCGTGGACACGGTCATCCGCACCCCGCGCGGCCCGGTGTTCACCCAGCCCATCGTCGATGTCCTCAACGACATCACCGCGGTGGACATGGAGGTGGCCTACCGCCTGCCCGCCGCCGACCGCACCCTCGCGGTCGCCGCGGTGAGTGTCCGCGCCGGCCACCGCCTGACCCCCGCCGACGTCACCGAGGCCCTGCGCGCCCTGGCCCCCGACCAGCGCCCCGACCTCATCCACGTCGTGGACGACATCCCCCGCAGCTCGACGTTCCGCCCCTCGACCCGCGCCGTCCAGGCCGCCGGCCGCCCCGCCCCGGGCGAGGGAACCTGGTGGTACAACCGCGAGTCCGACCAGTACGAGGTCCTGACCCCGGAACTGGCCGAGCGCCTGGGTATCTGAGCGGTCCGGGCCCCGCGCGGGCGTGGTTGCGGACGCGCGTGCGGACGACCCTGCCGGACGAGATCGCGGCGGTAGCATGCGAGAGGTGAATTCCCTTGTCGCGCGTGTGATGTCCACTGTCGCCGGTCAGCTCGGCAATCCGCACGGATTGCTGGGGCGGGGGACCGCCGCCGTCCTGAACCGGGCCAACCGGGTGCTCATCGACGAGGCGGTGATCGCGGCCGACCCGGGGGCGGGGGAGACGGCGGCGGACATCGGGTTCGGCGGCGGGGTCGGGTTGACGCTGCTGGGGGATCGGGTGGGGGACACCGGGCTGGTGTACGGGTTCGAGATCTCCGGGGACATGGTCGCGCGGGGGCGGGCGGGGCACGCGCAGGCGATCGCGGCGGGCACGCTGCGGATCGAGGAGGGGTCGCTGACCGCGCTGCCGGTCGGCGACGGCGTCCTCGACGCGCTGATCACCGTCAACACCGTCTACTTCGTCGCCGAACTGGACCGGGTCGCCGCCGAGTTCGCCCGGGTGCTGAGCCCGGCCGGCCGCGCCGTGATCGGTATCGGCGATCCGGACGAGATGGCGCGAATGCCGTTCACCCAGTACGGGTTCCGGCTGCGCCCGGTCGCCGAGATCGTCGCCATGCTGGAGGCCGCCGGGCTGCGGGTGGAGCACCGGGTGGTCGAGCGCAAGCCGATGAACGGCCACCTGCTGATCGCCCGGCACGCCTAGCCGGGGGTTCGCGCCACCGGGCTAGACGGTGAAGCTGGTGACCCCGTCGATCACGCGCTCGATCTGCGCGGCGGACAGTCCCGGCCACAGCGGCAGGCGCACGACGGTCCCGGAGAACTCGGCGCTGCGCACGCACGGCACCGGGGTTCGGCCGAGCTTGAGCCCGGCGGGGCTCGAGTCCAGCGGGATGTAGTGGAACGGGGCCGAGATACCCAGCGCGCCAAGGTGTTTGATCAGGTCGTCGCGGCGGCTCTCGGTGGGTACGCGCAGGAAGTACAGGTGCGCGGTGTGCTCGCGGTCGTCCGGCACCGTCATGAGCCGCACGTCGTTGCGCGCCGCCCACTCCGGCAGCGCGGCGGCGTAGGAATCCCACACCCGGTGCCGGTTGGCCTGGATGACATCGAACTCGGCCAGCTGCGCGTCCAGCACCGCCGCGTTCAATTCGCTGGGCAGATAACTGGATCCGATGTCCTGCCACGAGTACTTGTCCACCGCGCCGCGCAGGAACCGCGCCCGGTCCGTGCCCTTCTCGCGAATGATCTCCGCACGCGCCATGAGGATCTCGTCGGTGAGCAGCAGCGCCCCGCCCTCGCCGCAGTGCACGTTCTTGGTGTCGTGGAAGCTCAGCGCGCCCACGGTGCCGATACTGCCCAGCGCGCGGCCCCGCCAGCGCCCGCCCAGCCCGTGCGCGTTGTCCTCGATGATCGCGAACCCGTGCGCGTCGGCGAGCTGCCGCAGCCCCTCCATATCGGCGGCCACGCCACCGTAGTGAATGACCACCACGGCCTTGGTGCGCTCGGTGACCGCGGCGGCGACCGCCTCCGGATCGAGATTGCCGGTCGCGGCGTCGATATCGGCGAACACCACCGTCGATCCGCGCAGCGCCATCGAGGTCGCGGTGGAGGTGAAGGCGAAACTCGGGACGATGACCTCGTCCTCGGGCCCGAGTTCCAGTAGCAGCCCGGCCATTTCGAGCGCGTGCGTGCACGAGGTGGTCAGCAGCGCGAACGGCGCCTCGGTGATGGTCCGGAGCGTGGCCGTCGCGCTCGCGGTGAACTGCCCGTCGCCGTGGCTGTGATCGGAGGCGAGCACGGCCTCGAGGTTGCTCAGTTCCCGGCTCGCCCGGTACGGACGGCTGAAGATTACGCGGTCGGCACTCACGCGAGTCGGTCCCCTCTGGCGGTCGGTGGCAGCTCCGGTTCGTCCGGGCGGCGCGACGTCGTGCCGGGGCAGGAGACGGACGGAATCGGCATCGGCTGGATCAGCTTTCGATGCCGGTGTCGGCCGGCACTCCCCGACGGACGGCGGGGCCCGAGCTGTCGAACTCTAGCACGGTGCCCGGACGGCGATTCCGCGCCGCCGGGGGTGGAATCGGCATGGGCATCGCGCCGGTGACGTGCGGGGCGCGGTGTAGTCTCTGGAACTCGTGGTCGACAGTGGAGCTCTCGATAGCCGGCGTGCGGTCTTCCGATGGGGAGCGGTCACCGCGATCGGCGTGCTACTCGGATACGCGGCGGTCCTGCTGGCCGACGCCCGCCACTTCTACACCGACGACACCGAATCCCAGTACGCCCCGATGTGGGTGATGATCGGCAACGCGCTGCGCGAGGGCCGGTTCCCGGTGATGGTGCCCGACCAGTGGATGTCGGGCAACTACACGATGGAGGAAGCGGGCCTGTTCAACCCGCCGCAGCTGCTGATCGATCTGATCGCGCCGTCGGTGCCGAACCTCGCGGTCTACGCCACCATCGTCAAACTTCTCTTCTCGATCATCGCCGGCCTCGGCGTCTACCGGGTGTGCCTGGCCTACGGCTCCCGCCCGGAATGGTCGGCGGTCGCGGGTGTGGCCTTCCCGTTCACCGGCTTCTTCCTGTTCTTCGACACCGCCAGCTGGATGACCGCGCTCACCGGCACGGCGTGGATGCTGCACGCCTGGGCCGCCTCGGTCCGGTACGCGCGCGGCCAGGGCGGCCCGATTCCGGTCTTCGTCTTTCTCTACCTTGCGATTTCGGTCCAGTACATCTTCCCGGCCGTCGAGGCCGTGCTCATGCTGGTCGCGGTCGCCGTCGGCGAGATCGTGACCCGGCGCGCGTGGCCGCAGGTGCTGCGGCTCGCGGCGGCCGCGGGCTGTGCCGGGCTGGCCGGTCTGCTCACCTTCCTGCCGTCGATGCTCTCGGCGAAGGTGAGCTGGCGCGGGACCGCGCAGATCAACAACGACCAGTTCCTGACCGTGCCGTGGTCGGAATCGCTCAATGCCAGTCTGCCGAGCACCTTCCCGGCCTTCAGTTCGTGGTGGGGTTATGTGCAGCCGCTGCCAATGACCTATATCGCCTGGTTCCTGATTCCGGCGCTGGCGTTCGTGGACTGGCGGGCCGCGCGCGAGCATTGGAAGCAGTTCGTCTCCATCGGGCTGTTCGTGATCATGGCGCTGATGTGGACCGCCGGGCCCGGCACCATCGGCCCGCTGCGCTGGCCCGCCCGCGTGCTGCCGATGCTCGCCGTCGGCCTGCTCATCCTGGTGTGCGTCCTGCTGGGCCGGTTCGGCACCGTGCGTGACTGGCGGGGTCGCGGCGCGGCCGCGGGCGTGCTGATCCTGCTGCTGTTCGTGCGGACCTTCTCCGCCGATCCGCGCGACGTGAGCTGGCACGTGCTCTCCGCGGTCGTGGTCGCCGCGCTCACCGCCGGCGCGGTGTGGCTGGGCCGCACCCGGGGCACGGCCGCGGCCTGCCTGCTGACCCTGATCGCGATCTTCCCCATCGCGTACTTCCAGGTCCGCAGCGTGCAGCCCAACCTGATGTCGTGGAATCTGCCCGCGAACCGGGAGGCGGCCAAGGCCGACTTCCCCGACTTCGCGGGCCGCAACATCCAGCTCGGCGACCGCGGGCTGATCGGGCCCGCCGACAAGAGCCTGGACGCCGCGTACGGCTCCCTCGTCTTCGGCAACTACGCCAAGGACCTGGAACTGAACTACGTCCAGGGCTACACCCCCAACGGCCACTTCTACTTCGGTGAGCTGCTGTGCATGCGCTGGGACGGCAGCGTCTGCCCCGACGCCTACCGGCGGATGTTCGCCCCCGAACCCACCACCGGCCGCACGCTGGTCGATCTCATGCTGCTGGACCGGGTGATCCTGCAGCGCGCCATGTTCCCCGACGCCCGCGATCAGCCCGCCCCCGCGGGCTGGCATTTCGCGGACTATCCGGGGCACGAGCGCTGGATCTCGGTGCTCGAGCGCGACGGCGGCCCGATCTCGGGCGTGAACGGCCGCGTCGCCGATGCCCGCGACGCCACCGCCACCTCGCTGTCCGAGACCGACACCACCAGCCGCCTCCGCGTGACCTCGGAGAACGGCGGTCGCGTGGTCTTCGCCCGGCTCGGCTGGCCCGGCTACCGCGCGACCCTGAACGGTCGCGACATCGATTTCACGACCGTCGCCAATTCCTTTGTCGCGGTGGATGTCCCGGCCGGAACCCGGGACGCGGAACTGGTGCTGACCTGGCGGCCGCCGGGCTGGAAGATCGGCATGGGCACCGCCGCCGCCGGACTCGCCGGGCTCGTCGCCCTGCAGTGGTTCCACCTGCGCTCGCGCCGCCCGGACGAGGACGATCCGGCCGGTCCGGACAGCGAATCCGCCCCCGAGGCGGATCGCGAACTGGCAGGCTCGGTTTCGTGAGTACCGCCGACTTCTCGCCGGAAGCGATCGCGACACCGGACCGGGCGCCCGCCGCCGCCGAGCCCGCGCCCCCCGGCCTGCTGCTGCGCCTGGTGCGACGGCAGGAGGTCGCCTTCGCCCTGGTCGGCGGGTTCAATACCGCGCTCGGCATGGTGCTGACCGTGCTGTGGCTGTCGGTGCTGGAGGGTGAGGTCGCCAAGCCCGTCGCGGTGGCGCTGG
The DNA here is from genome assembly GCF_053645575.1 of Nocardia sp. NPDC055321. Taxonomy (NCBI): domain Bacteria; kingdom Bacillati; phylum Actinomycetota; class Actinomycetes; order Mycobacteriales; family Nocardiaceae; genus Nocardia; species Nocardia sp. NPDC055321. The sequence continues at coordinate 237,313 of NZ_JBSHMS010000011.1, forward strand.
CCCCCGCCCTGGCCTACGCGGTCAGCATCGTGGTGGCGTTCGTCCTGCATCGCACCCTGGTGTTCCGGGTCCGCGGGCACGCGCTGCGCGATTTCCTCGCTTTCTGCGGGGTGAATTCCGGCGGGCTGCTGTTGAATCTGCTGCTGTTGCAGCTGGCGGTTTCGGTGCTGCACGCGCCCGCCAAACCGGCGGCCGTGGTGGTGATGGGGCTGGTGGCGGTCCTGAGTTTCTTCGGGCACCGGCACATCTCGTTCCGCCGCAGCGAGGATTCCACCGCGTCGCATTCCTGAATTCACCGGGGTTCCACGCTCCAGCGGATGCGCGGATCCGGACAGATGGCTAGTTTGGGACATGGAAGCCGTTGTCCGCCATCAGTTCAGGAAACTCGTGAGTACCAGCTTCATCTATCGGCACGAAACGATCTACGGATTGCTGATGCGGGGGTTGTACGGCCGGCACTACGGTGCCAGGTACCGAGCCATCGCGGCGGCGATTCCCGACGGCGCGCAGGTGCTCGACCTCTGTTGCGGCCCGGCCACGCTCTACACGCGTTATCTGCGCGGAAAATCCGTGCGATACACGGGTTTGGATCTCAACGAGCGTTTCGTCGCCGGGCTCACCGCGGCGGGCGCGGACGGGCAGGTATGGGACCTGCATTCGGCCCTGCCGCTACCGGCCGCCGATTACGTCCTGATGCAGGCGAGCCTGTACCACTTCCTGCCCGAGCCCGAACCCGTCATCGATCGCATGCTGGCGGCCGCGCGGGAACGGGTGATCATCGCTGAGCCGATCAAGAACCTGACCTCGAGCGGCAATCGCGTGCTGGCCGGTCTCGGCGGGCGGTTCACCGATCCGGGTGACGGCGCGGCGGCGCATCGATTCACCGAGGACACCCTGGACGAGCTGTTCCGCGGCTACCCCGAACACGTCGTGGAGCGCACCCTCATCGCGGGCGGGCGCGAGAAGCTGTACGTGCTGCGGCCCTGACCGGGCCGCCGGGGCGTTCAGCTCCCGACCCGCTCGATCTCCCGCTCGGCGGCCGCGCGGGACTCCCGGGTGTGCTCCGGGCGCGGCGTCGGCGAATCCACGGTCAGGTACAGCGGTTTGCCGACCAGGATGTGCAGGGCCACGCCCAGGTACTCGGCGATCAGGCCCAGCGAGAACAGGATCGCGCCCGCGCAGAACAGCAGCACCACGATCATCGAGGTCCAGCCCTCGGGCGCCCAGTCCTCCCGGGTGAGCGACTCGTACACGATGACCACGGTCAGTGCGGCGCCGGCCAGCGCCAGCGTCATACCCAGCATGCTCACCAGGCGCAGGCCGCGAGTTCCGCTGCACAGCACCATCTTCCAGAACAGCGAGAACAGGCGCCGGTAGTTGTAGCCCGACTCCTCGCGGCCCTCGGCGCGCAGCGCTACCGGAACCTGGGCGACGGTGTCGACCACCCAGGTCAGCGCCACGTCGAGGTACACGCCGTTGGAGGCGACCTCGGCGAGCTGGCGGCCGATGTCGCCGCGGATCAGCCGGTAGCTCTCGAAACGGGTGGAGTCGGGGAACGCGAACACCGTGGCCAGTACCAGTTTCGCGCCGCGCGAGGTCAGGTTGCGCAGGAAGCCGTGCGGGCGGGTGTTGGACGGCTTCGAGTAGATCAGGTCCGCGCGCTGCTCGAGCGCGGCGTCCAGGAACGCGCCGATGGCCGCGGGATCGTGCTGACCGTCCTCGTCCATGGTGACGATCCAGTCGCCGCGCGCGGTCGACATGCCCGCGATGGTGGCCGCGTCCTGCCCGAAATTGCGGCTCAGCCAGACCGCGCGCACCTCGGCGTGCTGCTGCAGCAGCTCCTTGATCGCCACATCGGAACGGTCGGGGCCGTGATCGTGCACGAGGATGATCTCCTCGACCACGAAGGGCACGCCCGCGGGCGTCGTGCTCGGCGCGGTCAGCCGGTGCAGTTCGGCGACCAGCGCACCGATGGTGTGTTCACCCCGGTACACCGGCACCACGACGGACACCGCGTGCGGCCGGTCGACGCCGGGCAGCGCGGGTGTATCGGTCGAAGCGTCGACGTCGGAGTGGTACATACGTCGGGAGGGAAGCGGCATCAGCTGAATCGACTTTCGAAGACGGTGCGTGCCGGTGCTCCTCGAGAGGGCGGAGCCCGAGCCGCGTGAACTCTAACACGGTGGGTTATCGGTATTCCCGCTCCGGATATCACCCGCGGCGGGGGCCCGCGCAGCGGCGTTGCTACGGCGATGCCAAGAACCGTATCGCGCTGTAGGGTTGGGAACTCGTGACGGGCAGTACAGATTCAATGGTGGCTTCGACCGGAGGCGCACACGTTCCGGAGGCCGCCGGAGGTGAAGCCGTCGAACGACGAAATGTCTTGCGCTGGGGCGTTATCACCGTGTTCGGCGTGCTGCTCGGTTATGCGGCCGTGCTGCTGGCCAATTCCCGCCATTTCTTCACCGATGACACCGAATCGCAGTACACCGGATTGTGGGTGGCGATGGGCCGCGCCTTGCGCGCCGGTGAATTCCCGGTGCTGTGGCCCGAACAGTGGATGTCCGGCAACAACACGATGGACGATGCGGGACTGTTCAATCCGCCGCAGCTGCTGATCGATCTGCTCGCGCCCTCGTTCGACAATATGGCGCTGTACGCGACCCTGGTGAAACTCGTCTTCGCGATCATCGCCGCTCTCGGGGTGTACCGGATCTGCCTCGCCTACGGCGGCCGCCCGGCCTGGTCCGCGGTCGCGGGCATCGCGTTCCCGCTCTCGGGCTTCTTCCTGTTCTTCGACGAAGCCAGCTGGATGACCGCGCTCACCGGCACCGCGTGGCTGGTGCAGGCCTGGGCCTCCGCGGTGCGCTACTCGCGCGGGCAGAGCGGTCCGATTCCGGTCTTCGTCTTTCTCTACCTGACGATTTCGACCCAGTACATCTTCCCGGCGATCGAGGCGGCGCTCATGCTGTGCGTGGTCGCGGTGGGGGAGATCCTGTACCGGCGGGCGTGGGCGCAGGTGGCGCGGCTGGTCGCGGTCAGCGCCTGCGCCGGGCTCGCGGGCCTGCTGACCTTCCTGCCCAGCATGCTCTCGGCCAAGGTGACCTGGCGCGGGACCGCGCAGATCAACAACGACCAGTTCCTGACCGTGCCGTGGTCGGAGTCGCTGAACGCCAGCCTGCCCAGCACGCTGCCCGCGTTCAACTCGTGGTGGGGCTACATCCAGCCGATGCCCATCACCTATATCGCCTGGTTCCTGATTCCGGCGCTGGCCTTCGTCGATTGGCGGCGGGCGCGCGACGCCTGGCGCGAGCTGAGCGCGCCCGCGCTGTTCGCGATCGTCATGCTCATGTGGGCAGCCGGGCCCGGCACCATCGGTCCGCTGCGCTGGCCCGCGCGCGTGCTGCCGATGATCGCGATCGGCCTGCTGGTGCTGGTGTGCGTGCTGCTCGGGCGGTTCGCGACCGTGCGCGACGTGCGGGCGCGCGGGATCGCCGCGCTGGTGCTGATCCTGGCGCTGTGGGTGCGATCGTTCTCCGCGGATCCGCACAACGTGATCCTGCACGTGCTGGCCGCGGGCATCCTCATCGGCGCGGGCGCGCTGGTGGTGTGGCTGGGCAGCACGCGGGGGACGGCCGCGGCGTGCGCGGTGGTCGTCGCCGTCATGTTCCCCATCGCGTTCTGGCAGGTGAGCGCCGCCCAGCCGACGCCGACCTCCTACAACATGCCCACCAACCGGTCCGAGGCCGGCGCGGTGTTCCCGAAGTTCCCGGGCACCACGATCCAGCTCGCCGATCGCGGCCTGCTGCAGCCGGGCGACCGCGGCCTGGACGAGGCCTACGGCTCCCTGGTTTTCGGCAACTACGCCAAGTCGCTCGAACTCGAGTACGTCAACGGGTACACCCCGACCGGGCACTTCTACTTCGGCGAACTGCTGTGCATGCGCTGGGATTCCAGCGTCTGCCCCGAGGCGTACACGCGCCTGTTCGCCCCCGAGCCGGTCACCGGCACCCCGCTGATCGACCTGCTGAAACTGGACCGGGTCGTGCTGCAGCGGGCGCTGTTCCCGACCGTGCGCGACGAGCCCGCGCCCGCGGGCTGGAAGTGGGTGGATCAGCCCGGCCACGAGAAGTTCATCTGGGTGCTCGAGCGCGAGAACGGCCTCATCTCGACGGTGAACGGCCGCGTCGCCGACGCGCACGACGTGACCGCGACCTCGCTGTCGGAGACCGACACCACGAGCCGGGTCCGGGTGAGCTCGCCCGAGGGCGGCCGCGTGGTGTTCTCCCGCCTGAGCTGGCCCGGCTACCGGGTGACCCTGAACGGCGAGCCCCTGCCCATCACCACGATCGCCAAATCGATTGTCGCGGTGAATATCCCGCCCGGCACCGACAACGCCGAACTGGTCCTGACCTGGCGCCCGCCCGGCTGGAAGATCGGGATCGGCACCGCCGCCGCGGGTCTGGCCGGCCTGGCCGTCCTGCAGTGGATGTACGTGCGCTCCCGCCGCCCCGACGAGGAGCCCGAGGCCGCCGAGCCGTCGGACGAGCCCGAACGCGAGCTGGCGGGTACGCCGTCCTGACCGTCGGCGGAACGCCACCGGAGTCGGGTTCACCGCGTCGGCCGAGCCGCCGGGTTTCGCAGTCGGCGAGCCGGGATTCGATTCGGGCCGGGTGGGCGTCTGTTCGCCGGGACGTCGTCCGGGTAGCGGTCGGCAAGACGCGGGCCGGCGGGCCGTCCCGCCGGCCGATTTCCGGTGCCGGGCCCACCGTGGGCCCGGCATCGTGAGCGCGGTGCCGGGCCCGTCCCGGCCACCCGGTAGGTTGTCGATCATGTCGGAGGAAATCCTGGACGCCACCCTGCTGAGCCTGCTCGCCTGCCCGCAGGACAAGGGCCCCCTGCTGCTGGTCCGCGACGATCAGGGCGACAGCGTCCTCTACAACCCGCGCCTGCAGCGCGCCTACCCGATCGACAACGGCATCCCCGTCCTGCTGGCCGACGAGTCCCGCCCCGTCGACGACGTCGAGCACACCGCGCTGATCGCCCAGGGCTGAGCCGGCCCGGCCCGCCGAACCCGCGACCTGCCGTGATCAGGCTGCTGCACTAGGGTTTCGGTGTGAATAGCTATCCGGAATCCGGTTCATACCCGCACCCCGGTGGCCAGGGGGGATTTCCACACGGCGCGCCCGTGCCATCCGGTTTCGCCCCGCTGCCGCTTCCCGTTCGAACCGCGCGGCGCCGAGATCTGGTGCAGGCCATCCTGTTGGGGCTCGGCGGGGTGCTGCTCGGCGTCGGCTCCTTCCTGCGCTTGCTGACCATAGGGCACAACTCGGCGTATGGGAGCTGGGTGACATCGTGGGCCTACGGCAGCGATCTTGGGGCGGCGAGGGACTTCTCCAGCCTGTACGGCATCATCTTCGTTCTCGCCGTGCTGCTCGCGGTCGGTGCGGTGGCAGTTCTGGCGACCGGCAAAGGCGACCGGCCGCGGGCAAGCGCCTTGGTATCGCTGGCAACGGGAGCGGTTCTCGGCACAGCCCTGGGTGTCGTCCTCAACGTCGGCCTCGCGCCCCTCGTGCAGCGGAACGGCGACCTCGAGTACACCTACGGTGCCGCGTTCTGGCTGTGTGTACTGACTGTGCCGCTGGCACTGCTGGCGACCGCCGCGGCCCCCTCGTCGTCGGGTACCGGATTCAACGTCACTGTGGACTCGTACGGGCGGCCACAGCGCGAACGGTCGACCGGTCTCGACGTGACCGCCGCCGTGCTCCTGATCCTCTACGCGCTCGTCACCGTGGGGATCGCGATCGCAGGGTTCATGTTCGGGTCGGGCGAACGCATGTTTCTCGTGTTCGACGACGAGTATTCGAGCTTGATCGCGGCGGGTGTGAGTGCACTCTCCGCCTTCGTCGGTGCCCTCGTTCTGCTGTTGGCCGGCAGGATTTTCGCCCGTCGGGCCGGTGCCACAGCGGCGGCGCTGGCGTTCACCGTCGGTGCCGGCACCTTGATGCCGAAGATCGATATTGTGCGTGATCAGGATGGGGGCTTCGACTATTTCGGTGGCGACTTCTATGTCCAGGTGTTCGCCACTCTGCTTGTCCCGGTGGCCATGGTGCTGACTGTGCTCGCCGCAGGGTCCGCACCGCGCTACCGCACCCCGTATCCCGCCGCTCCGCCTGTGAACCCGTATGCCCCGATGGGCGGGTTCCCGGCACCGGCGGCGCCCCAGGGTTATGCTCCCGGCTTTCCGCAGCAGGGTGCGGGTATGCCGCACACGCAACCACCCGGTGGATTCGGCGGTGTCCCGGGCGAGTTCGCGCCCGGAGCGGATGGGCAGGGCGGGTTCCCACCCGGTGGAACACATCGGGCGCAGTACGCCCCGAGCCTGCAGAAGCCCGGTCAGATCTCCCCGCCGAAGCAGGGAACGCACTAGCAGCGGTTCTCTCCCGTGGTCTCGACCGCGGCGCGAACTACGAACCCGCCGGCAATTCGCCGGTGAAATAGCGCTGCAGCGTCGGTCCCACGGCCGCCACCAGTTCGTCGATCGGCATCGACGCGATCGGCTCCAGGCGGATGAGTTTGCGGGTTACCAGGAGACCGGTCAGTTGGGAGGCGGCCAGTACCGAGCGTTTCGCGCCGTCGCCGACGGCCGAGTCCAGGCGCAGGCGAACGCCTTTCAGGATCACGTCGAGCAGCAGGGTGCGGGCCAGGGCGGGATCCGAGGTCGTCAGCAGGGTGCGAAATGTGGCAATCGCCGGTATCCCGATCGGGGAGTCCCATACTGTAACTACCGCCCGCACAAGGGTTTCGCCCAATTGATCCAGCGGCGCCGCCGCGATCTGCGACAGCACCACCTCCGGATCGATAGGGAAATCCAGTGCGGCGGTGAACAATTCCTTCTTGGTGCCGAAGTAGTGATGCACCAGGGCGGGATCCACGCTCGCGGCGGTGGCGATCGATCTAATGGACGCCTGGTCGAACCCCACCTCCGCGAACCGCACCCGGGCGGCGTCGAGTATCGCCTCCCGGGTGCCGGAATTTCCGGGCCTGCGCCCGCTGCGCGTGTTCTCGATGCCGCTCACGGGCTCGTCTGTACCACCGCCGGCACCGGCCGCGCCACTTCGGGCGCCGCCGGTGCCGCTCGGGGGGACACTCACGCGGTGCGCCTGCGCAGCGTGGCCGCCCCCAGTGCCAGCGCGACCGCGGCGAATCCGGCCACGATCGCCAGATCCCGCCACATCTGCCCGGTCGCCCCGGTGTGCGTGGCCACCTGCTGCAGCGCGTCCACCGCGTAACTCAGCGGCAGCACGTTGCTGATCGCCTCCAGCCAGCCCGGCAGCTCGCCGCGCGGCACCAGCAGCCCGCACAGGAAGAACTGCGGCAGCACGATCACCGGCATGAACTGCACGGCCTGGAACTCGGTGCGCGCGAACGCACTCGCCAGCAGGCCCAGCGCCACCCCGAGCATCGCGTCCAGCACCGCGATCAGCACCACCAGCAGCGGGGACCCCGCGGCCTCGAGGCCCAGCAGCCAGAACGACACCGCGCACGCGATGATCGCCTGCCCGGCCGCGGCGACCGAGAACGCCGTGCCGTACCCGGCGAGCAGATCGATCTTGGACAGCGGCGTGGTCATGAGTCGTTCCAGCGTGCCCGAGACGCGTTCGCGCTGCATGGCGATGGCGGTGATGAGGAACATGACCACGAATGGCAGGATGCCGAGCATGGTGATGCCGATCCGGTCGAACAGCCGGGGCGCGCCCGGCGCCACCGCGTAGTCCCGGTACACGAAATACAGCAGCGTCATGAGCAGCGCCGGAACGACGAGGATCATGGCCACGGTCCGATGATCGGCGCGCAACTGCTTCAGGATGCGGACCGTGGTGGCGCCGTAGCAACGCAGCGGGTTGCGCCCGGCCGGGCGGGCGAGGGTGGCGGTCACAGCTTTTCTCCCATTCGAATCAGGGCGAGGAAGGCGTTCTCGAGGCTGGATTCGCCGGTGCGGGAACGCAATTCATCCGGGCTGAGCTGAGCGAGCAGTTTGCCCTCCCGCATGAGCAGCAGGTTGTCGCAGTGTTCGGCCTCGTCCATGACGTGGCTCGAGACCAGCAGCGTGCACCCCTGTGCGGCCAGGGCGTGGAACTGCTCCCAGAGGTCGGCCCGCAGCACCGGATCCAGGCCGACGGTCGGCTCGTCCAGTACGAGAATCTGCGGGTTCGCCACCAGCGCGCAGGCCAGCGACACCCGGGTGCGCTGCCCGCCGGAGAGCTGGTTGCCGCGATTGCCGGTGTGCCCGCCGAGTCCGACGGCGTCGATGGCCGCGCGCACGTCCTGCGCCGAAGACCCGTACAGCGCACCGAAATACGCGACGTTGTCGGCGACGGTCAGATCGTCGTAGATGCTGGGCGCCTGGGTGACGTACCCCAGCCGGTGCCGCAGCCCGGCCGAGCCGGCGGGCTCGTTCAGTACCTCTACCGCACCCCCTTCGATGAGCTGGGTACCGACGATGCTGCGCATGAGCGTGGTCTTGCCGCACCCGGACGGCCCCAGCAGCCCGGTGATGCTGCCGCGCGGCACGGTCAGCGAAATGTCATGCAGGACTTGGCGTTCGCCTCGTCGCACCTGCAGGTTCCGGACCGCGATCGCGGGGTCTGCGATGGGTGCCGTCACGGGTCACCTCTCAATTCATCAAGTGTTGAATTCACTACGTGATGAATTATGTGGCCACCGCCTCGGAAAGCACAAGACCCCGGCGCGTGTCGTGTCGGCACGCGCCGGGGTCTGCCCCGAAGAGCGTCAGTGACCTGCGTGCGGAGCGATCTGCCCGGCCTGTCCACCCGGCTCGACAACCACGAACTGGCCCATCATGCCGAGGTCCTCGTGCCACAGCAGGTGGCAGTGGAACATGTACGGCGTGTTCGGATCGGCGGCACCGTCGAACCGCAGCACCAGGTCCACGGTGTCCCCGGGGGCGAGGAAGACGGTGTCCTTGGGCCCGCGCAGTTCGGGCGGCGGCCCGGACCCGTTGATCCGGGCGACGGCGAACCGCACGTCGTGCACGTGGAAGTTGTGCGGCATGCCATCGGAATTGGTGACGGTCCAGGTCTCGGTGCTGCCCCGGGTCACCGCGGCGTCGATGCGATCCATGGCCATGGCGCGGCCGTTGATCTTGGAGAAGCTCAGGTCGAAGTCGCGCCGCAGCACCGAGTCCGACTCCCGCGGCAGTCGCGGATCCACCAGCGCGGCGGGCAGCGCGGGGGAGGGCCGCAGCGTGGCGGCCGCGCGCAGTTCGAGCACGTCGAAGCTGTCGTCGCCGCCGCTGAATCGGCTCCCGAAGAAGTCCAGTCCCAGATCGGGATTCGTGCTGCGCAGCGTCACGCGCTCCCCGGCGCGCACGCGCACGACGATCTCGGCCCGTTCCCCCGGGGACAGCCGTATCCCGTTCAGCTCGGCCGCCCGCTCGAGCAGCCCGTTGTCCGTGCCGACCAGGGTGAAGGCGCGATCGTCGGAGAATCCGAAGTCGTAGACCCGCGCGGTCGAGGCGTTGAGCAGGCGCAGGCGCACCAGTTCGTCACCCACTTCGCGGTACGGCGCGAGCGTGCCGTTGACCAGAATGCGGTCGCCGAGCACGCCGATATCGGCGAACATGCCGCGCCCGCTGTCGAATTCCGCGCCGTCGAACTTCACGTCCTGCACGATGACCGGCAGATCGTCGACCCCGTACGTGCGCGGCAGCGGCAGTGCCGCGGCGGCGTCGTCATCGAGAATGAACATGCCCGCCAGCCCTTTTCGCACGTGCGATTCGGTGGCCCCGTGCGGGTGCGGGTGATACCAGAGCGTGGCCGCGGGCTGATCGACCTGCCACTCGGGTTCCCAGCTCGCGCCCGCGGCCACCATCTGATGCGGACCGCCGTCCATGGCGGCGGGCAGATGCATGCCGTGCCAGTGCACCGTGGACGCCTCGTCCAGGCTGTTGCGCACCCGGACCCGAACCCGCTCACCCCGTGCGGCCCGCAGCGTCGGTCCCAGATAGGAGCCGTTGAACCCCCAGGTCTCCGTCTCCCGGCCCGCCTGGAATTCCGTTGTTCCCGAGCGCATGTCGAGCTCGAACACGCGCGTCCCGTCCGCCTCCACTCGCGAGTCGGCCGGCGGCGGGATCCGGAGTTCGTTCTCGAACCGCACCCGCCCCACCGTCGACACGTCCGCGGTGGTGAACAACCACACCGTGCCCCCGCCGATGACCAGGGTCGCCACCGCCAGGAAACCGGTGAGGGCCAAGAGAATTCGCCGCGTACGCGACCACAGCACTGCCATCCGCCGACAGTAGGAATTCGACCCGCCCGCCCGCATCCGGCAGCACCCCGATCTCGGCCCCCAGCCGTCCCTGATATCGGTCCCGGATGACGGGTTCGAGAATTCCGGGTGAAACGGACCATCCGGGATGGTTGGGGTGCCGGACCACCACTAAAGTCTTCCCGTGACCAGCGATATCCCGAACACGGCCGAGGACGCGGAAGCGGGTGGGCAGCACCGCGCCTCCACCCTGGAACTGTTCTTCGACCTCGTGTTCGTCTTCACCATGACCCAGTTGACCCACGCCTTCACCCACCATCCCGGCTGGGCCGCGCTGGGGCAGGTCGCGCTCATGTTCGGCGTGATCTGGTGGATGTACGCCGGCTACGTCTGGCTCACCAACGAGGTCGCCCCCGACAACTCGAGCCGCCGCACCTGGCTGCTGATCGGCATGTTCGGCTTCTTCGTACTCGCCCTGGCGATTCCGGACGCCTTCACCGGCTCCGGGCTGGCCTTCGGCCTGGCCTACGTTCTGGTCAACACCGTGCACACGCTGCTGTTCGCGAGCGCGGGTGGCGCGTCCGCGGCGCTCGCGATCCGCCGCATCGGCCCGATGAACGCGCTGACCGCGGGGCTGGTGCTGGCCGGCGGCTGCATCCACGGCTGGCCGCGCTATCTGCTGTGGGGCCTGGCCTTCGCGATCCAGATCCTCACGCCCTACCTGGTGGACACCGGCGGCTTCGTGGTGCGCACCGCCCACTTCTGCGAACGGCACGGCCTGGTGCTGATCGTGGCGCTGGGTGAATCGGTGGTGGCCATGGGCGCCGGGCTCGCGGGGCAGGAGATCACCCCCGCCCTCATCGCCATGGTGGCCGTCGGCCTGACCCTGGTCTACGTGCTGTGGTGGGCGTACTTCGGCCTCGACGACGAACGCGGCGAGCACGCCCTCGAGGCGCGTCCCACCGCCGAGCGCGCCCGCCCCGCCGTGGTCGCCTACGACTACGGCTTCTACGTGCTGCTGGTCGGCATCATCCTCACCGCCGCCGGCATCAGCATGAGCATCGCGCACGGCGGCGAACCCGCGAGTACCGCTGCCGCCCTTGCGCTCTCGGGCGGCGTCGCGGTGTTCTTCCTGGGCCAGGCCGGTTTCCGCGCGGTGCTGGGCCTGCCCCGCCCGGGTCTGCGCCTGCTCGGCGCGGCGGCGGTGCTGGCGACCGCGCCGATCGGCATCGTCTGGGTGGCCTGGGCGCAGCTGGTCGTCCTGGTGGTCGTGGCCTACGCCTTCGTCATCGCCGACGACGTGATCAGCGTGCGCGGCGGCGAAGAGGGCAAATACGTCAGCCGCCCCACCTTCGCGGTCCGCCGCCCGCGTGGCTAACCGCACAGGGGTGACCAAACCCTGACGGATCCGCGCCACGCCGCTGTCGCGCGTGCGCCCGGGCGGACCGCGGGCCAGCATCGACCGCATGACCTGCCCTGTGTACCTCCGCCACTCGACAGCGGGGAAGGCGTGCTCATGCGCGTATTGCTGACCGGCGCCGCCGGATTCATCGGATCGCACATCCGGGACGCGCTCCGCGGCGCCGGACACGAGGTCGTCGCGGTCGACCTGATGCTCGCGGCCGCGCACGGACCGGACGCCCCGGCGCCGGCGGGCGTGCACCGGGTCGATGTCCGGGATCCGGACGCGATCGCCGCGCTGCTCCCCGGCATCGACGCGGTCTGCCATCAGGCCGCGGTCGTCGGTGCGGGGGTGAACGCCTTCGACGCCCCCGCGTACGCCTCGCACAACGATCTCGGCACCGCGGTGCTGCTGGCGGCCATGGCCCGGGAACGGTGCCGCCACCTGGTATTGGCGTCCTCGATGGTGGTGTACGGCGAGGGCCGCTACCGCGACGGCGACACCGACGTGGTCCCGCCGCCCCGCAGCGCCGCCGATCTCGAGCGCGGGGTGTTCGACCACGCCGGGCCCGGCGGCGCACCGCTGGACTGGGCGGCCATCGACGAGGACGCCCCGCTGCGCCCGCGCAGTCTGTACGCCGCGAGCAAGGCGGCGCAGGAGCACTACGCCGCCGCCTGGGCCACGGCCACCGGCTCCACCGTGACCGCGCTGCGCTATCACAACGTGTACGGCGACCATATGCCCAGGGACACACCGTATTCCGGGGTCGCCGCGATCTTCCGTTCGGCGGCCGCGGCGGGCGAGGCGATTCGGGTCTTCGAAGACGGTCGCCAGACCCGGGATTTCGTGCACGTCCGCGATATCGCCGCCGCCAATGTCGCGGCGGTGGAACGTCCGCTGGAAGTGTTCACCCCCTTGAACGTCGCCTCCGGCCACCCGATCACGATCGCCGAGGTGGCCGGGATCCTGGCCGCGGCGGCGGGCGGCAAGGAACCGGTGGTCACCGGCGAATTCCGTTCCGGCGACGTCCGCCACATCGTCGCCGCCCCGGATCGGGCCGCGGCGCTACTGGATTTCACCGCCGCGATCACCCCGGAGGCGGGTCTGACCGCGTTCGCGGACGCGCCCCTGCGCGCGGTCGCCGCGGGCTCCGCACCCGAGTGGCGCTGAGCCCGGCGGTCAGTACGAACTCACCAGCCCGGGTGCGGGCGGACCTTCAACCAGCAGCGGCAACCGCACCTGGAACCGGCAGCCCGGTTCCCGGTTCTCGGCGCTGATGTCGCCGTGGTGGGCCTGGACCAGTCCGGCCGCGATGGCCAGGCCCATCCCGCTGCTGCTGCCCAGTTCGGCGGCGGCGGGAGAGCGCGCCGAGCTGCCGCGATAGGCCACCTCGAAGATGCGCGGCAGATCGGTGGCGGCGATGCCCGGGCCGGTGTCCTCCACCCGTGCCCAGGCATGACCGTCGGCACTGCCGCTGGACAGGTCGATGCGACCGCCCGGCGGGGTGTGCGCGATGGCGTTGGCCACCAGATTGGTCAGGACGCGCGTGAGCGCGTGATCGCTGGCGCACACCACGATCCGATCGGGCGGCTGGCTCGCGGTGAGGGTGATGTGCGCGCGCAGGGCGGTGGGCTGGTTGGCGGCGAGCACCTCGTCGATGAGTTCGCGCAGATCCACCGGCTCCAGGGTCAGGCGCAGCGCCCCGGCGTTGATCTTCGACATCTCGAACAGGTCGTCCACCATCGCGGAGAGCCGATTGGTATCGCGCACAATCTGATTCGCGTACCGCTGGATGTCCTCCTCGCGCCGCACCACACCGTCGGCGAGCGCCTCGCCCATGGCGCGGATTCCGGCCAGCGGCGTGCGCAGATCGTGGCTCACCCACGCCACCAGCTCGCGCCGGGACCGCTCGGCCGCACGCTCGCGCGCCAGCATCTCCCGCTCCCACACCGTGGTTCGCGCCTGCGCCCGGCCCAGCAGCACCGCCGCCGGCACGGTCACCGCGGTGACCACGCTCAGCACCACCGCGATCCGCTCGAACTCCGCGGTGAACATCAGCCCGCTCACCGCGACCACGCCGCTGAGGGTCGCCAGGGTCGGAATCAGCACCAGCACGGCCAGACTCGTCTTCATGGCGCGATTGCGGGTGTAGCGCAGCAGCAGCGCGCCGAGCGCGACCACCGGGAGCGAGCCCGCCAGCGCGAAGCCGATGAGCTCGGTGGTGTCAGTCGGCATGATCACGATTCCAGGCGTAGCCGCGGCCCCAGACGGTGTCGATGCGATGGGCGTCGCCGAGCTTGGCGCGCAACCGTTTGACATGGACGGTCACGGTGGACAGGTCGCCGAAGCTCCAGCCCCACACCTGCGCCAGCAGCTCGTCCCGGCTGAACACCCGGCGCTGATTGGCCAGCAGGAACGCCAGCAGATCGAATTCGCGTGCGGTCAGGTCGATCTGGACTCCGGCGGCGGTGGCCACCCGCGCCGACTGCCGTACCTCCACCGTCCCGCCGCGCAGGGTCTGCTCGTCCCGGCGCGCGGGATGCGAGCGCCGCAGCACCGAGGCGACCCGCAGCGCGAGTTCGCGCGGACTGAACGGCTTGGTCACGTAATCGTCGGCCCCGGCCTGCAATCCGATGACGCGGTCGTCCTCCTCGCCGAGTGCGGTGAGCAGGATGATCGGGGTGTTCGGAAACGGGCCCGAGCGCACCGTCCGGCACAGGTCGATCCCGTCGGGCGGCGGCATCATGACGTCGAGTACGGCCAGATCTATCTCGCCGCGCGTCAGCGCCGCCGCGGTGGCGGGGCCGTCCCCGGTCTCGATCACCTCCAGCCCGTCGCGTTCGAGGTAGCGGCGCACCACTTCCCGGACCATCGGGTCGTCATCGGCCACGAGTATGCGCATCGGGGTCACCAGTTCGTCAGAATGAGATGGGCGAGCAGCAGGGTCCCGGCCGCCTGGATCGCGAGCCAGTATCGCGCGGTACGGGCGGGTAGCAGCGCGGCCGCCGCCAGCGCCCACACCTCGAACGGCAGCCAGATCCGTTCCGTCTCGGCCTTGCTGAGACCGCTGAGGTCGGCCGCCAGCAGCGCTACGAATCCTGCGCCCGCGACGAGCGCGACCGGATCGACGGCGGCCCGCCACCGCGCGAGCCGCTCGGCCGCGGCTCGCCGGAGGTCCGGCGGCGGCGCGGCGTCGGACTGTGGTTCGTCGCGGCCAAGCCGGGGTGATGAGATAGGGGTTTCCGCCGGAAAGCCGCCGCGTTCCCCTTCGCGCGGAGGTGGATTCGGGTCGGGGGTGCTCGCGGCACGCAGTAATTTCTCGGGATGCAGCCCCCGCACCACCCGGTGCGCGGCCGCCACCGGAGCGAGGCCGATCGCGCACACGGTGGCCGCGAGATTGGCCCATACCCAGTAGCTGTACGGACGGTCGCTGGCGATGCCCTGGTAATAGCGCTCCACCACGAGGTGGTAGCCGTCGAGCCACCAGAAGCCCGCGGCGTTGAACATCGCGACCACCAGAAGCGCGGCGACCAGTGCCGGAATCGACGCGCGCAGACCGCGGGCGAGCAACACCGCGGCCGCGGGCACCGCCATGAGAATCATTCCGTAGCTGAGGAACAGCGCGAATCCGAACAGCGCGCCCGCTCCGCACGCGGCGACCAACCACCCGCGCCGCTGCTCGGTGGCGATGGCCAGCAGCGCGACCGCCCACGCGGTGACCCCGGCGAACAGCGCGTCGGCCGAGACGGCCAGCCAGATCGCGGCCGGGGCCAGCGCCAGGAAAGGCAGTGCGGCGCGGGCCTTCTGCTCGGCATGCCGAGCAGGCGATTCCGAGGGATCGGTACCGAGCGCGCGGATCGCGACCGGAACAGCCACGGCCGCGGTGCATCCCACGCCCATGCAGAGCAGTCCGGCCCACGCGCCGCCACCGAGTCCGGCGCGATCGAGGAGAACGAAACTCAGCAGCGCGCCGGGCGGATGGCCCGAGACGTGGGTGGTCCAGGAGTCGGGCCGGAAATCCAGTATGCGACCGGAGAATCCGCGCAGCATCGCCGCGATGTCGGTGACGCCGCCGACCTCGTGCAGGTATTCGTCGTGGGAGGTGAGCCTGCCCGCGAAACCGCGCTGCCAGCCGTCGACCATGGCCAGCGCGAAGGTCCACGCCAGGGCCGTCACCCAGGTGAGCAGCAGCGCCCGCCGCCACGGCAGTCGCCGGGCCAGCTCCGGTCCGTACGCGATCACCAGCGCCGCGATGCCGACGGCCGGGCCGGTGCCCCACCCGAGATGCGGTAGCCAGGAACCGAAGATCGGCGCCGCGCCCGCGTACAGATTGCTCCGCCATTGTTCGCCGAGAATTCGCGGAACGAGGAAAGCGGTAGCGACGAGTAGCGCGCCGCCGAGCGCGCAGTAGAGATCGGCGCGGCGGTTGTCGGCGCGCACCCGGGTCTGGACAGCAGCATTCCGCACGGTGTCACCCTAGGCCGCCACCGCGTCCGCGCGCCGGTCGAATGGGCGTCGGTCCAGCTCCCGTCATACTTTCGTCACCGTTCGCTGCGGGTCCAACCGGGCCACACGGACTTACGGTCGTCCGGTGACCGAAACGAGCGAGCTCACCGGAGTCACCGTCGTGATTCCGTGCCGGGACGAAGCAGGCGCACTCCCCGGCGTACTTTCCGCAATCCCGCAGGGCTACCACGTCATCGTGGTCGACAACGGCTCCACCGACGCCACCGCGGCCGTCGCCAGACTGGCGGGCGCGCGGGTGGTCACCGAATCGGTGCCGGGCTACGGCAGCGCGGTGCAGGCCGGACTGGCCGCCGCCGGGACCTCCGTCGTCGCGGTGCTGGACGGCGACGGCTCGCTCGATCCGCGCGAATTGCCCGCCCTGGTAGCCGAACTCACCCCCGAGGTCGACATGGTCGTCGGCCGGCGCCGCCCGGTCGGCGCGGCCGCCTGGCCCTGGCACGCCCGCCTCGGCAACGTGCTGGTCAGTGCCCGCCTGCGACGTCGCTACGGTCTCGCCGTCCACGACATCGCCGCGATGCGGGTCGCGCATCGCTCCCGCCTGCTGGCGCTGGGCCCGATGCACCCCCGCTCGGGCTATCCCCTCGAACTCCTGGTCACCGCCGCCCGCGCGGGCTGGCGTCTCACCGAACGCGATGTCACCTACCGTCCCCGCACCCACGGCGCCTCCAAGGTCTCCGGATCCTGGCGCGGCACCGTCCACGCCATCCGCGACTTCTGGAGCGTCCGATGACTCGATTCGATTCTCTCGCAACGGTTCTGGTGGTAGCCAAGTCGCCCATCGCGGGCTTCGCCAAGACCAGGCTCACGCCGCCCCTGCTGCCCCGCGACGCGGCCCGCCTGGCCGCCGCCGCGCTGCTGGACACCCTGGCGGCCGTGCGCGCCTGCGGGGCGCGGCATCGGGTGGTGGCGTGGACCGGGGACCCGGCGGCGGCCGAGGAGTCCGAGACCATCGCCGCGGCGCTGGCGGACTTCACCGTGGTTCCCCAGCGCGGCACCACGTTCGGCGAGCGCCTGGCCAACGCGCACACCGATGCCGCACGGCTCGGCGCGCCGGTTTTCCAGATCGGGATGGATACCCCGCAGATCGACGCCGACCTGCTCGATCGATGTCTGTCCCGGCTCGTCGCCACCGGCGACTCCGTGCTCGGTCCCGCCGTCGACGGCGGGTGGTGGGCACTGGGTCTGAGCGACCCGCGGGCGGCCCGCGCCCTGGTGGACGTCCCGATGTCCACCCCGCGGACCGGCGAGTACACCCGTGACGCGCTGCACCGCAACGGGTTTCAGGTCCACGACCTCCCGACACTCACCGACGTCGATCATTACGCCGACGTCCTCGCCGTCGCGGCGGACTGCCGCGGCCGCTTCGGCACGACCCTGGCCGGGCTCGCCCCGGCTCCCTCCCGCTACGCCGTGCCACACATCGAACCCGACGCCGCGACCGAATCCGACGGCGCGGCGGCCGTTTTCCCGGCGGCGGCGTTGTGACGTCGGACCGGCCCGAACACCCCGGCTCCCCGGATCGCCCGCCGCAGGCGAGTCACCCGGATTTACTGCTGCCCGCGCCGCTGGCGACCGCGGTGTCGCCGGCGCGCGGGCCCGCGCTCGCGGCGCGGGTCGGGATCGCGCTCGGCGTGGCGCTGGGCGTGTGTTTCGCGACCGGCCTGATCAGTCACTGGATTCAGCACCCGCCCAACTGGTTCGGCTGGCCGGCGCATCCGGTGTGGCTCTACCGGGTGACCCAGGGCGCACACGTGATTTCGGGTGTCGTCGCGATCCCGCTGGTGCTGGTGAAGCTCTGGGCGGTGTACCCGCGGCTGTTCGCGCGGCCGCTGATCGGCAATCCGCTCCGCCTGCTCGAACGCGGGTCGATCGCGGTGCTGGTGGGAGCGGTGCTGTTCCAATTGGTGACGGGACTGTTCAATACGGCGCAGTTCTACCCGTGGGCGTTCTTCTTCACCACCACGCACTACGCGATGGCCTACGTCGCGGCCGGAGCGCTGCTGGTCCACCTCGCGGTCAAACTGCCCGTGGTCCGTGCCGCCCTCGCCCGGCCGGAGAGCGCGGCGGGCGCGGATTCGGGCGGCGAGCTCGGTGACCGGTCCTCGGCTCCGGCATCCGTATCACGGGAGTCGGCAGAGGGCGCGCCGAAAACACCGGCCGGACAACCCATCACGCGCCGTGCGCTGCTGACCGCCGCGGGCATCGGAGCCGCGGTCGCGGGCCTCTCGGTCGCCGGGCAGACCATCCCGTTCCTGAAATGGCTCGCGATCCTGTCCCCGCGCAGCGGGGAGGGACCGCAGGGCGTCCCGATCAATCGCACGGCGGCGGCCGCGGGCGTGCTGGATCGCGCCCGATCCTCCGACTACCGGCTGATCGTCGACATCGGGGGCAGCCGAAGGGAATTCACCCGCGCCGACCTGGCCGCCCTGCCGCAGGTCACCGCCGAACTACCGATCGCCTGCGTCGAGGGCTGGAGCGCCTCGGCGCGCTGGACGGGCGTTCGATTACGCGAACTGCTCGCGGCCGTGGGCCCGTACCCCGACCGCGACGTCCGCTTCGTATCCCTGGAATCCGGTGGCATCTACCGCACCTCGGTCCTGCCCGCCCGGCACGTTCGCGCCGCGGACACGCTCGTCGCACTCCGCCTCAACGGGGACGACCTGGTCCTCGATCACGGATATCCCTGCCGCCTCATCGCCCCCAACCGGCCCGGTGTGCTGCAGACGAAATGGCTCTCGCGCATCGAGGTGGTCGCATGAAACTCCTACGCGCACTGCTGCTTCTGCTCGGCGCGGCCCTGGCCTGGAACGGCATCGCCCTGCTGTTGGAGAGCAATCCCGCCGACCTGAAGTCCATCGCGCTCTGGTTCGCGGCCGGAATCCTGCTGCACGACGCGGTCTTCGCCCCGGCCTGTGCGGCCCTGGGACTTACGGCCCGCCGC
The DNA here is from genome assembly GCF_053645575.1 of Nocardia sp. NPDC055321. NCBI lineage: Bacteria > Bacillati > Actinomycetota > Actinomycetes > Mycobacteriales > Nocardiaceae > Nocardia > Nocardia sp. NPDC055321. Next base: position 256,473 of record NZ_JBSHMS010000011.1, read on the forward strand.
CTGCTGCCCGCCTCGACCTGGGCCCCGCTCGCCTGCGGCGCACTGTGCACCGTCACCCTGGCGCTCATCGCGGCGCCGGTCCTGGGCCGAGCGGGCGCCATCCCCGACAACCCGACCATCCTCGACCGCGCCTACCCCGCCGGCCTCGCGCTCGCACTGGCCGGCATCTGGCTCGCGGTGCTGCTCGCCCTGCGCGGCGCCGCGCCGCGGCGGCGATCGAACCGCTGAACCGCCGCGAGCGGATACGCGTCAGTCCCGGGCCGGCAGCGCGCAGCCGTCCGGACCGCAGACCTCGCCGTCCGCGCCGGTGACCGTCTGCAGCACCGGTTCGTGATCACTCCAGGCCTCCCGCAGCGCCTGCGCGAACACCTCGGCCGGCTGCGCGCCGGACACCCCGTACTTGCGATCGAGAACGAAGAACGGCACGCCGCGCGCGCCCAGCCGGGCGGCCTCGGCCTCGTCCGCGCGCACCGCCTCGGCGTAGGCGTCCGGGTCCGCGAGGACCCCGCGCACGGCGGCCTCGTCGAAACCCGCGCCGGTCGCGACCTGCACCAGGCGCTCGGTGTCACCGAACAGCGGGCGCTCGTCGGCGAAGTTCGCCGCGTACAGCGCGTCGATCATGGCGTCCTGACGGCCCTGTTCCAGGGCGAAGTGCAGCAGCCGGTGCATGTCGAAGCTGTTGCCGAAATCGCGGCCCTCGATGCGATAGGTCAGGCCCATCGCCTCGGCCTGCGCGCCGATCCCGCGCTCGTTGGCCGCGGCCTGCGCCTCGCTGATGCCGTACTTCTCGGCGATGTGCGGCACCACGGCGTCGCTGTGATCGTGCGGCAGGGTCGGATCCAACTCGAAGGACCGATGCACCACCTCGACCGCGTCGCGATGTTCGAACTTCCCGAGCGCCTCCTCGAACCGCGCCTTGCCCAGGTAGCAGAACGGGCAGTTGATATCGGTCCAGATCTCGACCTGTACAGCCATCACACCTCTTCCGAACGGAGTAATCGCAGGCCGGAGCCCCGGCCGCCGACAATTCCAACCGGCGCGACCCGGCGAAGATTCCACGGTGACCCGGCTCACACCGCCGGGTGTCACGTTCGGCGGGGCTCGTCTGTCTCCTGTCCGAACCCACCGAACGAGACACGGAGCCGACCATGAACGCCACCACCGCAACCCACGAGATCGTCGTCCTCGGTGCCGGCTACACCGGCATGCTGGCCGCGATCCGGGTGGCCCGCCGCACCCGCAAACTCGACACCCGGGTCACGCTGGTGAACCCGTCGGACCGCTTCACCGAACGGCTGCGCATGCACCAGATCGCCGCCGGGCAGGAACTCACCGACCACCGGATCCCGGAGATCCTCGACGGCTCGCCGGTGATCTTCCACCGGGCCGCCGCCGTCGCCATCGACACCGCGGCCCGCACGGTCGCCCTCGACGACGCCGCCGTCCTGCGCTACGACACCCTGATCTACGCGCTCGGCAGCGCCACCGACACCTCGCGCGTCCCCGGCGTGGCCGAGCACGCCTGGACCCTGAACGATCCACGCCTGGCGCGCCGGTTCTCCGAGCGGCTCACCGAGATCGCCGCCGTGCGCGGGCGGGTCACCGTCTGCGGCGGCGGGCTCACCGGCATCGAAGCCGCCGCCGAGATCGCCGAGGCGCACCCGGACCTGACCGTCACCCTGGTCAGCGCGGCCGAGCCCGGTTCGATGATGGGCGAGCGGGCGCGGGCGCACCTGAACCGCGCGCTGGACCGGCTCGCCGTCGAGCGGCTCGTCGGCGTGAAGGTCGTCAAGGTCCTGCCCGCGGCCGTCGGCCTGGACACGGGGGAGACCCTGGATTCGGACCTGACGCTGTGGACCACCGGCGTGCGCGTGTCTCCGCTGGCCGCCCAGTCCGGAATCGCCACCGACGCACGGGGTCTCATCGTCACCGACGCCACCCTGCGCTCGGTCTCGCACCCGGAGATCCGCGCGATCGGCGACGCCGCGGCGGTCACCATGGCGTGGGGTCCCATCCACGGCACCTGCCAGTCCGGCCTGCCGACCGCCGCGTACGCCGCCGATGCCATCGCCCGGGAACTGCGCGGAAAGTCGGTGCGGCCCTTCCGTTTCGGCTACGTGCACCAGCCGGTGAGCCTGGGCCGCAAGGACGCGGTGGTGCAGTTCACCAACGCCGACGACACCCCGAAGCGCTGGTACCTGCGGGGCGGCGCGGCCGTGTTCTACAAGGAGAGCGTCTCGAACAGCCCTGTGCCGGCGTTCAAGCGCAGCAAGAAAATGACCGCCCAGGTGCAGCTGTCCAAGGGCGGCCGCGCCACCCGAAAGACCGCGTGAATCCCGCCTCGCGGCCGGATGCCGACACGGCATCCGGCCGTCATTCGACACCGCAACCCCGGACCGGTAGGTATGTTTCTCATGCAGGACCGCACCAGCGCTGAATCGGCCACGTCCCGGCATACGCCGTCGCAGGGCCGCGACCCGGTGATCGATCCCTTCGTCGAACACCGCAGGCTGCTCTTCGGCACCGCCTATCAGATGCTCGGCACCGTCACCGACGCCGAGGACATCCTGCAGGACGCCTGGCTCAAATGGCATGGTGTCGACCAGGATTCGATCGAGTATCCCAAGTCCTACCTGGTTCGCACGGTCACCAATCTCGCGTTGAACCGCCTCACCTCCGCCCGGGCCACCCGCGAGACCTACGTCGGACCGTGGCTGCCCGAACCCCTGCTCACCCCGAGCGCCGACGCCGCCGAGGAGACGGAATTGGCCGAGACCGTCTCGACCGCCATGCTGGTCGTCCTGGAAACCCTGACCCCCGTCGAACGCGCGGTCTTCGTGCTGCGCGAGGTCTTCGGCTATTCGCACGCCGAGATCGCCGGATTCCTGGACCGCCCCGAGGCGACCGTGCGCCAGATCTCGCACCGCGCCCGCTCGCACGTACAGTCCCGCCGCCCGCTGCACGGCCCCGACCACGTGGCCCGCTGGATGCTCGGCGTCATGGCCAAACCGGTGAGCGCGGGCATCCGCCTCGAATCCGCCGTCATCAACGGCGAACTCGGCATCCTCGGCAAGATCGGCGACTACACCCTGGGCGCGCTGACCTTCGACCTGGTCGACGGCCGCATTGAACACCTGCGCTTCCAGGTCAACCCGGACAAGCTGGGCCGGCTGAATCGGCCCGGGGAGGACCCGGCCTAAGCGCACGCGACCGCAGGCGCTGCGAACGCCGGCACGTCCACGAGCGTGGCCGATCGCGATCGACCGCCGCACGGCCTCCGTGCTGTCCGGATAACGGTGCCTACGCGGCGATCGGCGGGTCGAGGTGGGCGATGTGCACGCGGCAGCGCTGTTGATCGGATCGACCAGCGGTATCGCCGAGTTGTGTGTCCGGCGTCGGAGCCCGCGGGTGGGCTGCCGACCATCACCGGCCGTTCGTACGATCACGCGGGCCGATGCCCGCCGACTCGCGAACCGCCGCTTTCCGGCATCCGCGACAATGCTCGGGTGAGTGCGCAAGAGTTGGCCGCCGAACCGCTCGTCGCGGCCCGCCGTCTGCTCGGGGCCACGATGTACTCCGGCGATGTGGCCATGCGCATCGTGGAAGTCGAGGCGTACGGCGGTGACCCGGCCGGACCCTGGCCCGATCTGGCCGCGCACTCCGGGCGCGGCCGCACCGCGCGCAACGCCGCCATGTTCGGACCGCCGGGGGTGCTCTACGTCTACCTCAGCTACGGCATGCACACCTGCGTGAACGTCACCACCGGCCCGGACGGTGTGGCGAGCGCGGCGCTGGTGCGCGCGGGGGAGATCATCGCCGGCCAAGACGAGGTGCGCGCCCGCCGTCCGGCCGCGCGCACCGACGCCGACCTGGCCCGGGGACCGGGCAATGTGGGTAGCGCCCTCGGAATCACCTTGTCCGACTACGGAACCCGGCTCTTCGACCCGAAAGCGCCCATCCGCCTGGAACTCTCGCCACCGATCACCGACGGCGCGGCGATCGCGACGGGTCCGCGGGTCGGGGTGAGTCTGGCCGCCGACCGGCCGTGGCGGTTGTGGCTGCCCGGCTCCCCGGCGGTCTCGGTGTACCGGCGCAGTCCCCGCGCACCCCGCATCGGCGAATCCGCCTAGGTTGTAGGCATGTTCGAGCGATTCACGGACGCCGCCCGCACAACGATCGGTGTCGCCAAGGAGGAAGCGCGGGCGCTCGATCACCCCGTGGTGGGCCCCGCGCACCTGCTGTTGAGCCTGTATCGCGTGCGGCCCAACATGGCGACAGCGTTGCTCGCGGCACAGGACATCGAGTTCGAAGCGGTCGCCGTGCGCCTGCTGCGCACCATCGGCAGCGGTTCGGCAGCGGTAGCCGGACCCAGCGCGTTCTCCGCGGGAGCCAAGAAAGTCCTGGAGTTCTCGCTGCGCGAGGCACTGGCGCTGGGCGACAACCACATCGGCACCGAGCACCTGCTGCTCGGCCTGATCCGCGAAGGCGACGACCCGGCCGCGCGCACCCTGGCCTGGTTCGGCACCGACATCGAGCGCATGCGCTCCGATATCCCGGTGCTGGCCGGGGATCCGGCGAACGGGGACTGACGCGGAAGCGCCGGGCTCGCCCGGACGGGGCGCGCACAACCGCCGATCCTGGAACGTAACCTCCCGCGCGGTCTACCGTGGAATGGATGCAGCACTCCACGAGGGGGTTCCATGTTCAGCCGATTCTCCGAGCGCGCCCGCCGAATCGTCATCCTGTCGCAGGAGGAGGCCATGCTCCTGCGACACGACTACATCGGCACCGAGCACCTGCTGCTCGGGCTGCTGCACGAGGGTGAGGGCCGGGCCGCCCACGTTCTCGGCCTGCTCGGGGTCGATCTGAAGATCGTGCGGGACCGGGTCGAGGAACTGCGCGGGCTCGGGGCCGAACAACCCGCCGGCCACGTGCCCTTCACCGCCCGGGCCAAACGGGTCCTCGAACTCTCGCTCATCGAGGCGAAAGGGCTGGGCGACAAGGAGATCGGCAGCGAGCACCTGCTCCTGGGCCTGGTCGGGGAGAGCGCGGGCACGGCCGCGACGGTCCTGACCGCGCTCGGCGTGGACGCCCCCACCGTGCGCGCACGGGTCCGGGAGCTGCACGGCCGCCCGCTCGAACCCCTCGAGCGGGAGACCATCGCCGCACCGCGCGCCCCCGGCCACCGCGAGCTGGAACAGCGCGTGATCGCCCTCGAACGCCGGGTCAGCGAGCTCGAGCGTCAGGTGCGCCCACCCGGTCCGGCCGACGCCACCGGTTGACGACCTCGTCCCCGTAAACCTGGGTGAACAACTCCCACAGCGCCCGCGCCGACACCTCGGTCCCGGACGTGTCGGTCAGCCGCTGCACGTGCCGGGCGAAGTCGATCTGCAGTTCGCGCGGCAGGCACAACCCGTACTCGGACTCGAGCAGATACGCGATCCCGCCCTTGCCGGACTGCGAGTTCACCCGGATCACCGCGTCGTAGGTGCGCCCCACATCCGCCGGATCGATCGGCAGATACGGTACCGCCCAATCGATCTCGCGTTCATCGCGCCCGCTGCGCGCCGCGCGGTCCCGATGCTCGGCGAACCCCTTCTTGATGGCGTCCTGATGCGTGCCCGAGAACGCGGTGTACACCAGATCGCCCGCGTACGGATGCCGCTCGGGCACCGCGATGCCGGTGCAGTACTCCACCGTGCGTTTCACCCGGTCGATATCGGAGTAGTCGATCATCGGATTCACGCCCTGCGCGTGCAGATTCAGCGCGAGGGTGGCCAGATCGACGTTGCCGGTGCGTTCCCCGTTGCCGAACACGCAGCCCTCCACCCGCTGCGCCCCGGCCAGCACCGCCAGTTCCGCGCAGGCCACGCCGGTGCCGCGATCGTTGTGCGGGTGCACCGACAGGATCACGCTGTCCCGGCGCGCCAGATTCCGGTGCATGTACTCGATCTGATCGGCGTAGACGTTCGGCGTCGCCACCTCCACCGTCGCGGGCAGATTCAGCACCACCGGCCGCCGCGGGGTGGCGTCCCACAGTGTCGTCATGCGATCGCAGACATCCAGGACGAAGTCGGGCTCGGTGAGCATGAAGACCTCGGGGGAGAACTGGAACCGCACGTTGGGCATGTCGCCCGCCAGCCGCAGGATGTCCGCGCCGCCGGCCACGATGAGCTCGGCGACCTCCTCGCGGGTGGAGCCGAGCACCACTTCCCGCCAGACCGGCGCGGTCGCGGTGTACATATGAATGACGACGTCGTTGGTGATGCCGCGCACCGATTCCACGGTGCGTTCGATGAGATCGCGGCGCGCGGGGGTGAACACGACGATGGACACGTCGTCCGGCGCCAGGTTCTCGGCGCCGATCAGCCGGACGAAGTCGAAGTCGGCCTGCGACGCGCTGGGGTAGCCGACCTCGATCTCCTTGTAGCCCATGCCGACCAGGAGTTCGAAGAACTCGCGCTTGCGCGCGGGGTCCATGGGTTCGGGCAGGGCCTGATTGCCGTCGCGCAGATCCACCGGCACCCACAGCGGGGCGGCGGTCACGGTGTTCGCGGGCCATCGCCGATCGGTCAGGGGCACCGAAACACGTTGGTGCACATCGCGATACCGGTGCGATGGCATGGCCGAGGGCTGCTGTCGATTCCAGCGGGAAGAAGTAGTCATGGGTGTGCCGCGCGCTTTCGCGTCGAAGAGGGACCGGCACGCCACAGCACCCGCGAGCGGGGTGCCGGTCGATCAGACCCCGCTGCGGCAGCGAAGGAGAAGCAGCACACCCTGTTCCATGTGCCCTAGACTAGAGGGTGATAACTCCTCAGACAAGTAGAGAAGTGGAGCAGCTGTGGCGCAGGTACAGCGACACCCGCTCGCCACCCAGGCCGCCGAGGTCCTGCTGGCCCGGATTCGCGCGGGGGAATGGGAGCTCGGGCACAAGCTGCCCGGGGAAACCACGCTGGCCCCGCAGCTGGGCGTCGGGCGCTCCACGCTGCGCGAGGCCATCCGCGAACTCTCCGGCCGCGGCGTACTCGAAAGCCGCCAGGGCGCGGGCGTTTTCGTCACCTCGCTGGATCCCGCCGAGGACTGGGACACGGTGCTGCGGCGCGCGGACATCGTCATGGTCATCGAGGCCCGCATCGCCATCGAGGCGGAGGCCGCCGCCCTGGCCGCGACCCGCCGCACCCCCGCCGACCTGCGTTCCATGCTCCGCGCCCTGGGCGCCCGCACCGAGGCGACCACCACCGAGGCCCTGGTCGACGCCGACACCGCCTTCCATCGCACGGTCATCGCCGCCGCCCACAACGACGTCCTGCTGGAGATGTTCAACGCCTTCGTCCCGCGCTCCCGCCGCGCCATGATCGACATGCTCACCCTGAAACCCATGGCCGATCCCGGCGCGGACCACCACGCCCACGAACACCTCTACGACGCCATCCGCGCCCGCGACGCCGACGCCGCGGCCACGTCCAGCCGCGTCCACCTCACCGCGCTGAAGGCCGCTTTCGAGACCTAGGCTCCGTGTCGAAGTAAGTGGAGGTGACGCCGTCAGCCGCGTCCGCGGGCCGTCGCGATATCCGCGCGAACGGACTCGGCCGGCACTCCTCCACCGGCGCCGCGGTCGAATAATGCCTCGATTCCGCAGTCTCCCCCGCGCACAATCGGCGTCGGATCTCGTGCGGTTCGGGCCGCGACCGGGCAATGCGCCGCACGGGTCCGGCCCGCCGCCGACCTGTCCGTCGGCGAGCTACCGACGTGCGGAAAGATGAGCAGGGTGACCGGCGACATCATTGATGAACTCTCCTGGCGCGGCTTGATCGCGCAGTCCACCGACCTGGACGCCCTGCGGGCGGACCTGGCGAAGGGACCGCTCACCCTCTATGCCGGCTTCGACCCCACCGCGGCCAGCCTGCACGCCGGGCACCTGGTCCCGCTGCTGGCGCTCAAGCGTTTCCAGCGCGCCGGGCACCGCCCGGTCGTCCTGGCCGGCGGCGCCACCGGTCTCATCGGCGACCCGCGCGACGTGGGCGAACGCAGCATGAACTCCACCGACACCGTGGCCGAGTGGGCCGGGCGCATTCGCTCGCAGCTCGAGCGGTTCGTGGACATCGACGATTCCCCCACGGGCGCGATCATCGCGAACAACATGGACTGGACCGGGCCGCTGAGCACGGTGAACTTCCTGCGCGACATCGGCAAGCACTTCTCGATCAACGTCATGCTCGCCCGGGACACGGTCAAGCGCCGGCTCGAGAGCGACGGCATGTCCTACACCGAGTTCAGCTACATGCTGTTGCAGGCCAACGACTACCTGGAACTGCGCCGCAAGCACGCCTGCCGTCTGCAGGTCGGCGGGTCGGACCAGTGGGGCAACATCATCGCCGGCGTCGAGCTGAACCGCCGCGTCGACGGCGAGCACGTGCACGCGCTCACCGTTCCGCTGGTGACCTCGGCCGACGGCAAGAAGTTCGGCAAGTCCACCGGCGGCGGCAGCCTCTGGCTCGATCCGGAGATGACCAGCCCGTACGCCTGGTACCAGTACTTCGTGAACACCGCGGACGCCGATGTGGTCCGCTACCTGCGCTGGTTCACCTTCCTCTCGCGGGAGGAACTGGACGAGCTGGAGCAGGCGACCATCGAACGCCCGCACGCCCGCGAAGCCCAGCGCCGCCTGGCCGCGGAGATGACGACGCTGGTGCACGGGGAGGAGAACACCCGCTCGGTGCAGCTCGCCAGCCAGGCGCTGTTCGGTCGCGGTGAGCTCGCCGACCTGAACGAGCCGACCCTGGCCGCGGCGCTCACCGAGGCCGCGGTCGACGGCAAGGTCGCCGAATCCACTTCGGCGTCAACGATTGTCGATCTTCTGGTGGCGACCGGTCTGTCCGAGAGCCGCGGCGCGGCCCGGCGCGCGGTCAACGAGGGCGGCGCCGCGGTGAACAACCAGAAGGTGTCCGACCTGGAGTGGACCCCGTCCGACGCGGACTACCTGCACGGACGCTGGCTGGTGCTGCGCCGGGGCAAGAAGAACTTCGCCGGCGTCCGCCGGGCCGATTGATCTTCAGAACCCGAATTTCGATGACCTGGGTCACAATTGGGTGGCCCGGGTCGGGAAATGCCCCTGGACGCGGTCCCGCGACCAGCACTGATGGGTTCGTGACCAGGCGATTTGACGTTCCGTTTCCCGGCACGTAACTTATTCCAGGTCAGAGCGACACGGACACCGACCGGGTGCCGAACGCCCAGCTCAGAGGCTGGAAACGCGGATCCGGAAACGAGGTAGGACGAGGAGCGCCTGGCGAACAGGCAGGACGATCTGGAACCCCGAGTTTGACTCCGTGGGAGACAGGCGTTAGGCTGGAAAAGTTGCCTCAGAGACTATCCGGGACATTGAGCCCGCGAAGTTCTGTGTGCGCCTGTTCTTTGAGAACTCAATAGTGTGTCGATGAATGTCAGTGCCAATAATTTATTGGTTCCGGCCTTCCACACCCCCGTGTGGGTGGGTCGGACAT
>NZ_JBSHMS010000012.1:0-48027 GCF_053645575.1 Nocardia sp. NPDC055321
CGCAACCGCAACGGAAAAGGCGGGGCCAACCCCGGGGCCGGGGCGGTATTGCCCCGGCCCTGACCGCGGCGGGACCCCCCCGGGTTGGTTTGCCGCCGTGCCGATCCGGCGCGGGTCCCGCCGCACCGGGCGATACTGACGGGGTGGTGAACCGGTGGGTGGGCGTGACGGTCGACTGTGTGGACGTCGGGCGGGTGGCGGGCTTCTGGAGCGCGCTGCTCGAGCGGGCGCCGGGGCCTTCGGAGGCGGGGTGGGTCTACCTGGGGGAGGCGGGAGACGCGCAGCCGCGGTTGGTCTTTCAGCCGGTGGGGGAACCTGCGCGGGGCAAGGTGCGGTTGCACCTCGACATCGCGGTCGACGACATCGCCGCGGGGATGGCCCAGGTGATCGCGCTGGGCGGCAGCTCGACCGGGGAGCGGCACGAGCATCCGGGCGGGGTCGTCGTGGTGATGGCCGACCCCGAGGGGCACGAGTTCTGCCTGGTCGAACACCGGTGACCACCCGGTGACATGGAGCGGCCGCCGCACCCCGGCAGGTTGGGTATGGGGGTGCGGCGGCCGGGCGAATCACCCTGTGTGGGAGAGCGATTCGCGGTCGGGGTGGATCAGGGGGCCACCGAGCCCCAATCGGCGAAGCCGGTGGGATCGTGGCGGCCCAGGGAGCCGTGCTCGAACAGGCCCCAGCCCTGGTCGCCGTTGCAGCGGGCCCGGCCGACGTGATCGATCACGCCGAAGGGCACGCGGCCGGCGATCGCCGGGTCGGTCAGGTCGTAGCTCTGGCTCTCGGCGAAGCCGCGGCCCTTCCACTGACCGTGCACCCAGTCCGGGTCGCCGCCGTAGCCGCAGCCCACGTGCAGCGCGATATGGGTGCCCGCCTCGACCTCCACCTCGAGCGGCTTGCCGTCCGGGGTGGTGAGTTCCAGGCGCAGGGCGGTCGGGATCCGGGTGCCGGACCTGTACGTCAGATGCACTCGGGGCCAGCCCAATTGCTCGATGCGGCCGTCGTGCCAGATACGAGTCGCGTCGTTGAGCGTGCGGAAGCCGTTGGGCTCCTCCTGCACGATCACGATGATCGAGTAGTCGTCGAAGCGCAGCGGCACGTACAGCCACCAGAAGCCCTCGGACGGCTCGGACGCCACGCGCCCCGCCGGATCGGCGTCACCGACCGGCCGGATACCCCAGGAGCGGTCGCGGGTGCCGACCCAGGCGCCGGGATCGACGGTGAAGTCGGTGCCGTCCACGTGCAGTGTGCCGGACCAGGTTCCGACCTGCGCGAAGCGCTGCGCGTCGATCATCGCCTTGTTCATGCCGGTGATGATGGTGTGCGCTTCCTCCTGCACGACCGGATGCGAACCCTCCCAGGTCATGTCGAAGGACAGGTCCTCGTGCTCGGCCACGACCCGCAGCTTGTGCAGGGGTTCGAGGACCTCGATGCGGTAGCCGCCCACGGCCAGGTCCAGCCCGCGCTGGTCCAGGGCGTCGGAGAAGCGCACCGTGTGCTGGGTGTTCCCGCGCCGCACGGTGGCGAACGCGTCCTTGACCCCCAGGTTCGGGTACACGCCGAACCCGGTGATGAGCATGAGGTCGCCGGTGGTGTCGATGGCGTTGTAGTAGCTGCGGTCGTAGAAGTTCTTGTCGCTGCTCGATACCCGCGCCATCGGCTGTGGCGTCTGGTGGATGGGGTATTCGTCCAGCGGGCCGATCATGGGTCGCATATCTCTCAATCCCAGGCGTAGGTGCCGTCGAGGAGGGCCTCGAGCAGCGGACGGTGCATGACGTAGTCGTCGCGATCGGCGGTGTCGGTGTCCTCGCCGAAATGGATCATGCGCCGCTTGATGCGGCCCATGACGATGCCGTGGCGCAGTGCCGCGTACATGAGGTACCAGTCCAGGTCGCGCACGGCGTGCCCGGTGGCCTCCTCGTACAGCTTCTCGATGTCGCTGCGGCGCAGGAAGTCCGGCAGCCCGGGCTGATCGAACCTGGTCGCGATGTCCTGGAAGAAACGGTGAATCAGGATGGGCCAGGCCACATCCAGTTCGCGCGGGCCGATGGCGGCCATCTCCCAGTCGAGCACGGCCACGGTGTCCGCGCCCTCGTCCTCGGCGAACATGATGTTGCCGGGCCGCGCGTCACCCCAGGTGAGCACGTCGGGCCCGGAATCCTGCGGCCAGTTCTGTTCGAGCCACTCGAAGGTGCGCTCGAGCAGCGGGATGCGGTAGCCGTCGTTCGCCAGCGCCCAGTCGTACCAGCGCTTCTGGGCGTCGAAGTGCCTGCGCAGCGCCGAGCCCTCGCCGTCGAGCATGGGGAAACGCTCTTCGGGCCGGTCGATGCCGTGCACCGTGGCGATGACCTCGACGGTCTTGCGGGTGATCTCGAACCGCTGCTCGGGCGTGGCGTCGAAGACCCAGCCGAAGAACACGTACGGCGGATTGTCCTCGCACACCCGCCCGTTCACCCGTCGCATGACGAAGAAGGTGGACCCCAGCACCGCAGGATCGGTCTCGAGCCAGCACAGCGGCGGCAGCGGCGCGTCGGTGGCCGCGGCGACCCCGGCCATGATGGCGTACTGGGTTTCCAGGTCGTATTTCTCGAAGACCGGGAACGAGCTCTCCTCCGGTGCGAGCCGGGCCACGAACGAGCCGCCCTCGGGCTGTCCGGCCACGGTCCATTCGGCGTCGAACAGCAGGGTGGTGCTGGACATGCCGCCCGCCTGCGGTTTGGTGAGCGAGGTGACGCGCGGCGCTTCGTCGGCGTCGACCTTGGTGGCGAGCCACTGCGCCAGTTGATTCGCGAGTTCGTCGTTGTCGCGATCGGAGACGGTGAGTTCCCATCTCTGATTCGGGTCGTCGGCCGACATGTTCGGTTTCCTCCTGGCGCGCTGAAGCGGGCGTGTCGATGCGGCGCACAGAGGTCGGACAGGACCGGTGTGATCCGGATAACACGGTGCCAAGAAAATGTAACGTGTTCCAGTCTGTTGGGACAGGGATTCGCATGGTAAGTACCGGTGAATGGGATGGTGCTCGATTCGGTCCCGGTGGCGCCGGTAGTGCGAGCACGTACGCCCCCGGGGGTATCGGAGCGACGCCGGGAACCGGGGATCGCTCAGGGTCATCCCGGAGGTGTCCGGCCGCGGTGATTCCTATCGTCGGAACGAGCAGTTCCGAGCGGGAGGACCGGATGAGTACCAGCACGATCGACCCCGAGACCGATCTCGGCCCCGCGCCGGTGGAATCGGCGCGGGCTTGGAATCCGTTGGCCAGGATCGGATTCCGCTTCGTTTTCGCCTACGTCACGCTGTTCTGCCTCGGCTATCCACAGCTGCTGTTCGCCTTCACCGGCCCGCTGGCGCGCTGGCTGCCCGACGACGCCGTGCTCTCGTTCGCGCAGCTGCCGAGTCCGGTCGTGGAGTGGCTGGGCCGCACGGTCTTCGGCGTGGAGGCGAGCCTTAACACCGATTCGGGCAGCGGTGATCAGACCTACCTGTGGGTTCTGGTCTTCGGCCTGTTGCTGCTGGCGGTGCTCGCCACGCTGGTGTGGACGCTGCTGGATCGCCGGCGCACCGACTATCGCCGACTGGCCGGCTGGTTCCTGCTCGCCGTGCGCGTGTTCCTGGCCGGGCAGATGCTGCTGTACGGCTTCGCCAAGATGATCCCGACCCAGATGCCGGAGCCGGCGTTGTCCGCGCTGGTCACCCCACTGGGCGAGCTCTCGCACATGTCGCTGCTGTGGACGCAGGTGGGCGCCTCGCCGGTGTACGAAATCCTGCTCGGCGTGGCCGAGGTGCTCGGTGGCGTCCTGCTGCTGATACCGCGCACCGCGCTGGCCGGGGTGCTGCTGAGCCTGGTGAGCATGGCGCAGGTGTGGGTGCTGAACATGACCTACGACGTGCCCGTCAAGCTGCTGTCGTTCCACCTGCTGCTGCTGTGCCTGGTGCTGCTGGCGCCCGAGGCCCGGCGCCTGACGCTGCTGCTGACCGGGCGGGCCGCGGGCCCGGCGCGGACTCCGCCGGCGGTGCGCGGGCCGCGCGCGACGCGGGCCGTAGTGGTGGCCCAGCTGGTGCTGGCGGTGTGGTTCCTGGTGGGGAACTCGTTCGCGCAGTGGGACGGCTGGCACGAATGGGGCGGGGGGCGTGAGCGTTCCCCGCTCGCCGGGATCTGGGACGTTACCGAGTTCACCCGGGACGGGCAGCCGGTGCCGCCGCTGCTGACCGACGAAACCCGCTGGCGGCGACTGATTCTGGAGGAGGTGCCGTTCGCCCACTATCAGCGGATGGATGACACGCTGGCGATGGTCGCCGTCGACCTCGACCCCGAGGCCCGCCGGCTCACCCTGACCGATCCCGAGGCCGCGGCCGATCCGGCCGCGACCCCGAAACCCCTGGGGGAGTTCACCGTCGAGCGTCCCGCGCCGGACCGGCTCGTGCTCGCCGGTGAATTGTCCGGCAGTCCGGTGACGATGACGCTGACCCTCCTGGATCCCGAGCGATTCCCGCTGCGGGACAGGGGTATTCACTTCGTGCAGGACTTCCCCGCCAACTGACGACCGGACCTCAGTCGGTGATATTGCCGATCTGGTTGGCCCAGTTCGGATTCCGTGTGAAGAACTCCCCGGTCCCGGATACGAAGGCTCGCTGGGCGGCGGTGTCGCCCAGCAGTCTGGCCGCGAGCCACGCGGTCGGATAGCCGAGGTAGCCGTGCACGCCCAGCGCGCACAGCGCAATGGTCCGCGAGCACTGCGGCTTACCTTGCACGTCATTGTGATTCACCTCGGCGAGCGTGCCCCAGACCTTGGGAACGCTCGCCGGAATCGCCTCGTAGTACGCCTGGATCGATTGCAGGCCGATGACCTGCGGCGGCAGCAGTTGCCGGGACGGGGAGATCACCCCGTCCGCCGATCCGTTCACCAGGAAGATCGACCCGTGCCCGGAGCCCGCGATGTCCGGGCACCACGAGCCGGTCGAACACCAGAGTTGAATCGGCAGCTCCAGCGGAACCGCCGTCTTGATTCTGCCGCCGGACAGCGCCATCGCGTTGAGCACTCCCGTCGCGCCCTGGGAATGGCCGACGGCCCCGACCGCGTCCGGATCGACTCTGTTGTACAGCGGGCTCGCCGGATCCTCGGCCTGGCGCAGCAGGTACTCCACCGCGCCCGCGATGTCCTTGCCCGAGCCGGTCTGCTGATTGCGCGCGGCGACGACCACGAAACCCCACGACGCCAGGTGCTCGAGCAGGTGGGCGTACTGATCGGGCGTGGCGTTCGTGCCGTTGCCCCAGGTGACGATCGGGTGCCGGACGCCGCCGGCGCCCAGGTCGGCGGGCCGCCACAGGTCGTAGGACGCGCCGCTGGAGTCGCAGCAGCCGAAGCCGGGTACGGCGGTCACCGCCCACGGCCCGCGCTCGGCGTACCCGGCCTCCACGGTGGCGGCCGCCGGGGCGTCGGCGGTGCCTATCGCCGAACTCGTCGCGGGCAGGAGTAGGACGGTCAGCACCGCGCAAATCCGTAGTGCGGGAACGAGCATCGCGTGCGCTGCGCTGGCGAGTGTCATAGCGGCACAGCATAGGAACGTGCCCGGGCGATCCCGCGCAGGTGGGCGGGACCAGCGCCCGCGCCACGGACCTTTCGGGCGAACCCGGCGCGACAGCCGCGAGGCGATTGTTACCTTCGCGAATACACGCCGTAGGCTCAATCCTTGTGCCGAACACGTCAGCCGCATCGCAGGACCAGCCCGTAGGTGACCCGAACTACCTGGTCGGGCTCGATCTGAACGGTCGCCGCGTCGTAGTCGTCGGTGGTGGCACCGTCGCCCAGCGCCGTCTCGGCCTGCTCATCGCCTCCGGCGCGCAGGTACACGTGATCGCCCGCGAGGCCACCCCGGCCGTGGAGGGCATGGCGACCTCCGAGCAGATCACCCTGGAACTGCGCGACTACGCCGACGGCGATCTCGACGGCGCCTGGTACGTCATGGCCTGCACCGATGAGCCCGAGACCAACGCGGCCGTGGTCGCCGAGGCCACCAGCCGCCGCGTGTTCTGCGTCCGCGCGGACACCGCCCGGCTCGGCACCGCCGTCACCCCCGCCACCGCGCGCTACGACGGCATGAGCCTGGGCGTGCTCGCGGGCGGGCAGCACCGCCGCTCGGCCGCGATCCGCAACGCGCTGCTCGAAGCGCTGCAATCCGGTGTGGTGAGCGATGATTCGGAGCCCGTCGCGCCCGGCGTCGCCCTCATCGGCGGCGGCCCCGGCGATCCGGATCTGATCACCGTGCGCGGCCGCCGCCTGCTCGCGCACGCCAATCTCGTTGTCGCCGACCGGCTCGCCCCGCCCGAGCTGCTCGCCGAACTCGGCCCCGACGTCGAGGTCGTGGACGCGGCCAAGATCCCGTACGGCCGCGCCATGGCGCAGGAGGCCATCAACGCCGCGCTCATCGAGGGCGCCAAGGCCGGCAAGTTCGTGGTCCGGCTCAAGGGCGGCGACCCGTACGTCTTCGGCCGCGGCTACGAGGAACTCGAGGCCTGCGTCGAGGCCGGTGTCCCGGTGACCGTCGTCCCGGGCGTCACCAGCGCGATCTCGGTGCCGGCGCTGGCCGGTATCCCGGTCACCCATCGCGGCGTCACCCACGAGTTCGTCGTGGTCAGCGGCCACGTCGCGCCGGATCACCCGGACTCGCTGGTGGATTGGCCCGCCCTGGCCCGGTTGCGCGGCACCATCGTGCTGCTCATGGCGGTCGAGCGGATCGAGCAGTTCGCCGCCGCCCTGCTCGCCGGCGGGCGCGCGGGCGACACCCCGGTCACCATCATCCAGGAGGGCAGCCTGCGCACCCAGCGCATCGTGCGCGCGGACCTGGCCACGGCCGCGGACACCGTGCGCGCCGAGGCGATCCGCCCGCCGGCGATCATCGTCATCGGGCCGACCGCCGGTTTCATCGCGGGCGCGCCGGACGCGGAGACCGGCGCGGTCTGAGCGGCCGCGTACGCCCGCCATTTCCGGAACCATCGTGCCTATCGCGAGTTCGAGACCCTGCTCTGACCTGGCGATCCGATGCGGCGACGGGCTGTTTCGTCGCCGTCATAACCCATTGTGGAAGAAGTTCGATCCGGTTCGCGGCAGGCCATCCACTACAGTGGGCGCGTGCTCGATAACCCCGCTGCGACGATGCAGTATCCGGTGACCAAGCGGGCGTTCGGGCTCGCGATTCTCGTCTTGAGCGGGTTGCAGCTGATGGTGGTGCTCGACGGCACCGTCATGATTCTCGCGCTGCCCAGGCTTCAGGAGCAGATGGGCCTGTCCAGCGCGGGCAGCGCGTGGACCGTCACCGCGTACGGTCTGCCGTTCGCGGGCCTGATGCTGCTGGGCGGCCGGCTCGGCGATTCCTTCGGCCGCAAGCGCATGCTGATCTACGGCGTCGCGCTGTTCACCCTCGCCTCGGCCCTATGCGGCACCGCGCAGAACGAAGCCTGGCTGATCGCCGCGCGCGCCCTGCAGGGCACCGGCGCGGCCATCGCCGCCCCGACCGCCTTCGCGCTGGTGGCCAGCACCTTCGCGCCCGGCCCGGCGCGCAACCAGGCGGTGGCCATCTTCGGTTCCATGGTCGGCGTCGGCTCGGTCGGCGGCCTGGTGGTCGGCGGCGCGCTCACCGAACTGGATTGGCGCTGGATCTTCTGGATCAACGTGCCGATCGGCATCCTCATCGTGCTCGGCGCGATCAAGGTGCTGCAGGACACCGAACACCACCGGGTCTCGCTCGACGTGCGCGGCGCGGTGCTGGGCACCGTCGCGTGCGCGGCGATCGTCTTCGGCGCGACCGAGGGACCGCAGATGGGCTGGGACAGCCCGATCATTCTCGGCTCGCTGATCGGCGGATTGGCGCTGCTGCTGCTGTTCGTCTTCGCCGAGCGCAACGTGAAGAACCCGCTGCTGCCGTGGTCGCTGTTCGACAGCCGCGATCGCGTGATCTCGTTCATCGCCATCTTCCTGGCCTCGGGCGTGCTGGGCGCGACCACCTTCTTCGTGGCGCAGTTCCTGCAGAACGTGCTCGACTACACCCCGCTCAACGCGGGTCTGGCCAGCATCCCGTTCACCCTCGGCGCGGGCGTCGGCACGGCCGTCGCGTCCAAGGCCGTGCAGTACGTGCAGCCGCGCTGGCTGCTGTTCGGCGCCGCGATGCTGCTGTCGGCCGCCCTGTACTTCGGTTCGACCCTCGACGGTTCGGTGCAGTACTTCCCGACGCTGCTGTTGCTGCTGTCGGTGGTCGGCGCGACCGTCGGCGTGGTCATCGTGATCCTGCCGCTGTGCGTGCTGGTCGGGGTGGACATGGCCAACATCGGCCCACTGTCCGCGGTCGGGCAGATGTTCATGAACATGGGCACGCCGTTCGCGGTCGGCCTGCTGAGCCCGGTCGCGCTCTCGCGCACGCTGTCGCTGGACGGGACCAACGGCAAGGTGACCGACATGAACGAGATGCAGATCGCCGCACTCGGCAGCGGGTACATGCTGGTGCTGCTGGTGTGCGCGCTCGGCACCGCGGTCATGGGCCTGCTCGCGCTGACCCTGCGCTACACCCCCGAGCAGCTCTCGCAGGCGCAGCACGCGCAGGACGAAGCCCAGAAGAACTGAGCCCGGAAGCGCTGGGCCCGAGTGCAAATCGGGCTATTGCCGTGAAGCGGGCGGCGTGGTGAAAAGCACCGCCCGCGAGGGGTGTTGCCGGAGGCGCTGATTCGGCACACTGCCAGGATGGGGAACCTCGACGCAGTATTGCTGGACCGCTGGATCGAGCTGGCCGGGCCGTCGGCGCGCGGGGTGGGGGAGGATCTGGTGCGGCGCTATCGCGAGCCGCACCGCCGGTACCACACCGTGGAGCACCTGGCCGCCATGCTCACCGTCATCGACGACCTGCAGGCCGACGCCGACGATATCGCCGCCGTGCGCTACGCGGCCTTCTTCCACGACGCGATCTACGCCGTGGACCGCCCCGACAACGAGGAGGCCAGCGCGCAGCTGGCCGAGAAGACCCTGCCCGCACTGGGTCTGAACGCGGACACCGTCGCCGAGGTGGCCCGCCTGGTCCGCCTGACCGCGGGCCACACCCCCGACCCGGGCGATCGCAACGGCGCGGTCCTGTGCGACGCCGACCTGGCCATCCTGGCCGCCGAAGCGCCGTCCTACGCCGCCTACACGCGTGCGGTCCGCGCCGAGTACGCCCACGTCCCCGACGATCTGTTCCGCCCCGGCCGCGCCGCGGTCCTGACCGCACTCGTCCAGCAGGACAACCTCTTTCGCACCCCCACCGCCCGCGCCCGCTACGACGCCCCGGCCCGCGCGAACCTGACCGCCGAGATAGCGAGCCTGACCGCCGAGATCGCCTGAGGCTACGGCGCACCCGATGCGCTTGGATCACGCGGATTCGGCACCCGGCCGCCGGGATTCGGTAACCCACCTGTGCCTGTGCGGCCACCGGGTTCGGCACTCGCGCGCGGCAGCATCGTGAGGCGATACCGATCCGCCGGTTGCTGGGCGGCTGTGGCGGCGCGCAAGAACCGATCGCGGTGCGCCGCACCTGATGCTCGCGCACGGTGAGCGAGCGGGCCCGTTGCGCTCAGCGCGAACGCCCGACCGGTCGCGCGGGACGAGGGGTTCCTACGAAACGCGTCGTCGGGGCGGGCATGGCCTGCGGGCGGGGTGTTCCGGGCGCTCCGAACGTGGTTAGCGGGCTCGGCAGGCCCGGGCTACCCGCGGGTATCGTCGAGGGAGTTTGCGGTGGCCGGAGGTCTTTCCGGGCACGGTCCCCTCTCGAGGATGAGCTCCTGGTGATAAAGATTCCGCGCGCGGTATTCATGCTGGTCGTTCCGGCACTGCTGTTCCTGCTCCCGTGGTGGCTGCTGGTGTACACGACGCTGTCGGGGGCGGCGTTCTGGGCGGGGACCGCGGTGTTCCTGCTGGGGTACGTGGCGTTGCCGCTCGCGATGGTGGCCGGGCACGGGCCGCGCGAGTCCGACGCGGCGGCGCTGGTGGGGGACACCATGCTCGGCATCCTGTGGGTGCTGTTCAGCTGGTCGGCCATCGGGGCGGTGGCCCGGGCGGTGCTGATCGTCGCGGGCGTGGACGATCCGGTGCGATCGCGTGTGGTGGCGCTCGGCGTCCTGGCGATCTCGGCGGTGCTGACGGCCTGGGGTATCTACGAGGCCCGGCGGCTGCCGCGGGTGAAGACCGTCGAGGTGACCATCCCCAAGCTCGCGCCCGCGCTGGACGGGCTGCGGGTCGTGGTCGTCACCGACACGCACTACGCCGCCACCGACCGGCTGCGCTGGTCCGAGCGGGTGGTCGAGACGGTCAACGCGCAGCGGCCCGACATCGCCTGCCACGCGGGCGATCTGGCCGACGGTTCGGTCGCCAAGCGGCGCGCGCAGGTGGATCCGCTCGGCAAGGTGGAGGCCGCGCTCGGCCGCTTCTACATCACCGGCAACCACGAGTACTTCGGTGACGCGCCCGGCTGGATCGAGCACATGGCGGGCCTGGGCTGGCAGCCGCTGCGCAACCAGCACGAGACCCTGACCCACAACGGCGCGCGCCTGATCATCGCCGGCATCGACGATCCCACCGGCGTGGCCGTGCCCGGGCACGGCCCCGATCTACCCGCCGCCCTGACCGGCGCGGACCCCGAGCTCCCGGTGATCCTGCTGGCCCATCAGCCCAAGCAGATCACCGACGCGGTGAAAGCCGAAGTCGCGCTCCAGATCTCCGGCCACACCCACGGCGGCCAGATCTGGCCGTTCCGCTACCTGGTCCGCCTGGATCAGCCCGTGGTGGCCGGGCTGAGCCGGCACAGCGAGCACACCCAGCTCTACACCAGCCGCGGCACCGGTTTCTGGGGTCCGCAGCTGCGGGTCTTCGCCCCGAGCGAGATCACCGTCCTGGTCCTGCGGTCGCCCGCGGCCTGACGAGTAGTCCGGGGCGGCAGCCGATTTCGGTCCGTCCCGGCCGGTGTGCTTCCACGTCCGCCGTCGGGTGAACTCGGTCGCGGCCGCCGGGTCGGCACGCGTGGTGGCCGGGACGGGCCCGGCTATGGGTGCCGACCGGAGCCGAATCCTGTTGGACGGACCGATATTCGGCGGCCCCGGCTACCCGGCCGAGTCCGCGTACTCGTCCGCCACCTTCAGCGCCTGATCCAGAATCGCGAGCCCCTCGCGGGTCTCGGCCTCGGAGACCGTGCACGGCGGCACGGCGTGAATCCGGTTGAAGTTGTTGAACAGCAGCAGCCCGGCGGCCTTGGCGGCGGCGACGGTCTCGGTCAGGGCCGGACTGGTCCCGCCGTACGGGGCCAGGGGTTCGCGGGTCTCGCGATCGCGCACCAGTTCCACCGCCCAGAAGACCCCGCGCCCGCGCACCTCGCCGACGCTCGGATGCCGTTCGGCCAGCTCCCGCAGCCCCGGCCCGAGCACGTGTTCGCCTATGTGCGCGGCGTTCTCGACGATCCGCTCCTCGGTCATGGCGTTGATGGTCGCCACCGCCGCGGCCGTGGCGAGGGGATGCCCGGAGTAGGTGAGCCCGCCCGGGTACGGGCGGTCGGCGAAGGTCGCCGCGATGTGCGGCGCGATCGCCACCCCGCCGAGCGGCACGTACCCCGAGTTCACGCCCTTGGCGAAGGTGAGCAGATCGGGCGTCACGTCGAAATGCTGGATGGAGAACCACTTTCCGGTCCGCCCGAACCCCGCCATCACCTCGTCGGCGATGAGCACGATGCCGTGCCGGTCGCACAGCTCGCGCACGCCCGCCAGGTAGCCCGGCGGCGGCACCATGATCCCCGCGGTGCCGGGCACCGGCTCGAGGATGATGGCGGCGATCGTGCCCGGCCCCTCGAACGCGATCGTCTGCTCGAGATGCTCGAGCGCCCGCTGCGACTCCTGTTCCTCGGTGCCGGAATGGAATTGCGTCCGATACAGGAACGGCCCGAAGAAGTGCACGACCCCGGCGTTGCCGTGATCATTCGGCCAGCGGCGCGGGTCCCCGGTCAGATTGACCGCGGTCTCGGTGCCGCCGTGGTACGAGCGATACCGCGCGAGCACCTTGTAGCGCCCGGTGTGCAGGCGCGCCATGCGCACGGCGTGCTCCACCGCGTCCGCCCCGCCGTTGGTGAAGAACACCCGGTCGAGTTCGCCGGGTGTGCGCTCGGCGATGAGCCGCGCGGCCTCCGAGCGCGCGTCGTTGGCGTGCTGCGGCGCGACGGTGCAGAGCTTGGCGGCCTGGGCCTGGATGGCCGCCACCACTTTCGGATGCTGGTGCCCGATGTTGGTGTTCACCAGCTGCGAGGAGAAATCCAGGTACCGGGTGCCCGCGCCGTCCCACACGTACGAGCCCTGGGTGGCGGCCACGACCATGGGCGAGAGCGTGGCCTGGGCCGACCACGAATGGAAGACGTGCGCGCGGTCGAGTTCGTACGCGCGCTCGGCCTCGGCGCGCGCGGTCTCGAGGGTCAATCCGTTGGGCAGGGTCATGACGGGTCCTCTCAACTGTTCTGCGGGAAGCCGAGATTCAGCCCGCCGTGACTGGGATCGAGCCAGCGGGTGGTGACGGCCTTGGTGCGGGTGAAGAAGTGCACGCCGTCCACGCCGTGCGCGTGCGAATCACCGAAGAGCGAGTTCTTCCACCCGCCGAAGCTGTAGTACGCCATGGGAACCGGGATGGGGACGTTGATCCCGACCATGCCGACCTCGACCTCGTTGTGGAAGCGCCGGGCCGCGCCGCCGTCGTTGGTGAACAGGGCGGTGCCGTTGCCGTAGCGGTTGGCGTTGATCAGGGCCAGCGCCTCGTCGTAGGTCTCGACCCGCACGACCGAGAGCACCGGGCCGAAGATCTCGTCGGTGTACACGCTCATCTCGGGGGTGACGTGGTCGAGAATCGTCGGGCCGAGCCAGAATCCGTTCTCGTCACCGTCGGCGCGCACGCCCCGCCCGTCGAGCACGACCGCGGCCCCGTCCGCTTCCCCGGCCGCGATGTAGTCCGCGACCCGGTCGCGGTGCGCCCGCGTGACCAGCGGCCCCATATCCGATTCGGCGGTGCCGTCGCCGGTGCGAATCGTGCGGGCGCGCTCGCTGATTCGCGCCACCAGCGCGTCGGCGATCGGCCCGACCGCGACCAGCGCGCTGATGGCCATGCAGCGCTCGCCCGCCGAGCCGAAGCCGGCGTTCACCGCCGCGTCCGCGGCCAGGTCCAGATCCGCGTCGGGCAGCACCACCATGTGGTTCTTGGCCCCGCCCAGCGCCTGGACGCGTTTTCCGGCGGCGGTGCCGTGGGTGTACACGTATTCGGCGATCGGCGTGGAACCGACGAACGACACCGCCCGGATGGCCGGATGCGCCAGGAGTTCGTCGACCGCGACCTTGTCGCCCTGCACGACGTTGAACACCCCGGGCGGCAGCCCGGCCTCCTCCCACAGCGCCGCCAGCCACAGCGACGCGGAGGGATCCTTCTCACTCGGCTTGAGCACCACGGTGTTTCCGGCGCCGATGGCCAGCGGGAAGAACCACATGGGCACCATGGCCGGGAAATTGAACGGCGAGATGATCGCGACCGGGCCCAGCGGCTGGCGGATCGAGAAGATGTCGACCCGGCTCGACGCGTTCTCGGTGTAGCCGCCCTTGAGCAGGTGCGGTATGCCGCAGGCGAATTCGACGATCTCCAGCCCGCGCGTGACCTCGCCGAGGGCGTCGCCCAGCACCTTGCCGTGCTCGGCGGTGATCAGCGCGGCCAGTTCCTGTTTGCGCGCGTTGAGCAGTTCGCGGAAGCGGAACAGCACCTGGGTGCGCCGGGCGAGGGAGGAATCGCGCCACGCGGGGAAGGCGGCCACGGCGGCGTCCACCACGGTGCGCACGTCGGCGGCGGTGGCGAGCGCGACCTGTCCGGTCACCACGCCGGTCGCGGGATTGGTCACCGGCGCGGTCGCGGTGCCCGAGCCGGGGAAGGGTTTGCCGTCGAGCCAGTGTCCGATGGTCTGCATAGCTCCTCGATTCCGGAGGCGGTCGGGACGGGCCGCGGCCCGGTTTCCACTGTGCGCCCCGGGCGCGGGCGCCGGTCCCGACGATCTGTACGAAATTCCGTTGGCGGTATTACGATTCGTCGGTGCTCCTCACCGTTGCTGACATTCTGGCGATGCCGGTGGTGCGCGCCGGGCAACCCGAGGTCGCGGGCGGCGGGTCGCTGACGCGCCCGGTGCGCTGGGTGCACGTGAGCGAGTTGCCCGACGTGGCGGCTCTGCTGGCGGGCGGGGAGCTGATCCTGACCACGGGCCAGGCGCTGGCGGGCGATGCGGCGGCCACCGTCGGCTATCTGGAGGCGCTCGCGGCCGCCGGGGTCGCGGGCCTGTTCGTCGAATTGGGCACCTCGGTACCGGAATTGCCGCCGTGCGTGGGGGAGACCGCAGATCGGCTGGGCCTGCCGGTGGTGGCGTTGCGCGTGGTGGTGCGGTTCGTGGAGATCACCGAGGCGGTGCACCGCATCATCGTGGCCGAGCAGTACGCTGAACTCGAGTTCGCGCGCACCGTGCACGAGACCTTCACCGCGCTGAGCGTGCGCCGCGCCGCCCTGGCCGAGATCGTCAAGACCGCCGCCGGGATGCTGGACGCCTCGGTGGTGCTCGAGGATCTGACCCACCGGGTACTGGCGTCGACCGCCCGGCACACCGCCACCTCGGCGCTGCTCGAGCGGTGGGAGACGACGTCCCGGCTGCTGCCCGACGGCGACGCGAACGTGGTGCCGGTCGGCCCGCACACGCAGCCCTGGGGCCGGCTCATCGTGCGCGCGCCGGCGGCATCGGACGCGCGGAACGCGATTCCGGCCGCCCGCGCCCGGGTGGTGCTCGAGCGCGCCGCCCAG
Organism: Nocardia sp. NPDC055321; assembly: GCF_053645575.1. Taxonomy (NCBI): domain Bacteria; kingdom Bacillati; phylum Actinomycetota; class Actinomycetes; order Mycobacteriales; family Nocardiaceae; genus Nocardia; species Nocardia sp. NPDC055321. Next base: position 14,865 of record NZ_JBSHMS010000012.1, read on the forward strand.
ACCCTGACCTTGCACCGGATGATCGAGCGCGATCGTTTCGGCCTGCACCGCCAGGCTCAGACCGGGCTCATCGACGACATGGTCACCGGCCGCCTCACCGACGAGCGCGACGCGGTCGCCATGGCCGCGACCCTGGGCCTGGCCCGCCGGGCCCGCTACCTACCCCTGGCCCTGGATGTGGCCGGGACCGTCGAGGCCGATCCCGTTGCGCACCAGCGTCGTACGGCCGCGATCATCGATGCCGCGCTGCACGGGGTGGCGCTGTCCAAGGCGACCGCGCTGGCCACCCCCGAACACGGCAATCGCGTGAATCTCGTACTGGCGCTGTCCCGTACGGGCGAGCTGGACGCGCTGCTGACCGCCGTGTGCACCGCCGTGCTCGGCGAGGTCCGGCGGGTGCCCGGGGTGGATCGCGCGGTCATCGGGGTGAGCTCGGCCTCGGAGTCGTTGCTGGACACCGCCCGTGAGCTCGCCCGCGCCGCGCACGTGGCCGAGGTCGCCCTGGCCCTGACCCCCGCCGCGCCCCGCCCGTTCTACCGCAGCGGCGATGTCCGCCTGCGCGGCCTGCTCGCGCTGATCCGCGACGAACCGGGCGTGCAGGGTTTCGCCGAGACCGAACTGGGCGCCCTGCTGCGCCACGACATCCGCCACGCCACCGACCTGACCCGTACCCTGCGGCAATTCCTGGATTTGGCGGGCAACAAGACCGAACTCGCCAAACGCCTGACCATCAGCCGCCCCACCCTCTACGACCGCCTGGCCCGCATCGAACGTCTTCTCGAAGTGGATCTCGACGACGGCGAGACCCGCACGTCCCTCCACACCGCCCTGCTCATCCGCGACCTCACGCTCCCGGACCACCTGCCCCGCTAGGGTTTTCGGCGTTGGCCAGGTGCCTCGGTGCGCCTGCTCGAGTCTTACCTCCGGCGCGCTCGCGAAGACCGCCCGCCCGCGGCCGGCCACGGCCTCGTGCGCGGCCGGTCGCACACAACCGGCCCGGCCGGAACGGATCCCTCGGGTGGAGCGATCCCTGCCGGTGCCGGCCGTGTCGCGTTCAGATCCGGTACGCGCGGTCTCGCGTCGGCACCGAAGCCACGCCGCGTCCGGGCCGATGCCCCGACCTGCTCGACGGCTGTGCGCCGTTCAACTGCGCATGTGCGGGATGATGCGGCGAATCGTCCGGTGGCGTCGAGACAACCGGGTGAATCGCCCGGACGGCCGTGTTGTCCGGGCCGCCGCTCAGGCGATCGGGTCCGCGCCGGCGGCGGTCTCGCGTCGTTGCTTGCGGGTGCGGAGCCAGCGGCGGGCACGCAGGGCCAGCCAGGTCAGGCCGACCAGCAGGATCAGGACGGCGACGAAGGCCAGGACCGGGACCGCCAGGGCCAGCACGGTCAGCACCAGGGAGGTGCCGTCCTCGGCGGTCGAGACCACCGGATTGCCCACGCCGCCGGTGGTTCCGGTGACGAACGGGCGGGCCACCGTGCGCCCGGCGTGGATACTGCCCGCGGTGACGGCGCCGAGGATCGCGGCGACGGCGGGCGGCAGCTGCGCGGACACGCTGGTCTCGGCCGCGAACAGGATCGCCCCCGAGGCCGGCGCCACCAGCGCGCCGAACCCGTGCAGCACCGAGTCCAGGGCAGGGATCTTGTCCCCGATCAGGTCCAGTACGAACACCACGGCGACGCCGATCAGCGCCGGCGTCGAGGACAGCCAGCTGTACGAGTCGCCCAGGTCGATCCAGCCGAATCGGTCGGCGAACCCCACCAGCAGAAGTGGCAGCCAGGCGTTGAGCCCCGCCGCGCCCGAGAGCCCGAACGCGCCGAGCACCGCCCCGACGGCCGCTGTGATCTCCATGCCACGAGTCTGCCGGTTATATCCGACATCGGCCCGTATTCGCCGCGCGGATGTTCGCACGAACACCCCGCGCCCGGTGCTCCCGCGCACGTGACGGCCGGCACGGCACCGCCGCCCGGCCCGTGCCTCAGGCCGGGTCGGCGCCCATCGGGTTGGGGTAGGGGACCGTGCCGCTGTGGGCGATCGCCGTCGCGGCGGGGGTCAGCAGGTCGAGGATCTCGGTGTGCGCGGCGGTGTCGCGGTAGGCGGTCATCGCCAGGGCGTCGGTGCGGGCCTCGATGTGGGTGTGCAGCGCCCGGCCGCCGTCGGTGATCTCGTCGCCGGTGAGCAGGCCGCGGGTCTCCAGCCGCAGCCGGGCCGCCTCCCAATCGGATTCGCTCCAGCCGCGCACATCGCGCCACACGGTCGCGGGCACGCCGGTCGCCGCCGAGAACAGCACGTGCGCCTCGCAGCCGTCGATGCCCTCCGCGAGCAGGCAGGCGACATGGCCGTCGCCGCGATGCTCGCGCAGGGTCGTGACCGCCTGCCACAGCGCGGCGACCGGATCGGGCGGAATCGGCAGATCGCGGTTGGCGCCGAAGAGCGTGCGGCCATCGGCGGGCGCGTCGGCGATCGCGGTGTGCAGGATCGGCAGGGCGCTCCCGGCGACGGTCTCGATATCGGGAACCAGTGTGCGCAGGACACCGGCGGCCGCGACGACCCGGCCGTCCAGGACCGCGTCCCTGGTCGCGAAACTCCAGGCGTCGGGCAGGGCGCGGCGCACCATCGCGGGCGCGAAGTTGAAGAAGGTGGCCTCGACGACCCCCGGCCCGACCGCTCCGATCGGCGCCGAGCGGGTGGCGAAGTACCCCATCCAGTACCCGCGCAGTCCGAGCGCCTTGTTCGCCGCACGGCAGTCCGGCGCGAAGTACGTGATGGCGTGCAGCGGTTCGATTACCCGCCACATCGATCGGGCGAAGTCGTTGTCCATGCCCGCCAGCCTACTGGCTGGATTTAGTAAACTGAAGTCAGACTGGGGGATTCGCCCGCTCGCGCCGACCGCGTGTACCGAGCGCGCCGCCGCTCCGGTGGCACCATGATCGGCATGATCAATCCGAACGATCTGCTGCGCACCGCCTACGAAGAGGCCCAGCTCGGACTGGACGAGGGCGGTATCCCGATCGGCGCCGCGCTGTTCGACAGCACCGGAAAACTGCTGGGGCGCGGGCACAATCGCCGCGTGCAGTCGGACGATCCCAGCCTGCACGCCGAAACCGACGCCTTCCGCAGGGCCGGGCGCCGCCGCGACTACCGCGACACCATCATGGTCACTACGCTCTCGCCCTGCTGGTACTGCAGCGGCCTGGTCCGGCAGTTCGGCATCGGCGCGGTCGTCGTCGGCGAGGCCCGCACCTTCTCCGGCGGCCACGAATGGCTTGCCGCGCACGGGGTTTCCGTCACCGTCCTGGACGACCCGGCCTGCGTGGAGATGATGACCCGCTTCATCGCCGAGCGGCCCGAACTCTGGCACGAGGACATCGGCGTCACGGACTGAGCGGCGCGGCCGGGTCCGGCGCGGAGAACATTCCCGCGCCGCCGGCGCCATCCGGAAACGGTCGACGCCGGCACCGAGCCCGGGTCATCTCATTCGCCGCAGTGGGCTCACTCGTTGCAGACGGCGTCGTGCACCAGCACCGAATCGCTGTACCAGCGCGCGCCGTTCTCCGCCTCTACCCGGGTGGCGCCGTAGCCGCCGGTGTACTTGTTCATGATCTCGGAGTACGCCACCGCGCCGCAGCCGGTGAACGTGGTGACCGTCGAGCAATCGCTGTATCCGCACTTGTCCTCGGCGGCGCGGCTCGCTCCGGCCTCGGTGTCGTAGTTCCACGACCAGCCGAGGTCGCCGTTGCTGGACACCGCGATCGCGCCCCAGTAGGTGTACGCCTGCGCCGGTGCGGCGGGCAGGAGGGTGGCGAGGGCGGCGAAGGAGATGCCGGCGGTGCCCAACAGGATCTTGCGCATGAGATGTCCTAGCTTCGAGGCGAACTGAAGTACTACCGATCAAGACCGTCTGACCGGTACGAACAACTAATCGCGGCCGACGCCGAGAGCGTTTACACGCGACCGAACGTGCGGCCCGGGCCCGCACACGCGAAAGCCCGCGCCTCGACGGTGAATCGAGGCGCGGGCTCGCGGGTGCGGGCGCGCGGCGGCCGGAAGCCGGGCGGGCGGCTAGGACACTTCGGTGGGCGCCCAGCGGTTGGCGGTGATGAGGTAGCCGGGCTGATCCGCGGTCGAGGTGCGGGTCTCGTAGATGCGCTGATACCCGGTGCTGGCGATCACCCAGCGACCGTCCTCGCGCACGTAGGTGTCGTGGTAGTAGGCCGCGCCGCGAATGGTGATCTGGAAGTCGGGCACGATCACCGTGTCCTCCAGACACCAACTGCCCCTTGCGGTTTCGCCGTCCACCTCGAGCTCCGGATGATTGGCGACGTGCACGGTGATGATGTTGCCGCCCAGCGCCGTGCGCATGTAGTCGACCAGCGCGGTGCGGCCGGTGAATTCGAGCGGCTGCCCGCCCGAGGGCGAGCCGTAGGAGCCGATCACGTCGGTGCTCAGCGTCGCGCCGAACTCGTCCCACTCCTTCAAATCCAGCGTGCGCAGATACCGGTACTTGAGCTGGCGGATCTCTTCCAGCGCGGTGTGGTCCATAGCGATTACCTCCCGAGAACTAGTCGGGATGAATTGGAACACAGGGTTGCCGATCCGGGAATCACTCCGGCCGATCACCGGACAGACTGTTCCCATGTTCAAGAAGTTGTTGGCGGCCGCCGGAGTAGGCGGCGCCGAGGTCGAGACCGAACTGCACACCCCCGGCGTTCAGCCCGGCGGCACCGTGCACGGCGTGGTCCGGCTGCGCGGGGGCAGCGTGGCGCAGGACATCTCCCGGGTGGCGCTGGAGTTCGTGACCCGGGTGGAATTCGAGCACACCGAGGAGGAGACCAGCGGCCTGCGCGGCTTCCATCTCACCCCCGTGCACGGCCCGTTCCGCCTGGAACCCCAGGCGCTCTACGACATTCCGTTCGGGCTGTACACCCCGCTGGAAACCCCGATCACCTTCTACAACGGGCGGCATCTGCCCGGCGCGCAGGTCGCGGTGCGCACGATGGTCGAGATCGCGGGCGCGGTCGACGCCGGGGACAGCGATCCGCTCGGCGTGGGCGCGCTGCCCGCCCAGCACCACATCCTGGCCGCCATCGAACAGCTCGGTTTCGGACTGCACTCCGCGGACTGCGAGTGGGGCCGCCTCAGCGGCATCGAGCAGGAGCTGCCGTTCTTTCAGGAGATCGAGTTCTTCGGGTCCCCGCGCTACCCGCATCTGAGGCAGATCGAGGTCACCTTCGTGGCCCGCGCGCACAACCTCGACGTGATCATCGAGGCCGACAAGAAGGGCGGCTGGCTCAGCGAGGGCCGCGACGTCTACAACGTGATGCGCGTCGACTATCACGCGTTGGACCAGGTCAACTGGGCGCAGGTGCTCGATCAGCGTTTCGGTTCGATGTAGTCCGAAACTGAACATCTCGTTCTACCTACTTAGCAACCAAGCGCTTGCTACATTGCGGCCATGATTCCCACCGTGGTCTGGGGCACCGGCAATGTGGGCCGGGCCGCCATTCGTGCAGTCGCGGCCCATCCCGGACTGAAGCTCACCGACGTCCTGGTCAACAACCCCGACAAGGTCGGCCGGGACGCCGGCACCCTGGCCGGTCTCGACACCGAACTGGGTGTCGCCGCGACGAACGACATCGACGCGGTCCTGGCCGCGGGCCCGCGGGCGCTGGTCTACGCCGGCTCCGGCGAGATCCGCCCCGACGACGCCCTCGCCGACATCGCGCGCGCGATCCGCGCCGGTGCGGTCGTGGTGACCCCCTCGCTCTACGCCCTGTACGACCAGCGCAACGCGCCCCCCGAACTGCGCGAGCAGGTGCTGGCCGCGGTCGCCGAGGGCGGCGGCTCGCTGTTCGTCAGCGGCATCGACCCGGGCTGGGGCAACGACGTACTGCCGCTGCTGATCAGCGGACTCGGCCACACCGTCGACGTCATCCGCTGCCAGGAGATCTTCGACTACACCACCTACGACCAGCCCGACTCGGTGCGCTGGCTCGTCGGCATGGGCCAGCCCCTGGAGTACGAGCCGCCCATGCTCGCGCCCGGCATCCCGACCATGGTGTGGGGCGGGCAGATTCGGCTCATCGCGCGCGGCCTCGGCGTCGAGATCGAGGAGGTCCGCGAGGTCGTCGAACGCCGGCCGCTCGAGCAGACCGTCACCACCGAGCTCATGGGCGACTTCGAAGCCGGCGGGCAGGGCGCGGTGCGCTTCGAGGTGCAGGGCATCGTCGACGGCCGCCCGCGGATCGTCATCGAACACGTCACCCGCATCCACGCCACCTGCGCGCCCGACTGGCCCATCCCGCACAGCGGCGCCGGCGCACACCGCGTGATCATCGAAGGCAGCCCGCGCATCGAGGTCACCATCCAGGCCACCGACGAGGGCGGCAACCACTCCGCGGGCGGAAACGCCACGGCCGTAGGCAGATTGGTGGGCGCCATCGAATGGCTCGCCGCCGCCGAACCCGGCCTCTACGACGCGCTGGACATCCCCCTGCGCAACGGCACACTCGGAAGGAATCAGCCGTGATCATCGACATTCCCGAAGGCAAGGATCCCATCGGCTACGTCTGGGGCGAAATGGTCCCCGGCATCGGCGTCGCCGCGGCCGCGTTCTCGCTCGCGGTCTACGAGCACACCACCCTCGGCCTGCCCGAGTTCGAAGCCGCCCGGCTGCGCATCGCGCAGATCAACGGCTGCCTGTTCTGCCTGGACTGGCGCACCGACCGCAACGGCGAGAAGGTCGACGAGTCCTTCGCCGACGAGGTCACCAACTGGCGCACCGCCGAATCCTTCGACGAGCGCACCCGTTTGGCCGCCGAGTACGCCGAGCGCTACGCCCTCGATCACCACGGCCTCGACGACGCCTGGTGGGAGCGCATGTTCGCGCACTACACCCAGGCCGAGGTCACCGAACTGTCCATGTGCCTGGGCTCGTGGCTGGCCTTCGGCCGCCTGAACCACGTGCTCGGCCTGGACGCGGTGTGCGTGCTGCCCAGCCACGCGCAGGCGTCCGCCACCCTGGCCGCGGAGTAGGTTTCGCTCGCGAGGTGTTGTCCGGGACTGCCGGGCAACACCTTTCGCGGCTATCAGGCCGGCAGCGCGTCCAGGAACTCGCGCAGCAGCGAATTCACCTGCGCCGCATGGGTGATGTTCACCCCGTGCGTCGCCCCCGCCACGGTGTGCAGGCGGGCGGGACCGCCGAGCTGGGCCGCCAGCGCGGTCATGTCCGCGTCGCTCTCGGCCTGATCGTGCTCACCGCGCACCAGCAGCGCCGGGCAGCTCAGCCCACCGATCGCCTCGGCCACCGAATCCCGCTCGATCAGGCAGTCCGCCGCCAGGCGCAGCCGCCTGCGATCGCTGTTGCACCACTTGGTGATCCACAGCTGCTGTTCGGCCGGGGTCCCGCCGATCATGGTCTTGGCGATCATGGCGGCCAGCGGATGGAACGGCTCGGATTCCATCCACGCCGTCATGATTCCGCGATAGCGCTCGCGCGCCGCGACATCGTACGGCTCGGCCGAGGTGCCCATCAGCACCAGCGCGCGTACCCGGCTCGGCTGCTGCAGCGCCATCCGCAGGGCGGTGTACCCGCCCTGCGACATGCCACCCGCGACGACCTCGTCGACGCCGAGTTCGTCGAGCACCGCCCAGACGTCCTCGGCCAGATCCCAATAGGTGAACGGATCCCGGTAGTCCTCGGTCAGTCCGTGCCCGCGCGCGTCGACGGCGATCACCCGGTAATCCGGTGCGAGCCCGGCCCCCTGACGCGCGAACATCTCCTCATCGAGAAAGAATCCGTGGCTGAGCACCACGACCGGGCCGTCGGCCTCGGTGTCGGTGTAATGAACTTTCGCTCCGGCAGTACTCACGAACGGCACAGCAATCTCCCATCGCCCACTGTGCGCCACCATAACCGGAAGCGGATTCGGCTGTGGTGCTGTCCGATCGCTTCCGGCCGGTAACAGTGCGCCCGAGCGCGTGGGTCCGGCACGGACGCCGCCGTGCGCGCCCGGTCGGCGGGGCGCCGGAATTCCGGCGCCTACGTACCCCGATCGAGGTTAAGTGAGTACCAGAAGTTCAGTGGGAGAAGCGATTTCGATACGCAGCCCGAACTTCTCCGCCACCCGGGCCAGACCGTTGATGTCGGCCGGTTCCGAGCGGGTCAGCACCAGTGCCCGAGCGAGCAGCCCTTTGTGGTGTTTGTTGAAGTGGCTCACCACCGTTCGGCTCCCGTCGGGCCGTTCGGTGAGCACGGTGGCGGTGACCGCGCCGGGGATGCGGCCCAGATTCTGATAGGTGCCCGAGCGCAGATCCACGGTGAGCTCGCCGTCGGTCTCCGCGCGCAGCGCCTCGGGCAGCACCTGCTTCCACACCGACTGCAGGGTGGGCAGGCCCGGCAGCTTCGATCCGCCCGAAAGCCGGTACGCCGGAATGGGATCGCCCGCGCGCACCACGCCGAACAGCGCCGACCCGATGGCCAGGCGCGCGTCGGCCTTGGCCCGCTGGGTCCGGGTCAGCGACGCCGCGTCGAGGGCGTCGTAGAGCACGCCGGTGTAGCGGTCCAGCGCCGGGCGGGTGGGCGAGGAGCGCAGCGCGGCGTTGCGCGCGATCTCCGCGTCAGCCCCCTTGCCCAGACCCAGTGCCGAGCGCGAGGCGTCGGGATCGGCGGCCAGCCGGCTCAGTTGGGTGACCAGCTTGTCGCGGACCGCCGTGAGCTGCGGCATCGCGAGGGAGTCCAGATTCAGTGGATCGCCCGAGCCACCGTCGGACTTGGTTTCGGAGGGAGGCAGCAGCACCAGCACGAGCCAACACGGTAATGCCTTGTGAGCATCGCGTGTGCAGCGGCTACTCTGTGGATCCGTGATCACCCGTCTCTCGCATCTGTTCCTGCGCACGCTGCGCGATGACCCCGCCGACGCCGAGGTGCCCAGCCACAAGCTGCTGGTCCGCGCCGGATATGTGCGCCGCATCGCGCCGGGCATCTACTCGTGGCTGCCGCTCGGTCTGCGTACGCTGCGCAAGATCGAGAACGTGGTCCGGGAGGAAATGGACGCCATCGGCGCCCAGGAGATCTCGCTGCCGGCGCTGCTGCCGCGCGAACCGTACGAGGCGACCAATCGCTGGACCGAGTACGGCGACGCGCTGTTCCGCCTCAAGGACCGCAAGGGCGCGGACTACCTGCTCGGGCCCACCCACGAGGAACTCTTCGCGCTGACGGTGAAGGGCGAGTACAACTCCTACAAGGATCTGCCCGTCACGCTGTACCAGATCCAGACCAAGTACCGCGACGAGGCGCGTCCCCGCGCGGGCATCCTGCGCGGGCGCGAGTTCGTCATGAAGGACTCGTACTCCTTCGATCTCGACGACGAGGGCCTCAGCGCCAGCTACCAGGCGCATCGCGGCGCGTACCAGAAGATCTTCGATCGCCTGAACGTCTCGTACGTGATCGTGGCCGCCACCTCCGGCGCGATGGGCGGTTCGGCGTCCGAGGAGTTCCTGGCCAACAGCCCCGTCGGCGAGGACACCTACGTCATCAGCCGCGAATCCGGTTACGCCGCCAACGTCGAGGCCGTCGTCACCGCGGTTCCGGCCGAGATCCCCCTCGAGGGTCTGGCCGCGGCCGAGGAGCACGACACCCCGGACACCGCGACCATCGCGAAGCTGGTGGAGTGGGCCAACGCCAACGGCATCGCCGACCAGCTGGGCCGTCCGGTCACCGCCGCGGACACCCTGAAGAACGTCATCGTCAAGCTGCGCTACCCGGACGGCAAGACCGAGATCCTGGGCATCGGCCTGCCCGGCGACCGCGAGGTGGACGAGAAGCGCCTCGAGGCGTCGGTCGAGCCCGCCGAGGTGGAACTGCTCGCCGAGGAGGACTTCAAGGCCAACCCCTTCCTGGTCAAGGGCTACATCGGCCCGAAGGCGCTGCTGGCCAACGGCGTTCGCTACCTGCTCGATCCCCGCGTGGTCTCGGGCACCTCCTGGATCACCGGCGCCGACGAGGCCGGTAAGCACTACGTGAACCTGGTCGCGGGCCGCGACTTCACCGCCGACGGCACCATCGAGGCCGCCGAGGTCCGCGACGGCGATCCCTCGCCGGACGGGAAGGGCGTGCTGGAGTCCGCGCGCGGCATCGAGATCGGCCACATCTTCCAGCTGGGCCGCAAGTACACCGACGCGTTCGACGTCGACGTGCTCGGCGAGAACGGCAAGCCGGTCCGCCTGACCATGGGCTCCTACGGCGTCGGCATCTCCCGGATGATGGCCGTGGTCGCCGAGCAGCAGCACGACGACAAGGGCCTGCGCTGGCCGAAGGAGATCGCCCCCTACGACGTGCACGTGGTCATCGCGAACAAGGACGACGCCGCCCGCGAAGGCGCGGAAAAGGTTGTCACCGAACTGAACGCCGCCGGCCTGGACGTCCTGTTCGACGACCGCAAGGCCTCCCCGGGCGTGAAGTTCAAGGACGCCGAGCTCCTGGGCATGCCCCTGGTGGTGGTGGTCGGCCGCGGCTGGTCCGAAGGCAAGCTCGAGCTCCGCGACCGCTTCACCGGCGAGAGCGAGGAGTTCCCCGCCGAGACCGCCGTGGCCTCGATCATCGCGAAGGTTCGCGGCTGACACCGCTTCCCCGGCAACCCGGCGAGCCGCGCGCCTTACCCGCGCCGCACCCCCGGTGCCACTCGATGAGCGCTCGCGGCGGCGCCGGCCCCGCGCCCCCCGCCCGCGCGCCACCCCCGCCGCGGGGGGGGGCGCCACCCCCCGGGTCTTCAACGGGCTCAGGCCACCTCGAGCCAAGCGCGTAGCGCCTGACGGATGACCTCGCTCGATGACGTGTGGTCCAACTCGGCTCGATGCACGAGCGCGGCCTTGAGGCCGGGATCCAACCGCACGGGCACAACTTCGCCGGCCGCCGATCCGATCGGCGGCCGGCCACCGCGTCGGCGCAGTGCCGCGACGTCATAACCGTCTTCGGCTTCGGCTGCGGCCTCCGCGATCACCGCATCGGTGACCGGAATCCCACCGGACGTGGGGACCGGCTTCTCGAGCTTCCTGGGCATGCGAACCTCCTTCACGGCAACAGTCCTCGATACTTCGCTCGCATCCGCATCGAGTGGATGATCAGCTCGCCGCCGTCGTCCAGCAGCATCACGACGATCTCGAGCAGGTTTCCAGCTCGATCCGGCCCCAGCCGGAGCTCTCGCTCCGGTGGCTCATCCGAGATCGGATAGGCGACGAGATAGTTCGTCGCCGCATGAACGCTGTCCTCATCGGCGATTCCGTGCTTGCGTGCCGACCTGTGAACCTCCATCGGATTCCCCCAATATCGTAATACGAAACTGCTGGCGCGGCCAGTGCCGCTCGGGGGAATTCGGTGTCGGGTTCGTGTTGGACGTCTCGGGGCGTCGGGTCGGTCGGGCCGGGTCTAGTTGTATGCCCTGGCCACCCCGTCCAGCAGGTGTTCGAGGGTGTCGTAGTCGGGCGGGTCGACGACGTCGATCAGGGTGGGGTTCACCGGAACCTTGTGGTCGGCGGCGACTTTCGTGAACAGGGACGGATCGTTGGGGCGGAAGCCGTGGTCGGCGGCCAGGCGCTGGAGGTCCGGATCGGTGGCGAGGAGTTTGCCCAGGCGGTCGCCGCCGTCGTTCAGGGGGATCACGGTGTGCTGGGAGAGCACGGTCGGGGAGGGGTACATCAGCACCATGCCGGGCTTCAGCTGGTTGTTCACCGCGGCCGCCACGTACTGGGATTCGTAGATCCAGACCATCGGGGTCGGGCCCATGCCCGCGGCCAGGTACTCCTTGAACGGGCCGTCGGAGGTGTTCTCGGTGTAGCCCTGACGGGTGAACAGGCGGGAGATGCGGGACAGGGCGTGGGCCTCGGCGGTCGCGCCGCGCACGATGGTGTTGTCGTTGGCCACGTAGGCGGTGACCGACAGGTACATGGCCGCGGAGTTCGAGGTGCGCGGGTCGGTCGTCCCGACCAGGACGTTCTTGCGGACCGGGTAGGTCGTGTTGCCCGCGAGCTGATCCCACTGCACCCCGCGCTCGGCCAGGGCCAGGAACTTCTCCACGTCGAAAACCGGTGCCGCGCCGGGCGTCACGATCCCCGCGGCGGTCAGCAACTCCACGATCGGCGCGAAGGTGGCGATGGCCATGGGCGAGGAGAACGGGGTGTACTTCGCGCTCACCCCGCGCCCGCGCTGGATGCGCTCGGCCGCGGCGGAACTGGAGGGGAAGGCGAAGTCGTAGCCGGCCAGATCCACCGAGGTGGCGATCTGCCGCGAACCGGCGGGATCGACCTCGACGCGGATCCCGTTGCGCGCCAGCACCTCGGCCACCCGCGGATCCTCGAAGAACGCGACCTTCTCCGACCCGACCACGCCGCGCACGGTCGCGAGCGGCGCGGCGGCCGGAGCAACCGGCGCCGGATCCGGCTCGCGCACAGCCGCGAACGCCGCGACGGCGACAACCGTCACCACCGCGCCCGCGCCCAGCAGAACCGAACGCCGCCGCAACACCGAGAGGTCCAAGGTGTCGAATAGATGACTACGCGTTGAATTCGAATTGTCCGCCAATGGAATTGCCGTGGACGATTCCGTATCCGCCTGTTCCGGTTCGACTTTCGCGTCGTCCGGTTCCAGTTCCCGGCGTGCCATGCGCTCCACCAGAATCGGTACGAATTCCCGCACCGCATGCCCATCGAACCGTCGTCGCACCGTACCGACCACGGCCTCGACCTGCTCCGCCGTATGCACCTCGACATAGCGTTCCACCAGGCGATTCGTCACCGCGTGCAGTGCTTTTTCTTCCCGGGCCGCATCGACCGCCACAATCTCTCCTCGACTCCCACCGGAAATTGATTGCGCGGCAGGAAAATACATCGGACCGCGCCGGAGCGACCTTACTCGCAATTCGCGATGCTTTCAGGATCGGTGTGCGGGAAAAGGCTCGGCCCGCACACCGATTCGGGTGTGCGGGCCGGGAATTGCGTGCGTTCGGGGCTTATCTCAGGGCTGTCCCGGGAACGCCACCGTCGCCGGATTCACACCCAGGATCGACTGCCAGGTGGCCAGCCGCAGCGCGCTCTCGGTGAGCGCTTCCACCGCGGTGCGCCGCACCTCGGGCGTCGTCGCCGCCTCGACCGCGGCCCGCCACGCCGTCGCGGTGTCGGTCTCCACCACGACCGCGAGCTTGGCCGCGGGGATCGGGTCGTCCACCGGCACCGGGCTGGGATACGCGGCCGCGGGCGCCGGTACCGCGGCGTCCAGCCCCTTCAGTGCGTCGATGGTCGCGTCCCGGCGGGCCCGATGCGCGGCGGTGTACTCCGCCACGAGTCGTTCCCGATCCGGATTCGCGTAGGCCGCGATCACCCCGTACGCGAACACCGCCGCGTACTCCGCGCTCAGCGCGTCCGCCAGCGCCTTCGAATCCGCCCCGCTCATACCGTGTTCCTCCCCGCCCGAATGATGTGCCGTGGTCCGGTGCGCGCCCGCGCGCTCCCGCTGTGTTCCGTCCGCTCGTGTGCGGCGCTCGTGCCGAGCCGCCCGCAGGCATGGCTCACGCGAGCAGCACCCCGGCGTGTGTGGCGCACGCGGCGCTGATCGAGGCCAGCAGCCCGGCCCGATACCCCGACAACTGCACCGCCAGCTCACCGCTCGAGCGCTGCGCCCCCGTGAGCGCGGCCTGCACCTGCGCGACCGACGGCGGCGTCGCGGGCGCGGCGGCCGAGATGGGCGCGCTGCGCTGACTCGGCACCGTGCCGTCGCCGTAAACGCCCACCACGCGGTCGATTTCGGCCCGCAGCGCGTCGGCGTGCGCGGTGCGCTGGCTGGCGATGACCTGCAGCACCCCCGCGCGATCGGGTGCGACGGCGATGGCGGCGGTCGCCGCGGCCGCGTCCTTGCGCGCCGACTCCTCCTGCGCCAGAAGCGGATCCGGCAGCGCGGGCGCTTCCTCGCGGGTGCACGCGGTCCCGGCCCCGAGCGCGGTCACGACCAGCACGCCGCCGCCGGCCAGGCGCAGGGCGGCCCGGCGATCGAGGGTGGTCGCCGCCCGGCGGTCCAGCGGAGATACGGGTAGGGGCGCGCGTGTGACACCGGCCATAGGGCCGCTCTGACTGCTGGGCACGGGTACATGGTGCCAGTCGTTCCGGCGTGCTCACCGCACCCGGGCCGTCCGATAGGCTGTGATCTCGATCGATATGTCCCCGGCACGGGCGCGTCGCCGCCGCTGTCGCACCCGCGACACGGACACGCCGCGATGCCGGTAGCGCGAACCATGCCGAAGTCGCCACGATCGGCTGGTCCTTTACACTCTTTCCGCGCGTTACGCTAGACCTTCGGTGCGGATATTCAGCGTTTCCGCTCCACTGCCAGACACAACTCAAACCGTCACAACTGAACCAGGAGCCGCCCCACATGCCGATGCCGTCCGAGGAAAGGGTGAGCCAGCTAGTTGCTGAGCTCGTCGAACGCCGAGGATTCGACCTCGAAGGCGTTGCGATTTCGGCTGCCGGTACCGCGCACGCCAAGGTGAAGGTGACGGTGGATCGCGACGAAGCCGCGCCCCTGGACGCCGTCGCCGTGCTCAGTTCGGAGATCTCCGAAGCCCTGGACGCCGCCGGTGATTTCGGCGAGACCCCCTACCTGCTGGAGGTCACCACCCCCGGCGTCGAACGACCCCTCACCGAGCTACGGCACTGGCAGCGCGCTCGCGGCCGCAAGGTCAAACTCACCCTGCGCGCCGGTGTGCAATCCCCGGAGGAGAAGGGCAAGGCCCGCTTCGAGGCCCGCGTCGGCGCGGCCTCCGAGACCGAGGTGGCCCTGGTCCTGGGCGGCAAGCGCAAACCGCACCGGGTGAGCGTCCCGCTGGCCGACATCGAATTCGCCGTCGTCCAGGTGGAGTTCGCGCCACCCGGCGCGGCCGAACTGGAACTGGCCGGCGGCGTCGCCCCCGGCCGTCCGCAACCGGGCGCGCAGGCGCACGACCTATCCGGCGACGGTGACGACGCCGAAGACCCGGACGACGCCGAACCCGGCGACGGCTCCGAAGACGAACAAGACGTAGAAGCTGCATCCGATTCACCGACCGAAGGGATCGTGGAATGAACATCGAAATCGAAGCCCTGCGCGCGATAGTCGCCGACAAGGGGATCTCGATGGAGACAGTGATCTCCGCGATCGAGTCCGCGCTGCTGACCGCCTACCGGCACACCGACGGCCATCAGGCCAGCGCCCGCATCGACATCAACCAGAAGACCGGTGTCGTGCGCGTGATGGCCCGCGAGGTCGACGCCGACGGCAACCTCATCTCCGAATGGGACGACACCCCAGAGGGTTTCGGCCGCATCGCCGCGACCACCGCGCGCCAGGTCGTGCTGCAGCGCCTGCGTGACGCCGAGAACGAGAAGTCCTTCGGCGACTTCGCTACGCACGAGGGCGACATCGTCGGCGGTGTCGTGCAGCGCGACGCGCGCATGAACGCGCGCGGCACCATCGTGGTCCGCATCGGCAGCGAGGCGCACGGCGCCGAGGGCGTCATCCCGCCGGCCGAGCAGGTGCCGGGGGAGACCTACGAGCACGGCGACCGCATCAAGTGTTACGTGGTCGGCGTCTCGCGCGGCCCGCGCGGCCCGCAGATCACCCTCTCGCGCACGCATCCGAATCTGGTGCGCCGCCTGTTCGCCCTCGAGGTCCCCGAGATCGCCGACGGCTCGGTGGAGATCACCGCCGTGGCCCGCGAGGCCGGGCATCGCTCCAAGATCGCCGTGCGCTCGACCGTGCAGGGCGTCAACGCCAAGGGCGCGTGCATCGGCCCGATGGGTCAGCGCGTGCGCAACGTCATGAGCGAACTGGCCGGCGAGAAGATCGACATCATCGACTACGCCGAGGATCCGGCGACCTTCGTGGGGAATGCGCTGTCCCCCTCGAAAGTTGTCTCCGTCACCATCGTCGACCCCGACGCGCGTGCGGCCCGGGTCGTGGTGCCCGATTTCCAGCTCTCGCTGGCGATCGGCAAGGAGGGGCAGAACGCCCGCCTCGCGGCCCGGCTCACGGGCTGGCGAATCGACATTCGCAGTGATGCGGCCCCGGATGTGGCCGGCTCGGTGCGCTCGGAGGCGCAGCGATCTTGATCGCGGCGGGGCGCCGATCTTGGTCCCGGTCCGGCTCCCGGCCGGACCGGATCGGAAAAAGAAACAGACCCCACGGATGACATGTTGGTAACTTCCCACGGGGACGGATGCGGAGATCGGGACATGACAGCGGTAGAGTGGACGCAGGCTCAGCGCGAGTCTTCGATTTCCTCCTCGTCCGCACCCGTGCGGACCTGCGTCGGATGTCGCAAACGCGCACTGGCCGCCGATCTGCTGCGAGTCGTGGCAACCGAAACCACGGTTGTTCCCGATCCTCGGCGTAGACTGCCCGGGAGGGGTGCCTGGTTGCACCCCCTTTCGGCTTGTCTGAACAACGCAGTTCGGCGCCGAGCATTCGGCAGAGCACTACGAGTGTCCGGACATCTGGATATCTCAGCCCTGGAGCATTACGTAGAGAACAGGCACGAGCACTCATGAGCACACCGTGAAGCACCAACGATGATCGACCATCGGAAATAATCTGAGGTCGTGCGGGCCCGCCCTTTGCCAAAAGGGTTGCCGCGCTCGACCTCTCAGTGAGGAGAGCAGTGGCAGGCAAGGCCCGCGTGCACGAGTTGGCCAAAGAACTCGGTGTCACGAGCAAGGAACTACTCGCGAAGCTCAAGGAGCAGGGCGAGTTCGTGAAGTCCGCGTCGTCGACGGTGGAGGCCCCCGTCGCACGTCGCCTGCGTGAGTCGCTCGCACCCAAGAGCGCCCCCGCGAACGGCGCCGCCAAGTCGGCCGCCAAGCCCGGCGACGCCCCGCGTCCGTCCGGCCCCAAGCCCGGCGCCACCTCCGGACCCCGTCCCGGCGCCCCCCGTCCGTCCGCACCGGCTCCGGCAGCCCCCGCGCCCGCTCCGGCGGCGCCGAAGGCTCCCGCCGCCGAGCAGGCCGCACCCGCGGCCGCCGCACCGGCTCCGGCCGTGCGCCCGGGCCCGGCCGTCAAGCCGGGTCCCGCCCCCAAGCCCCCCGTGGCTGAAACCGCTTCTCCGGCAGCGGCTTCCGCTGCTCCGGCGCCCGCGCCGCAGCAGCAGCGGCCGACCCCGGGCGCCCCGCGTCCGGCTGCCCCCGCTCCCGCCCCGCGTCCGGCCCAGCAGGCCGGTGGCGCCGCGCCGACCCCGGGCGCTCCGCGTCCGGCCGGCCCGAAGCCCGGTCCCAAGCCGCCGCGCGTGGGCAACAACCCGTTCTCCTCGGCGCCCGAGCGCCCGGCGCCGCGTCCGGCCCCCGGCCAGAACGCCCCGCGTCCGGGTCAGGGTGGTCCGCGCCCGACCCCGGGTCAGGGCGGTCCCCGTCCGGCTCCCGGCCAGGGTGGCCCGCGTCCCGGTGGCGCGCAGGGCGGTCGTCCGGCTCCCGGTCAGGGCGGTCCCCGTCCGGCTCCGGGTCAGGGCGGTCCCCGCCCCGGCGGCCCGCGTCCGAGCCCCGGCTCGATGCCCCCGCGCCCGAACCCGGGTGCCATGCCCTCGCGTGCCGCGCGTCCCGCGCCCGGCGGCGGTCGTCCCGGTGGTCCGGGTCAGGGTGGTCCGCGTCCCGGTGGCGCCGGTCGTCCGGCCGGTGCCGGTGGTCCGTACCGCGGTGGCCAGGGCGGTGCCCCGGGTACCGGTGGCGCTCCCGGCGCCGGTGGTGCGGCGGCGGGTGGTTTCCGCGGTCGTCCCGGTGGCGGTGGTGGCGGCGGTCGTCCCGGTTCCGGTGGCGGTCGCGGCGGTGCCGCGGGTGCCTTCGGTCGTCCCGGTGGCGCGCCCCGCAAGGGCCGTAAGTCGAAGCGGGCGAAGCGCGCCGAGTACGAGAACATGCAGGCCCCCGTGGCCAACGTGCGGCTGCCGCGCGGCAACGGCGAGATCATCCGTCTCGCCCGCGGCGCGTCGCTGTCCGACTTCGCCGACAAGATCGGCGCCAACCCGGCCTCGCTGGTGCAGGCGCTGTTCAACCTCGGCGAGATGGTCACCGCGACCCAGTCCGTGAACGAGGAGACCCTCGAGCTCCTCGGCGGCGAGATGAACTACGTCGTGCACGTGGTCTCGCCCGAGGACGAGGACCGCGAGTTGCTCGCCAACTTCGACCTCACCTACGGCGAGGACGAGGGCGACGAGGACGACCTGCAGATCCGTCCGCCGGTCGTGACCGTCATGGGCCACGTCGACCACGGTAAGACCCGACTGCTGGACACCATCCGCAAGGCGAACGTCCGCGAGGGCGAAGCCGGCGGCATCACCCAGCACATCGGCGCCTACCAGGTGCTCACGCACGTGAACGCCGAAGACCGCCTCATCACCTTCATCGATACCCCCGGTCACGAGGCGTTCACCGCCATGCGTGCCCGTGGTGCGAAGGCCACCGACATCGCGATCCTCGTGGTCGCGGCCGACGACGGCGTCATGCCGCAGACGGTGGAGGCCATCAACCACGCGCAGGCCGCGGACGTGCCGATCGTGGTGGCGGTCAACAAGATCGATAAGGAAGGCGCGAATCCGCAGAAGATTCGCCAGCAGCTGACCGAATACGGTCTGGTAGCCGAGGAATACGGTGGCGAGACCATGTTCGTCGACATCTCGGCCAAGCAGGGCACGAACATCGATTCGCTGCTCGAGGCTGTCGTTCTGACCGCCGACGCTTCGCTGGATCTGCGGGCGAACCCGGACATGGACGCGCAGGGTGTGGCCATCGAAGCCCACCTCGACCGTGGCCGTGGTCCCGTGGCGACCGTGCTCATCCAGCGCGGCACCCTGCGGGTCGGCGACTCGATCGTGGCGGGTGACGCCTACGGTCGCGTCCGCCGCATGGTCGACGAGCACGGCGACGACGTCGAGGCGGCCATGCCGTCGCGGCCCGTCCAGGTCATCGGTTTCACCTCGGTTCCGGGTGCGGGCGACAACTTGCTCGTGGTCGAGGAAGACCGCATCGCCCGGCAGATCGCGGACCGCCGCAACGCTCGCAAGCGCAACGCCCTGGCCGCGCGCAGCCGCAAGCGGATCTCCCTGGAAGATCTGGATGCCGCCCTGAAGGAGACTTCGGAGCTGAACCTGATCCTCAAGGGCGACAACTCCGGTACCGTCGAGGCCCTCGAAGAGGCGCTGCTCGGTATCGATGTCGGCGACGAGGTGCGTCTGCGTGTCATCGACCGCGGTGTCGGTGGCGTCACCGAGACCAACGTCAACCTGGCGTCGGCCTCGAACGCGATCATCATCGGGTTCAACGTGCGTGCCGAGGGCAAGGCGACCGAGCTGGCGAACCGCGAAGGCGTGGACATTCGCTACTACTCGATCATCTACCAGGCGATCGACGAGATCGAGAAGGCCCTCAAGGGTCTGCTCAAGCCGATCTACGAAGAGGTCGAGCTGGGTCGGGCGGAGATCCGCCAGATCTTCCGCTCCTCCAAGTTCGGCAACATCGCCGGTTGCTGGGTCACCTCGGGCTCGGTCAAGCGCAACGCCAAGGCGCGCCTGCTGCGTGACAACATCGTGATCGCCGAGACCGTCACCATCGCCTCGCTGCGTCGTGAGAAGGATGACGCCACCGAGGTTCGTGAAGGCTACGAATGCGGTATGACGTTGACCTACAACGACATTCGCGAGGGTGACATCATCGAGGCCTACGAGCTGCGCGAGAAGCCGCGCGACTGACAGGTATCGACACAGCACACCTGCCGGGTCCGGAGCGATCCGGACCCGGCAGGGCTGTGACCCCCACATACCGGCACGTTCTGCGCACGCCATCCGGGCGCGCCGGTTTTTCGAGAGACAAGTGCGTGCGCATCACATGAACAACGACTTGTTCGTAGGGGCGCTCGAGTTCGACATCCTGCTCGGCGATGTGCATTCGCTGAAGCAGAAGCGCTCCGTCATCCGCCCGGTCCTGGCCGAACTGCAGAAGTTCGGCGTGAGTGCCGTAGAAGGCGGAGATCACGATCTACACCGGCGTTCACTGCTGGGCGTGGCGATGGTCAGTGCGGGAATGGACCATCTCAGCCAGGTGCTGGACAGGTGTGAACGGCATGTCGCGGGACGGCCGGAGTTACAGTTGCTGGCGGTACGCCGCCGCGTCTTCGGACCCGAAGACTGAACCAATCCCTGTGAGGAGGGCATGACCATGGTGGATCAGGCCAGGGCACGCCGACTCGCCAAGCGGATCTCCACGATCGTGGCCACGGCCATCGAATACGAGATCAAGGATCCGCGGCTGCGTTTCGTCACCATCACCGACACCAAGATGACCGGTGATCTGCGAGAAGCCACGATTTACTACACGGTGATGGGGGAAACCCTGGACGCCGAACCCGATTACACCGAGGCCGCGGCCGGGCTGGAGAAGGCCAAGGGCATTCTCCGTTCCAAGGTCGGTGCGGCGACCGGGGTGAAGTTCACCCCGATCCTCGGTTTCAAGCTCGACACCGTGCCGACCGCCGCCAAGGAGATGGAGGAGCTGCTGGCCCGCGCCCGCGCCGCCGACGCTCGGGTGGCCCAGGTCGCGGTGAACGCGAATTACGCCGGTGACGTCGACCCGTACAAGGTCGCCGACGACGCCGACGACGAAGACTGACCTGCGCTCGCGCGCAGTGGGAGGAGACCGCCGGTGATGGAACCGGTCGATCTGTCCGCGGCGGTGTCGATTCTCGACACCGCCGTTTCGGTCACGGTGCTGTGTCACGTCCAGCCCGATGCCGACACCATCGGTAGCGGCCTGGCCCTGGCGCAGGTGCTGCGCCGGCGTGGCGTGCCCGTGCAGGTTTCGTTCGCCGAGCCCGCCGAACTACCGGTGTCCATGCGCTCGATGCCCGGGACCGACCTGCTCGTCCCGGCCGACAAGGTCGCGCGCGAGGTCGACGTGCTGGTCGCGGTGGACTGCGGCAGCGCGGGGCGGCTCGGGTCGCTCCGGGACCGGCTGGACGGTGCGCGCGTCTCGCTGGTGCTCGATCATCATCGATCCAATACCCGGTTCGGCTCGGTCAACGTCATCGACGAGGCCGCCGAGTCGACGGCGGGACTGGTCGCCCGGGTCCTGGACGCGTGGGGCGAACCGATCGATCGCGATGTGGCGCACTGCCTCTACGCCGGTCTGGTCACCGACACCGGCTCGTTCAAATGGGCTCGTCCCGGTTCGCACGCGCTGGCCGAACGGTTGCTCGCCACCGGTATCGACGGCCCCGGCATCACCCGCATCCTGATGGACACCCACCCGTTCGCGTGGCTGCCCATGCTGTCGCGGGTGCTGGCGACCGCCCAGCTGGATCGCGAGGCCGCCCACGGCGCGGGCCTGGTCTACGTCTTCGTCCGCCGGGCCGACACCGGCGGCGTGCGCTCGGAAGAGGTCGAGAGCGTGGTCGACCTGGTCCGCACCACATCCGAGGCCCAGGTGGCGGCGGTCTTCAAGGAGGCCAGGAGTTCCGCCGAGCACTGGACGGTATCCCTGCGCTCCCACGAGGGCCCCGACGGTTCCCCCGGCGTGGACGTCTCGAGGGTCGCCACCGTCCTCGGCGGCGGCGGACACCGGTATGCCGCAGGCTATTCCGCGACCGGCACGCCCGAAGAGCTGGTGGACCGCCTGCGCACCGAGCTGGCCCGCGACTGACCGGCGCCACCGCGTGTGGCCGGCCCTGCGCGCGCCGGAATGTCGAGCCGCTGCAACGCATTAGCTGGTTCCGGGGGATTGATAGCCGGGAACGAAGGTGCCCGCGGCACGGCCGTACTGAGCTCGGTCGGCACGGAACCCTTGAGCTCGAACACCTTTGGTACCGGTACGCGGGTGTGGGAGCAACGCCACGTCGTTCGAGTGCGGGAAGGGCCGGGCCGGGTGCGCTCTGCGGTGGATTCACGCCCCGCACCACTGGTCCCGCGATGTCGGCGAGTGTCGAGCGGCCCAGGGTGATCGGTGCGGAACCGCTGCGGTCGAACAACTTTGGTGCGGGTATCCGCCGGGTTCCAGCAGCGGACCGGCCTGGATGACACGGCGAGGAACCTGGCTGGTGTCGTAGTGGATCAAGGCTGCACTGGATCCGGGGTGATGATGCGGAACCTCTGCACCTTTGGGCGACGGTGTGCCCGCAGGCTCTCCACTGTGTTCTGGACGTTGCGGCCACGGGCCGGATAGAGGGCCGTCGGCGGTGGACTCGGGTCGGGTTGGGGGACGGCGGCCGGGGCGTCGGCGGGTTCTGGCGGCGGGGGTGGTTTGGCGCGTGGTGTCCTTGACAGGGTGGGGGCGGGCGGCCACCGTGAGTGGTGTTACGCGTTGCTAAGTTAATGGGGCGAGGCGGTGGATCTTCGGCCGGTTGCCGGGGTCCCGTGGGCCCGGGCCAGGGAGGTCTGTCATGGAGCTGGACGTCAAGAAGGCTCGGCGTGAACGGCGGATCGCGGACGCCTTGCACGATCCGCAGGTGCGGGCGACCTTGGGGGAGCCGGGGATCGTGGCTCGGCTGCGGGAACCGGGGCTCGAGCTCGGGGCGATCGTGGACACGGTGCTGAGCGGATACGCGGACCGGATCGCGCTCGGGGAGCGGGCCTTTGACACGGGGGCCGACGGGGCGCGGGCATTACTGCCGGAATTCCGGACCATCACCTACGGGGAACTCGGGGCGCGTGTGCGGGCCCTCGCGGCGGCGTGGGATCGGTCGGGATCGGTCGGGACGGGTGACTTCGTGTGCACGCTGGGCTTTTCCAGCGCGGACTACGTGACGATCGACCTGGCGTGTGTCCGGCTCGGGGCGGTGGCCGTGCCCCTGCAGGCCGGTGCGCCTGCGGCACAGTGGATGTCGATCCTGGACGAGACGCGGCCGCGGGTGCTGGCCGTCAGCGTGGACGCGCTGGACGCGGCGGTGACGGCCGTGGCGGCAGGGGTAGCGCCGGGGCGGCTGCTGGTGTTCGATCAGGCGCCGGGCGACCGAACACACCGTACCGCTGTCGATTCCGCGCGCAAACGGCTCGCGGACGCGGGCATCGACATCGCGGTGGACCTCCTCGGTGAGGTCGTCGAGCACGGCCGGGGCCTGCCCGATGCCCCGGCTCCCGACTTCGGGGACGAGGATCCGCTGTCGCTGCTGATCTACACCTCGGGCAGCACCGGAACGCCCAAGGGCGCCATGTACACCCGGCGACTGGTGGCGGCGTTCTGGGCGGCGTACGAGCTGCGGGTGCCCGCGATCACGCTCAACTACATGCCGCTGTCGCACGTGGCGGGCAGGCTCACCCTGTACGGGACGCTCGCGCGCGGCGGCGCCGCGTATTTCACCGCGCGCCCGGACATGTCGAGCCTGTTCGAGGACTACGCGCTGGTGCGGCCCACCGAGCTGGTGTTCGTGCCGCGCGTGTGCGAGATGGTGCATCAGCGGCGGCTCGACGCGATCGAACGGCGGGTACTGGCCGGCGCCGATCGGGCGGACGCGGTCGAAGCGGTGGAAGCCGAACTGCGCGAACAGGTTTTCGGCGGCCGCTACCTCACCGCGCTGAGCGCGAGCGCGCCCCTGTCGGCCGAGTTGAAGGCCGTGCTCGAATCCGCGCTCGAGGTGCAGGTGCACGACGGGTACGGCTCGACCGAGGCCGGCGGCGGGGTGCTCATGGACAACCGCATCAGGCGCCCACCGGTGCTGGACTACAAGCTCGCCGACGTGCCCGAACTGGGCTACTTCGGCACCGACACCCCGCATCCGCGCGGCGAGCTGCTCATCAAGACAACGACGATGTTCCCCGGGTACTACCGGCGGCCCGAGATCACGGCGCAGATGTTCGACGACGAGGGGTTCTACCGAACCGGCGACGTGGTGGCCGAGCTGGAACCCGATCACCTGGTGTACGTCGATCGGCGCAACAACGTGCTGAAACTGTCCCAGGGCGAGTTCGTGACGGTGGCGACCGTGGAAGCCGCGCTGGGCGCGAGCGAGCTGATCCGCCAGATCTTCGTGTACGGCAACGGCGAACGCTCCTACCTGCTGGCGGTGATCGTGCCGACCCCGGCCGCCGCCGCGCTCGACCCGGCGGAACTGCGTGCGGCGCTGGCGGATTCACTGCGCCGCTGCGCCGCCCGCGCGGAGCTGGAACCCTACGAGATCCCGCGTGAGTTCCTGGTCGAGACCGAGCCGTTCACCCAGGAGAACGGCCTGCTGTCCGGCATCGGGAAACTGTTGCGGCCCAAGCTGACCGATCTGTACGGCGCCCGGCTCGAAGAGCTGTACGCCGACCTGGCACGGCGGCGCGACGACGAGCTGCTCGCGCTACGCCGCACGGTCACCGACCGGCCCGTGCCCAAGACGGTCCGGCGGGCCGCCGCGGTCGTACTCGGGTGCGCCGCCGACGAGCTTCGGCCGGACGCGCGTTTCACCGATCTCGGCGGTGATTCGCTGTCCGCGCTGTCGTATTCGTCGCTGCTGGGCGAGCTGTTCGGCGTCGAGGTTCCG
Source organism: Nocardia sp. NPDC055321 (assembly GCF_053645575.1). Taxonomy (NCBI): domain Bacteria; kingdom Bacillati; phylum Actinomycetota; class Actinomycetes; order Mycobacteriales; family Nocardiaceae; genus Nocardia; species Nocardia sp. NPDC055321. The sequence continues at coordinate 39,379 of NZ_JBSHMS010000012.1, forward strand.
GTGTCGCTGATCGTCGGACCCACCGCCGATCTCGACGCGATCGCCCGGTTCATCACCGCCGCAAGGGATTCGGGTGATCTCCGCCCCACCGTCGCGACCGTGCACGGCCCGGACGGCACCATCCGCGCCGCCGATCTCACCCTCGGCACCTTCATCGACGCGGACACCGTGCGCGCCGCGCCAACGTGTCCGGCGGTCCCGCCGGGTCCCGCTCGCACGGTGCTGCTGACCGGAGCCAACGGCTACCTGGGCCGCTTCCTGCTGCTGGAATGGCTGGAGCGACTGCGGGATTCGGCGGGCACGCTGATCTGCGTGGTGCGCGGCACGGACGACGCGGCGGCCCGGGCGCGCCTGGACGCGGTGTTCACCGACGGCGACCCCGGGCTCGCCGCGACTTATAGGGAACTGTCGGCGGGTCGGCTGCGCGTGCTCGCGGGTGACGTCGGCGCACCGAATCTCGGCCTGTCCGACGCGGACTGGCGCGAACTGGCCGCCGAGGTGGACCTCATCGTGCACTCCGCCGCGCTGGTCAATCACGTCCTGCCCTACGACCAGCTCTTCGGCCCGAACGTGCTGGGCACGGCCGAGATCGTCCGGCTCGCCCTCACCACGCGGCTGACCCCGGTCACCTATCTCTCCACCGTCGCCGTCGGCGCGGGCGTCGATCCCGCGCGCTTCACCGAGGACGCCGACATCCGCGAGATCAGCGCCGTGCGGGCGCTGGACGACGGCTACGCCAACGGCTACGGCAACAGCAAATGGGCGGGCGAGGTCCTGCTGCGCGCAGCGCACGACCTGTGCGGGCTGCCCGTGGCGGTCTTCCGCTCGGACATGATCCTGGCCCACTCCACGTATCCCGGTCAGCTGAACCTGCCCGACATGTTCACCCGCCTGCTGCTGAGCATCCTGGCCACCGGCATCGCCCCGAAGTCCTTCTACCGCACCGATACCGGGGGCGTCCGTCCCCACTACGCCGGTCTCCCGGCGGACTTCACCGCGGCGGCCGTCACGGCCCTGGGCCCCCGCCCGGAATCCGGCTTCGCCACCTACGACGTCCTGAACCCCCACGACGACGGCATCGCCCTGGACGAGTTCGTGACCTGGCTGATCGAGTCCGGCGAGCGCGTCGAGCGAATCGACGACTACCGCGAGTGGCTGACCCGCTTCGAGGCGGCCCTGCGCGCCCTCCCCGATCGTCTGCGCCGCCATTCGGTGCTGCCCCTCCTGCACGCCTACCGCCATCAGGCCCCACCCGTCGACCTGACCGGCACCGCCGTCCGCTTCCGCACCGCGGTCCGCGCCGCCCACCTGACCCCCGACGCCGACATCCCGCACCTGACCCCCGCGTTGATCGTCAAGTACGCCGCCGACCTGCGCGCCGTGGGCCTGCTGGAGTAGCCCCGAATGAGCTGAACCGCCCGAAGTGATCGCCGCCCAGCCGCTATGCCGGTCCCGAGCCTGCCGAGCCGCAATTCGGGGCGACCCGCCGTGCGTTAGCTGGACGGATGCTAGCGTGAGTTGCGTCTAGAACTCTTCGAAGCTCACAGCCACGGATCTCTGACTCGAAGGAGCAACGACATGCTCGCAGGATTCTGCCGCGCGGCGGCGGTCGCCGCCATGGCGGTCCCGCTCGTCGCCCTCGCGACACCCACCGCTTTCGCCGACCAGCCCGAAACGTCCGCGGCGGACCAATCCGCCGGTTCGAGGACGGACCTGCCGCTGCGCACCAATGCGGACGCCCCCTACATCTGGATCAACATCTGCGTCCACATCCCGACCCCGGGATCCGCCACCCTGGACTGGTGCTGGGGCTTCTGAGACACGAATCGTGCTCGGCCTCTGACGAATTCGACCCCGGAACCCCCACATCGACGTTGGCGAAAGGAGCATGGCATGAGGTACCCCGTACGCGTCGCCATCGGCGCCGCGCTCGCCACGGGCACACTGCTCTCGGGCGGAGTGGGTCACGCCCAGCCCGAGGACCAGCCCGCCCCCCAGTGCACCGTGCCCGACCAGGCGACCGGCAAGTTCCTGATTCTCCGCGGCACCGCGCCGTCGGTGCCGATGGTGCCGGGCGGCGACTACTCCATGGTGGTGGCCCGTTTCCCGACCCCTGACACGATGCAGTACATGGTGGTCGGCACCGGGATGTGGCACGACGGCACCTACAGCTACACGGTGCCCGAGCCCGGCCACGCGGTCATCGACGCCACCCAGGCGAATGCCGGCCAGCCGATCGCCTATTCGCTGTCGCTGCGGTGCACCGACAACATGTCGGGCAACTTCACGGTCGGCGACTCGGAGCCTGTCCCGGGCCGCGAAGCGACCTACCTGTTCCAGAACATGCGGCCCTGATGCTCACCGCCGGCGGCGGCGCGGCCGCCGTCGGCGCTCGAGTTGGCGTCCCGAGCCGGGTCGTCGGGCAGTTCGACGGTTGTGAGACGGAGCCGGGTTCCGGGCTCGAGCGGCCTGAATGTTCCGGACCTATGAGCCCTGATTCGCGTCGTCGGTGGCTCGAAGTGGTCGGCGCTGGACTCTGAAGCCCGTGAGCAGCACCGGATCCACACCCGCTGCGACGGCGGCCGCGCCGATGCGTTTCAACTCGACCGGGGAGCAGCGGATGCGCTCATGGTGCTCCGTCCCTGTCCCGGACCGATCGACCACGCGATCACACAGGCGGAAATGGCCGCCGGGATGCTGATCGGTTGCAGTGCCGGGGCTTTCGGGTCGGTCTGTGCGTGTCGGTCACGGCTGGTGCGTGATGGTGGCTTCGCGCAGCGGCCCTCCGCGCGACGTGGTTCCATAGTCGGAACGAGGACGTGACGGAATCACGTACTTGTTCGTGGTGGCGGACGTGGCGGTGCGATGGAAGCGGGGACGCGACGGCTTCTCGGCGTGGGCGGGCGGTGCGGGGCGGACGCGTGGGGGTGCGAAATTTACGGAGGGCGCGGGGACGCCGAGCGGGTGTGCGATGGTGGGGTCATGCGGGAGGACGAGGGCGGTCGATCGGTGGCGGAGCGGGGGGAGGAGGCCGCCCACGCGGGGCCCCGGCGGATCCTCGGGATCGCGGTGCCCACGCTGGGGGTGCTGGTCGCCGAGCCGATCTACCTGCTGTTCGACATGGCGGTGGTGGGGCGGCTGGGGGCGCTGGCGCTGGCGGGGCTGGCGGTGGGGGGATTGATTCTGGCGCAGGTCAGTTCGCAGTTGACGTTTCTGAGTTACGGGACGACCGCGCGGGCGGCGCGGCGGCACGGGGCGGGGGACGAGCGCGGGGCGATGGGGGAGGGGGTGCAGGCCAGTTGGATCGCGGTGGGGGTCGGGCTCGCCATCGTGGTCGTGCTGCAGGGTTTCGCGGGCCCGGTTACGCGGGCCATCTCGGGCGGGGGCGACATCGCGGGGGAGGCGCTGCCGTGGTTGCGGATCGCGCTGTTCGGGGTGCCGCTGATCCTGCTGTCCATGGCCGGCAACGGGTGGATGCGCGGGGTGCAGGAGACCCGGCGGCCACTGCTGTACGTGGTTGCGGGACTGGGCCTTTCCGGGGTGCTGTGCCCGGTGCTGGTGCACGGGCTGCTGGGCGCGCCGCGGCTGGAACTGGCGGGGTCGGCGGTGGCCAACGTGATCGGCCAGACGGTCACCGCGCTGCTGTTCGTGGCGGCGCTGGTGCGCACCCGGGTGCCCCTGGCCCCGCACATCGAGATCATGAAGGCGCAACTGGTGCTCGGCCGCGACCTCATCGCGCGCAGCCTGGCCTTCCAGGCGTGCTTCATCTCCGCCGCCGCCGTGGCCGCCCGGTTCGGGGCGGCATCGGTCGCCGCCCACCAGCTGGTGCTCCAGCTCTGGAACTTCCTGGCCCTGACCCTGGATTCGCTCGCCATCGCCGCCCAGACCCTGGTCGGCGCGGCGCTAGGCGCCGGGAACGTCCGGGGCGCACAGGGTTTGGCGCGCCGGATCACCGCCTGGTCGACCGCGTTCGCGGCCGTCCTCGCCCTGATCTTCGCCGCCGGCTACTCGGTCATCCCGCGCCTGTTCACCGACGACCCCTCGGTCCTGGAGCGCACCCACGTGGCCTGGTGGTTCTTCGTCGGCATCATTCCCCTCGCGGGCGTGGTCTTCGCCCTCGACGGCGTCCTCCTGGGCGCGGGCGACGCCGCGTTCCTGCGCAACGCCACCCTCGGCGCGGCGCTGCTCGGCTTCCTCCCGCCCATCTGGCTGTCCCTCGCCAACGATTGGGGCATAGCCGGAATCTGGTCCGGCCTGGTCATTTTCATGCTCCTACGCCTGGCCGCGGTCTCCTGGCGTGCCCTCTCCGGCCGCTGGGCCCGCGCGGGCGCGGAGGTTCCCCGCACCCTGGCCTGACACGCCGGTATCACGACGCCGGGGTGACCAGCCCCGCCTCGTAGGCCGCTATCACCAGCTGAACGCGGTCGCGGGCAAGGAGTTTGGCCAGGATCCGGCTCACGTGGGTCTTGACAGTCAGGGGGCTCAGGAACAGGCGTTCGGCGATCTCGGCGTTGGTGTGGCCGCGCGCGATCAGGACCAGCACGTCCAGCTCGCGGTCGGTGAGCGCCGAAACGGACGGGCGCGGCGCGGGATCGGGGACCGCGCGCACGCGGGCGATGACGGTCGCGGTCGCGCTCGGCGACAGCAGCGCCTCCCCGGCCGCGACGGTGCGAATGGCGTCGAGCAACGCGGCGGGTTTCGTGTCCTTGATCAGGAACCCGCTCGCCCCGGCGCGCAGCGCGGCCAGCACGTTGTCGTCGGTGTCGTACGTGGTCAGCACCAGCACCCGGACCCCGGCCAGATTCTCGTCCGCCGCGATCTGCGCGGTGGCGGCGATACCGTCCAGATCCGGCATCCGAATATCCATGACCACCACATCGGCGCGTTCGGTCCGGGTGAGCCGCACGGCTTCCCGCCCGGTCCCGGCTTCCCCGACGACCTCCATATCGGGAGCGGAGGCGATGAGCAGCGCGAACGCGCCCCGCACCAGCGCCTGATCATCGGCGAGCACTACCCGGATCATGCTTCGGCCCTCGGTGTCGCGGACCGTATCTGTGGTCCGGCAGTTGACGCGGGTGCCTGGGCGCTCGATTCCATCCAGGATTCACTCGATTCCCTGCTCGGCGTAGTGGATTCGATCCGGGTCCTGTCCGATTCCGGCCGGAGCGCGCCGCACTCGGCCACGCCCTCGCGGTGCGCCGCCGGGACCGGCCCCGCACAGGGCAGGACCGCGGTCACCTCGAACCCGTCGCCGGTATCGGCCGCCGACACCGTCCCGCCGATGGCCTCGGCGCGCTCACACATGCCCAGGATGCCGAATCCGTGTGCGGTGCCGTGCATTCCACTGCCCCGTGTGCCCGCGCCATTGTCCCGCACCCGGATGACCAGGCCGTCTACCCGATAGTCGAGCCGCACCGTCGCCAGTGTCGCGTCCGCGTGCTTGGCCACATTGGTCAATGCCTCCTGCACGATTCGGTATCCAACCATTTCCACCGTCGGCGGCAGCTCCCGGGACCGCCCGTCGATCACGAATTCCACGGTGACACCGGCGGCTTCGGCCGGTTCGGCCAGCACCCTCACCCGGGCGAGCGCCGGTAGCGGTTCCCGCGACGAGCCGGGTGCGTCGGCGCCCCCGGCCGGGCTGCGCAGCACGCCGACGGTGGCCAGGAGTTCGGCGCGCGCGTCCGTGCAGGCATCGGAGATCGTTTCCAGGGCTTTGCCCACGGTGCCGGAATCGGTCTCGCTCGCCGCGAGCAGATGCCCGGCCACCCCCGCCTGCACCTGGATCACCGTAATGGTGTGTGCGAGCAGGTCGTGCAGGTCGCGCGCGATGCGCAGGCGTTCTTCGGTGACCTGCCGGCGCGCCTCCTCGTCGCGGGATCGTTCGGCGCGATCGGCGCGATCGAGTACCTCGGCGATATAGGCCCGCTGCAACCGGACCGCCTCACCCGCCACACAGGCCAGCACGATCCAGCCGAACGCCCCGAACGCCGCCAGCGCGGAATTCTCGCCCTCGCTGCGGGACAGCATGATTCCGGCAACCGCCATTCCCGCAACGGTGGCGGTGACGATAGCCGTGCGCCGCCGGTTGCCGTGGCGCGCCACCGTGTACAACGCGAGCGCGCTCGAGGGAAATACCGCTTCGTGCGGGAATTCGAGGTAGTGATAGGGCAGCGCCACCGCGAAGTGGGTGATCAATACCGGCAGTGGAAAGCGCCTGTGGCCCAGCAGCGGGAGGGTCATCAGCACGACCAGTACCGCACCCCCGGCGGTGAACGGCCGGTCCTGGGGAATCAAATCCGCCGCCACCAATTGACCGATCAGGATCAGCCCCACGATCCCGGCATCGGCCAACCATCGTCGGTTCATTCTCGCCATTGTGCGGCAGTTCCGCGCCGCCCACGTACTCCGCGCGGAGTACTTCGCATGGCCCTCCACGGGCGGACGTTTTCCGATCGCCGCCCCGGCAGGCTGCCTTCATGTCCGATACGAGGAGACAGCCATGAGAATGAAAGCCAGAGCCCTGCTGCTCATCGGCCTCTGGATCGCCGTGCTCGCCGCGCTGGTCCCGCTGGCCGGTTCGCTCGATGATGTGAAGTCCGACAAGGAGACCGAGTACCTGCCGGGTTCGGCGCAGTCGACCCTGGCCGCCGAACTGGAGCAAACCTTGCCCGGCGGCACCGAATCCGTATTCCTGGTCGTATACGAGCGGGCGGCGGGGGTGACCGATCTCGATCGCGCGACCGCCGCGACCCAGTACGCGGCCCTGCGCGCCGAGTACGGCGGCGCGGGCGGCCCGGATCAACCCCTGGTCTCCACGGACGGCAAGGCCATCATGTTCCCGGTGCTGGTGGGCGCGGCGCACGGCGAATCAGCCACGTACATCGCCGATTTCCGCGCGATGGTCGCCGAGCGGCCGGACGGACTCTCCGTCCAGGTCACAGGCCCCGGTGCGCTGGGCGCCGACTTCGAGGGCGCGTTCGAGGGCATCGATGAGCGGCTGCTGCTGGTCACCGTGCTGGTGGTGACGGTCATCCTGCTGCTGACCTATCGGAGTCCGCTGCTGTGGCTGGTGCCGTTGATCTCGGTGGCCGGTGCGAATGTGCTATCCATGGCGGTCGTGTACGGCCTGGCGAAGGGCTTGAACGTCACCGTCAATGATCAGAGCGCCTCGATTCTGACCATTCTGGTGTTCGGTGTCGGCACCGACTACGCGCTTCTCATCGTCGCCAGGTATCGCGAAGAGCTGCAACGCTATCCGGATGTCGTGACGGCGATGCTCGCGGCATTGCGGCATTCGGTGCCCGCCATCGCCGCCTCCGCTGCGACCGTCAGCCTGGGATTGCTGTGCCTGATGGCGGCCGATATGAACAATTCCGCGGGTATGGGTCCGGTGTGCGCGGCCGGAATCGTGTGCACCCTGCTGGTCATGGTCACGCTGTTCCCCGCCCTACTGGTGCTGTGCGGCCGGTGGATCTTCTGGCCGCGCGTGCCGCGGGTCCGCACGACCCCGGTCGCGCGGACGACGGTGTGGGACCGGATCGGGGCGTTCATCGCGCGCCGTCCGGCGGCGTCGGTGGCGGCATCGCTGGTGGTGCTTTTCGTGCTCGGTCTCGGCCTGCTGGGCAACACCTCGAGTCTGTCGCGCGCGGATCAATTCGTGAACACTCCCGAATCGGTGCACGGGCAGAGCACGCTCGCCGCACATTTCCCCGAACGTGCGGGCACTCCGCTACTGGTGATGACCCCCAACGCCTTCCGCGACAGCGTGCTCGGCGCCGTGACCGCCGATGCCGGCATCGCGTCGGCCGAGGCGGGCCGGTCCGGGCCGGACTTCGCCGAGATCACCGCTATTCCCCGCGACAGCGCCGATTCGCCCGCCGAGTACGCGACGATCGAACGGTTGCGCACGCACCTGGCCGCGGTGGCGCCGGGCACGGTGGTCGGCGGACCGAGCGCGGCGAACCTGGATACCGCGCAGGCCTCGGTTCGCGATCGGTGGGTGGTGATTCCGCTGGTGCTGCTGGTGGTCACCGCCGTGCTGGGTTTGCTGCTGCGTTCGATCGCCGCACCCATCGGACTGTTGCTCACCGTGGTGGTCTCGTTCGGGTCGGCGCTGGGCGCGAGTGTGCTGGCGTTCGAGTACCTGTTCGGATTCGGGGGCCTGGATTCGGGTTTGGTGCTGCTGGCCTTCCTGTTCCTGGTGACGCTCGGGGTGGACTACAACATCTTCCTGGTCAGCCGGGCGCGCGAGGAAGCGCGGCGTTTCGGCACCCGAGCCGGGATGCTGCGCAGTCTCTCGGCGACCGGCGGCGTGATCACCTCGGCGGGGATCGTGCTGGCGGCCACCGCCGCGGTGCTGATCGGTCTGCCGCTGGTGTCGCTGGCGCAACTGGGATTCGCGGTCGCCTTCGGCGTCCTGCTCGACGCCCTGCTGGTGCGGTCGGTCCTGGTGCCCGCGCTCACGATGCTGGCCGGTGACCGCGTGTGGTGGCCGTCCCGCCTGCCCCGCCCGAGCGCCGAATCCGAGCCCGCCGCAAGAGAGTCCGTGCGGATCTGATCGGCCCGAGCGAGCCGTGGGGGCGCCCCCCCACGCGGGGGGGGCCGCGCGGTGCAGCGGGCGCGGGCGCCCGGGGCGGGGGAGGGGGA
>NZ_JBSHMS010000012.1:48037-141067 GCF_053645575.1 Nocardia sp. NPDC055321
CGCCTACCCCGCGCCCGCCGCAAGCGTGCCGGTGGGTATCTGATCGCCCCGCGCGCCCCGTCGGCCCCCCCCGCGACTGGGGGTCGCCGACGCGTTCAGTCGGTCTCGGCCGCCCGGGCCGCGAGATTGGCCGCGACCTCGGCCTGCCAGTTCTCGTTGGCGTGCGTGGTGTCGACCTCGAACTCGAAGCGCGCCGTCATATCCGGGGTGATGTCGGCGACGTCCACGTAGAACTGTTCGTACCAGCGGCGATGCTGGTACACCGGGCCGTCCTCCTGGGTCAGGAGGGGATTGTCGATGCGGGTCTTGTGTTTCCAGATCTCCACGTCCTGCAGGAAGCCGACGCCGAAGCTCTTGCCGAAGGCCTTGGCCAGCTTCTGCGACTTCTCCGGCGGCAGGCCCTCGATGCGCTGCACGCTCACACCCCACTGCAGCATGAACGAATCGTGGGTGACCGGATAGTGGCAGTTGATGAGCGCCACCTCCACGGTGTTCTCGCCGAAGTCGTTGTGCAGATAGTTGATCATGTACGACGGCCCGAAATACGAGGCCTCCGAACGCAGCAACTGCATCTCGGTCGAGTAATTCGAGGACGTGTGCACATCCGGGCGGCCCTTGGAATGCAGGAACTGGGTCGCCACGTGTCCTTCGAACACATTCTTGAAGAACACCGGGTACGCGTAGTGGATATAGAAGAAGTGCGCCATATCCACGTTGTTGTCGATGATTTCGCGGCAGTGCGCGCCCTCGATGAGCAGTGAGTTCCAGTCCCAGTCGCTCCACTGCTCGGTGCCCATGCCCTCGATGTGCGGGATGGCGACCTCCGGCGGCGGCTTGTTGCCCTCCGGGTCGTTCCAGACGAAGAACTGCCCGTTCTCCTCGCAGGTGATCCAGGACCTGGTCCGGGCCAGCGGCGGCACCCGGCGCGCGTAGGGGATCGCGTCGCATTTGCCGTCCCCGCGCCAGCGCCAATCGTGGAACGGGCAGGCGATGTTGTCGCCCTTCACGCTGCCGTAGGCGAGGTCCGCTCCCATATGACGGCAGTAACCGTCGAGCGCGTTGAGTTTCCCGGTGCTGTCGGCCCAGATGACGAGCTTGGTACCGAAGGCGTTGACGGAGTGCGGTTCCCCGTCGCGGAAACTCTCCGCCAACCCCAGGCAGTGCCAGCCGCGTGCGAAACGCGTCATCGGCTTGCCGACATCAATGGTCCGAACGTGCGCGGAGCCTGTCATTCCCCGAGATTAAGCATGTTCGCTTAAATAGACAAGGGGTGATGTCGGCCCCGCGCCGATCAGGCCGCGGGCTCGGTGAACCGGCGGACAACGACTTTCGCGGTCCGCAGCAGTCGCTCGGCCACGGCCAGCCCGGGTTCGATGACCGCGGCCACGGTCCGGTCCTCGGTCGCCGTCACGGCCGCGGTCACGTCCATCGCCTCCATGGTCAGCGCGTCGAAGGCGGTGCCGGGGGCCGGTTCCACGATGCGCCCGCCGCGACCGGCGACCAGGCGCTCCACCCGCGCGGCGAAGGCGTCGAAGGCCGCGCGCTCGGTGTCGGACTGCGCGGTGGCCGCGCAGGTGCGGGCATCGCCGTGCAGGGCGAACAGTTCCACCAGCAGCGGCACGTCCGCCCCGGCCCGCTCCCGCTGAGCGCGCGCCTTGGCGTCGTCGGCCAGGCGCTCGATGGTCCCGGCCTGCCGGGCGATCACCCGCGCGAGATCCTCGACGCGCTCGTTGATGCTCGCCACCGCGGGCTCGATCCCGGGGGTTACGGGCGGTGCGATATCGGCCGGCTGCTGCACGGGAAACTGATCGGTGGTGGGTTCGCTTGCGCTATCGGAATTCCCGGTCACGGCGGCGGGTTCGGTCATGCTCGAAACCTTAATCCCGGGTGTCGGCGGTGGCTGCTACGATCGCCGCCATGGGGGTCTTCGGTATTGACCTGGGCACAACGAATTCGGCTATCGCGCGGATCGACGCTGACGGCCGTCCTGATGTCCTGATCGGCATGAACGGGGAGCCAACGGTTCCCTCGGTGGTCCTGTTCGCCTCCGCGAACGATCATGTGGTGGGCGAGGGCGCGCGGCGCCAGGCCCGCCTCGATCCCGAGCACGTCTGCGCGCTGGTCAAACGGCGCATGGGCGACGCGGATTGGCGTTTCGTGGCACACGGGCAGACCTGGTCCGCGCCCGCGGTGTCCTCCCTGATCCTCAAGAGCCTGGCCGCCGACGCCGAATTCGGCGGCGGCGAGACAGTCTCACGCGTGGTCATCACCGTGCCCGCCTACTTCGGCGACGAGGAGCGGCGCGCCACCATCCAGGCCGGCACCTACGCCGGATTCGACGTGGCGGGCGTGCTGTCCGAACCCATCGCCGCTGCCCTGTCCTACGGTTTCGGCCGCCTCGACGGCAGCATCGACATCGGCAAGGGCGGCCCGCGCGAGACCGTCATGGTCTACGACCTGGGCGGCGGCACCTTCGACGCCACCGTCATCGAACTGTCCGACCGCCGCATCTCGGTGCTCTCGGTCGAGGGCGATCACCAGCTCGGCGGCGCCGACTGGGACGAGCGCATCGCCCTGCACCTGTCCCAGCAGTTCTGCGCCGCCAACCCCGACGCCGAGGATCCGCTCGACGATTCGGCCGGTTCGCAGATGCTGGTGCTGGCCGCCGAGCGCGCGAAGATGGAACTCACCGACGCCGAGAGCACCGAGGTCGTGGTGGCGCACGACGGCGTCCGCGCCGTCATCACCCTGACCCGTGCCGAGCTCGAGGCGATGACGGCCTCGCTCATGCGGCGCACCGTCGATCTCACCCGGGCGTGCCTGGCCGCGGCCGGGCAGCGCGGAGTCCACAAGGTCGACAGACTGCTGCTGGTCGGCGGATCCTCGCGCATGCCCATGGTGGCGCGCGAACTGCAGCGCGAACTCGGCCTCGTCGGCGAGCTGCGCGATCCGGATCTCTCGGTGGCCCGCGGCGCGGCGCTGTACGGGGAGAAGCTGGAGATGGAACGGCTCGTCCTGGCCGATCTGGTGACCCGCGGCCGCCTGCGCGACGGCTCGGAACTGCGCGAGGCCGATCCCCGGGAACTGGAGCAGTCCGTGGCGCGGGTCGCGGCCTCGTTCGGGCAGCCGGTGGCCCTGGTGCGGCGCATGCTCGAGATCCAGGTCGACACCGTGGTCTCGCGCGGGTTCGGCGTGCTGGCCCTGGACCCGTACAACGGGCTGGCCGCGAGCTGGCTGGTGCATCGCAATCAGACGCTGCCCATCAAGGTGCGGCGTTCGTACGGCACCGTGCGCACCGATCAGGACCAGATCGAGCTGACCATCGTCGAACAGCAGGGGCAGGCCGCCTCGACCCGCCCCGAGGATTCGAAGATCCTGGTGGAGGGCAAGATTCGCGATATCCCGCCCGGGTACGAGGCGGGTAGCGAAGTGCGGGTCACCTTCGAGATGGGTTTCGACGGCGTCCTGCACGTGACCGCGTACCACGTGGACGCCAAGATGCCGCTGGTGCTCTCGGTGCAGACCGGGGCCACGTTGTCCCAGGCCGACGTCGCACGGGAACTGGATCAGCTGCAGCGCACCCGCCGCCGGGCCGTCTGAACGACGAACCATGCACGCCTTCGACCCGAACGACTATCGCAAGCGAGTGCTGGCCGCGGTGGAACGCCGCGGCGGCATCGACTCCTCGGATCCCTTCGAGCTGTACGACATTCCGCTCGAGGAGGCCGAACAGCTCACCGACGCGCAGGTCGGCGCGCGCCTCGACGAGGTGTGGGCCTTCTGGCAGAAGCAGCGCGACCATCCCAAGTACCGGGTGCTGGTCGGGTTGCTGGTCGACGGGCACGAGGAGCGTTCGTATCCGCTGCTGAGCGCGGCCTCGCGGCGCGTGGAGGCCGAGCAGGTGCGGCGCACCCGCGACCGGCGCGACACCGAGCGCTACGAGATGCTCGACAGCGCCATCGAACGACTCGTGCAGCGGCACGGCGGAATTCCGGTCGGCAAGATCGCCGGGCTGGAGGATCTCGGCAAACTCGGCGGGCTGGACCCGAAGGAGATCGAGGCGCGCCTGCGCAGGCACCGCCGGATCGAGGACGCCGCCGCGCCCGCCCCGGCCGCGCGCACCAGCGAGATCAGTGCCCAACGGCGGCAACAGATTCGCAAGCTCCTGGCCGAATACGAGCGGCTGCTGCCGGGTGATCCGGTGCCGACGCTGCTGGTGCTGCTGCGCCTGGATTTCACCAAGGCGCACGAGACCGGCGAGATCCGCCTGCGCGCCGAGGCGTTGCGCAGCCGCACCCGGGAACTTCCGCCCGGGCGTATTCGCGTGGTGCTCGACGAACTGCTGGTGCACATCAGCGATGTGCTCGAGGCCGGCGGCGCCATCGTCGACGACTACCTGGCCGCGATCGTCGAGGACGTGACCGAGGCGCTGCGCCCGCAGGTGCGGGCGGCGGTACTGGTCGAAGACCATTTGGTGGCGGGCGATTTCGAGTACCTGGTGGGTGAGGCCATCACCGCCGGGCTGGACCGCGTCGCCGCCGAGAAGGTGATCATCGGTCTGGCGACCGAGCTCGGGACGACCGTGGAGGGTCGCGAGCGGGGCGTGGATTCGATTCCGGGACACCGGGGTTCGAGCTCCGCTGGATCCTCCGCCGGCACGGGCGCCGGTTCCGGGCGCTACACCCACCCCGGGCGCGGCACGGGTTCGGCGTCGCGCACCCCGATCACCCCCGCCAGCGGCAGAACGCCCACCGGCCCGCCCGTCCGGGCCTGGGAGGAGCCGCTCAAGGCCGCCCGCGCCGCCCTGCGCGCGGGCCGCCCGTACGAGGCGTCGCAGCGGGTGGACGAGGCCAAGCTCGCGGTCGGCGGCGACAGCGCCGGGAACACCGCGGTGCGCCCCGTCGCCGAGGAGGTCGACCGCATCCTGGCCGAGGCCGCCCTGCGCTGGCGCTCGGCCGCCTCCGGCTGCGGTGGCAGACGCTACGTCGACGCCCTCGAACACCTCGAGTACCTGACCCGCTCGGCCTCGGACGTGCCCAACCCGGACGGCCGCGGCCCCCGGCTCGAGCAGCTGCTCGCCCAGGCGCGCAACGCGATGGCCGAGGCCGACCGGCTGTTCGCCGCGGCTCCCGCCGCGCCCGCAGCCGCCCGCGTGCGCGCCCTGCTGTCGGTGCTGGACCTGTGCGCCGATCACACCGGCGCGACCGCGGCCCTGGCCGAGTTGCCGGTCGACGCCCCCGGCCGCGTGTCCGCGACCCGCAAGCCCGACGGCACCGTCGAGATCGCGTGGTCGCCCTCGGTGACCGAACAGGTCGAATACCGGGTCACCCGTTTGCAATCCGACGGTTCCTGGCGCGTGGTGGGCCGCACGCGCGGCACCGCGCTGGAGGACGGTGGCGCGGGCACCGGCCCGGTACCCGTCTACGGGGTGGTGGCCTCGATCTCCGGGCGCGCGTCGGAGATGAGCCGCTCGGACGGTCCGGCCGTCGAGCCGAACCGGTCGTCCACGGGATCGCACGCCTCGAACTCCGCTCGCACCGACGCCGCGCCGGCCACGGCGAACGCGTCGTCCCCCGCGGCGACGGCCACGCACCCCGGCCCGTCGCCCGCCGCCGCCCGGACGGGCGGGTTCGGCGCCGGTCCGCACGGTTCGCCCACCGGGTCCCCGTCCTCGGACACCCCGAGCGGCATGCCCGCCGTGCGCGGCCTGACCGCGAACGCGGGCCTGCTGACCTTCGAATGGCCCGCGGGCGTCACCGAGGTCATGGTGGTGGCCCGCGCCGATGCGCCGCCCACCGATCCCGACGATCCGGCCGCCGCGCGCAAGTGGAAGGTTACCAACACCCGCTACCAGATCGACGGCGGCGCGAAGCTCCCCGCTGACGTCCCCCGCCCCTGCCACGTCGCCGTGGCTTCCTGCCGCCGCGAGCCGACCGGAACCCTCACGGTGGCAGCCGGGTTCGCCCCCGCCGCGCGCGTCCACATCACCGTCTGAGGCGCGCCGGATCCGGGCGATCTCCGCGCGGGATGCTCCCTGCCCGCGAGTGCGCGGCGGGGGCGTGGGAATCTGTTCTGGATCGGTGCTGTTGCTGCGAGGACCGTTCGTGAACAGGAAGGCGGAGCTGGGTGATTCCGAAACTGGTTGCGGTGAGCGACATCCATGTCGGTCATCAGGGCAACAAGCCGGTGGTCGAGGGTATTCGCGCGGACTCACCCGAGGATTGGCTGATCCTCGCGGGGGACGTGGGGGAGAAGACCGACGACTTCCGGTGGGCCCTGGAAACGCTGCGCCGGCAGTTCGCCAAGGTCATCTGGGTGCCGGGTAACCACGAATTGTGGACCACCGCAAAGGATCCCGTGCAGATGCACGGCGCCGGGCGATACGACTACCTGGTCTCGATCTGCCGTGACGTGGACGTGCTGACCCCCGAGGACCCGTTCCCGGTGTGGACCGGCGCGGGCGCGGAGGAGTTCGGCGGCGCGGTCACGCTGGTGCCGATGTTCCTGCTCTACGACTACTCGTGGCTGCCGGAGGGCACCGTCACCAAGGCCGCCGGCCTGGCGCTGGCGCGCGAGCGCAACGTGGTGGCGACCGACGAGTTCCTGCTCTCGCCCGAGCCGTACCTGACCCGCGACGCCTGGTGTCACGCGCGGGTGCAGTACACCAAGCGCCGCCTGGACGCGCTGCCCGCCGACACCCCGGTGGTCCTGATCAACCACTTCCCGCTGCTGCGCGAACCCACCGACATGCTCTGGTACCCGGAGTTCGCCCTGTGGTGCGGCACCGACCTCACCGCCGACTGGCACACCAGCTACAACGTGGTCTGCTCGATCTACGGTCACCTGCACATCCCGCGCACCACCTACTACGACGGCGTCCGCCACGAAGAGGTCTCCCTCGGCTACCCCCGCGAGTGGCAGCGCCGCGGCCTCCCCGAGCAGCTCCTGCGCCAGATCCTGCCCGTCCCCGACTACGGCGACACCCTCAACGAGTGGGGTGGCCACTTCAAGATCACCCCCGAGATGGCCGAGGCCGCCGCCAAGATGCGCGAACAGGCCCAGCGCCGCCGCGGGCTCTGACGTCCGATCGCCGTGCCGGTCGGCTGCCCGATGTCCGCGTCGCCTTCGCGCCGGCGGCACGCGGCAGGCAAGGAGGACTCGATCCGACCACGTCCGGGGCCGCGTGACGGTCCGCGCGCGTGCCGCCGCCAACCGTGCCGGACGCCCCGCGTGAACGCGGACCCACGCGCGCACCTGTACACAGAGCACGCGCGGTGTGGCCGGCAGGGCCGGAGCGATCGGGATTGGCAGAGCGGCTGACTCTTGATCAGCGGGCTGGTCGGACCCGGCCGCAGTGGGCAAGGGGCTGCCGCGCAGCCGGTTTCGCGGCCCTGCTGTGCGATCGAGTGCCGGCCGCCGCCGGGCGTGATCGCGGCCCGGGTCGGCGATCACCGATGCCGCACGATTCGGTGGTGTTGCGGTGGTGTTGCCATCCGGTGCGGGGCCGTGCACGGGCCCTCATCAGCGGTGATGATGGGGAAATGCGGGATGTGCTCGAGGAACTGATCGACCGGGTCCGGGGTGGGCCGGTGGTCCTCGCGCGGGTCGTCGGGGTGACCGGGGCCGGGCCGCGGGCGGTGGGGGCGAGCATGGTCGTCACCGGGGACGGGGAGGTCATCGGGTCGCTGTCGGGCGGGTGCGTGGAGGCCGCGGTCGTCGAGTCGGCCGCCATGGTCCTGCGCGACGGGGTGGCGGTGCTCGAGCGGTTCGGGATCGCCGACCCGGACGGGATGGCGATCGGGCTGACCTGCGGCGGGGAGATGGAGGTCTTCCTCGAGCGGGTCGACGAGCATCGGCTCGCGCTGCTCGAGGCGCTGGCCCGGGAGATCGAGGCGTGCCGCCCGGTAGCGGTGCTGACTTCGCTTGCGGGCGAACCGGAATGGCGCCTGCTGTCAGATCTGCCCGAGTCCGACGGCGCACCTGAACCGCCCGGACCCCGGTCCATGCCGGCAGCCGTACCGCGCGACGCGATCAAGATGGCGCGGGCCGGGCGCACCGGGACCATCGGGTCGGACGAGTGCGAGGTCGGTGACCTGCCGTCGCGGGCGTTCGTGCAGAGTTTCGGGCCGCCCGCGCGCATGATCCTGGCCGGGGCCAACGACTTCGTGCGGGCGTTGAGCAGGCTCGGGAGCCAGCTCGGGTACCGGGTCACGGTGGTCGACGCGCGCGAAACCTTCGCCACCGCAGCGCGATTCCCGGCGGCGGCCGAGGTCGTCGTGGACTGGCCGCATCGGTATCTGCGGGCCGAGCACGCGGGCGGGCGGGTCGACGCCCGCACCGTGGTGCTGGTGCTCACCCACGACGCCAAGTTCGATGTGCCGCTGCTGGCCGAGGCGCTGAGCCTGCCGGACCTGGCCTTCGTCGGCGCGCTGGGCTCGCGGCGCACGCACGCCGACCGTACGGCGCGCCTGATCGCCGCGGGCGTCACCCCGGATCGCCTGGCGCGCTTGCGAAGTCCGGTCGGCCTGGACCTCAACGCCACCACCCCGGACGAGACCGCGGTCTCCATCGTCGCGCAGATCATCGCCGAGGCGGGCGGGGCGACCGGCCGCCCGCTGGGCGCGCTGGACGGTCCCATTCATCACTGAGCACGGTCGCGTCCAACCGCCGAACGGGCTCGCGCATCTTGGCGGGCAAGGCCCCGGTTCGGGGGTGCGCGGCGGTCCCGGCCGGGCCGGTAGGCTCGTCCGGGCAAGTAGCGGTGCGATCAGGAGGCGGTCATCGAAGAGCGGGCAGTCGCGGCGGAATCGGCGCGCATTCTCGGCAGGATCCTGCCCTCGGGCGTCGCGTCCGCCGAGCTGGTGGTGTATCCGGAGGATCTGAAGCCGCACCCGAGCGAAGAGCACCTCATCGCCAAGGCGGTGGAGAAGCGCCGGCGCGATTTCATCGGCGCCCGGCACTGCGCCCGCCAGGCGCTGACCCAGCTCGGTGAGCCCGCCGTGGCCATCGGCAAGGGCGAGGACGGCGGACCGCTGTGGCCGCGCGGCGTCGTCGGCAGCCTCACCCACACCGACGGCTACAAGGCCGCCGCCCTGGGCCACAGCCTGCGCTTCCGGTCCATCGGCATCGACGCCGAGCCGCACGCCGCGCTCCCGGACGGCGTGCTGGATTCGGTGAGCCTGCCCGCCGAACGCGCCTGGCTGCGGGCGGCGCTGCAGGCCACCGACCTGCATCTGGATCGACTGCTGTTCTGCGCCAAGGAAGCCACCTACAAGGCGTGGCGGCCGCTCACCGGCCGCTGGCTCGGCTTCGAGGACGCGCACATCACCTTCGTCGTCGACAACGAGAACGCCGACGGCGGCGCGGGCACGTTCCACACCGAACTGCTCATCCCCGGGCACACCACCGACGGCGGCGCGGCCCTGCAGACGTTCGACGGCCGCTGGGCGATCTCGGACGGTCTCATCCTCACCGCGATCGTGGAGGCCTGATGGGCGAGCGCAAGCCCCCGCTCGTCGACGCGCTGGGCGGACTGCTGATCGTGGACAAGGACGGTGGCTGGACGAGCCACGACGTGGTCGCCAAGAGCCGAAGGCTGTTGCGCACCAAGAAGGTCGGCCACGCGGGCACCCTGGACCCGATGGCCACCGGCGTCCTGGTGCTCGGCGTGGAACGGGCCACCAAGATCCTGGGCCAGCTCATCCTGACCACCAAGGCGTACACCGCCACGATCCGCCTCGGGCAGTCGACGATCACCGACGACGCCGAGGGCGAGGTCACCGACACGACATCGGCCGCGCACCTGACCGATGCCGACATCGCCGCGCGCGTAGCGGAATTGACCGGCGACATCCAGCAGGTCCCCGCCACCGTCAGCGCCATCAAGGTCAACGGCGAGCGCGCCTACGCCCGCGCTCGCGCCGGCGAGGACGTGCAGCTCGCGGCCCGCCCGGTCACCGTGAGCCGCTTCGACATCCTCGAACGCCGCGACATCGACACCGGCACAGAACAATTCGTCGACCTGGACGTGGAGGTGGAGTGCACCTCCGGCACGTACATCCGCGCCCTGGCCCGCGATCTCGGTGAAAAGCTCGGCGTGGGCGGCCATCTCACGGCCCTGCGCCGCACCCGCGTGGGCCCCTTCACCCTCGAACACGCCCGCACCCTGACCGCCCTGGAAGCTGCAGCCGAGGCCGGGCAACCTCTCCTGAGCCTGGACATCGACGCCGCGGTCCGCGCCGCCTTCCCCCTGCGCGAGGTCGAGGACAAGCAGGCCGACGACCTCCGCAACGGCCGCTGGCTGGACCCGGTCGGCATCCCCGGCGTCTACGCCGCCGTCGACGCGCAGGGCAACGCGATAGCCCTCCTCCAGGAGAGCGGCAAGCGCGCGTCGTCCGTCATGGTCGTCCGCCCGGCCAACCTCTGAGCCCGGCGCAACGCGACGGGGCGGGTCGCCCATCGTCTCCGAGGCGGCTCGCCGCCGCGTGCTCCAGGACCGCTTGCCCGACGGCCATGTGACCGCGCGCCGTCCCCGGGAAATTCCCTGTCATGCTGTGCGGCAGTGGATTACACCGCGCGCCCGACCCCGGTCGAGGCCCCGTCTCCGCCTGCCCGAGCCGGGGTGCCGTCTACTCCGGCGGTGCCGCGCGACGCGATGCGACGGAGCCTTCCCGGGAAGCGGTTCCGTGGGGCGCCGGGGCCTTCGATGTCAGGGCGAGCTGTCTGTGGCATCCGCGCGCAGCGGTTCGAGCGCCCCGAGCAGCGCGCCCACGCAGATGTCACGTAGCACCGGCCGGGGGCACGCCGGGGTCTCGAGCCACTCCACCGTCAGGACCCGCACGAAGGTCAGCCAGCTCATCAGGACCGTCGAAGTCAGTTGGCGGGCGGGGCCTTCCACGCCCAGCACGTCCAGCAGGCGTTCGCGCAGCTCGCTCAGTTCGCCGGTGATGATCGACTGAATCGTCGGGTCGGCGGCCAGCAGGCGGTTCGCCACGATCACCGTGCGGGCGTTGGCCTCGAAGTAGTCGAAGTGCACATCGAGGCCGGCGGCGAGCTGCTCGGTGAACGGCAGCGCCGGATCGAGAGTGGTGTCCACGAGCAGCTGTGCGGTGGCCTGCCGGTACACGGCCGCGAAAAGGTCGGGCTTGCTGGGGAAGTGGCGGTACAGCAGTGCCCGTGACACCCCGGCCGCGGCCGCCACGTCCTCCATGAGCACCGTCGGATAGTCGCGCTCGGCGAACAGTCCCGCGGCGGCGTCCACGAGCAGGCGGCGGCGTTCCTCGGGCGGCAGGCGGCGGCGGGTCATCGCGCCAGCTTAGTTGACGCGTGTCTACTAGCGTCGTAGCCTCGGTTAGTAGACGCACGTCTACTAACCACGTGGCGTCCACCCAAGCCCCGGAGGTTCGCATGAACGCAACGGCCGACACCGTCACGAACACCGCCCCCGCGTGGCCGCACGCGACCCTGAAGTGGATGAGCCTGATCGTCGGATACGCCTGCGTCGCAATCGGTCTGGCGCACCTGGCGATCGGGGAGGCGGCCGTGCCGGACATGGGCCCGGCGGCCGCGACGCCGGACAGTCAGAGCCGCTTCTTCGGCGCGGTCTTCGTCGGCTACGGACTGGCCTGGATATGGGCGGTGCGCGGCCCCGTCATCGATACCCGGGCGGTGCGCTGGCTCGCCGGCATCTTCCTGCTGGGAGCGCTCGGCCGCTTCCTGTCCGTGGCGGTGTACGGCTGGCCGCACCCGTTCATCCTGGCCCTGACCGCCCTGGAGGTGCTGCTGCCGCCGCTGTACATCCGGCTGGCCATACTCGAAGACCGCCGTTCGGCGCAATGATCTCCGAGCCACTGGAATTGGGGGCATCGCCCTCGTTGCGCAGAGCGCGCGCCATACAGATAACTCGGTATGAACAGCTATGGCAAGCGAATTATGCAGTCGGCGTTCGCGATCGGTGTCGTTCTCGCTGCCGCGGCCTGCGAGCCGGATACCGGCGGTGGCCCGGTCGTGGTGAGCACCCCGCCCGATTCCGCGCAGTCGGCCTGCGCGGTACAGAACGTCGTCAAGGACCTGACGATCGGTGACTGGCAACGCGATGCCACCGCCACGGTCAAGGACTGCGACGGCACGTGGGCGTTCATCAGCTGGGATTCCCCCGGCGACAGCGCTCGCATCGTCCACCGCGACAACGGCAAGTGGGCCGACTACGTGATCTTCCCGCACGACACCTGCTGGAGCGAGGCCGCCGCGGCCGGAGCGCCCGCCGAGACCATGCGGCAGTACTTCTCGGCCTGCTGACCCACCGGGAGTCCGCGCCGGCCTGCCCCCGCAAGGGCTTCCGGCGCGACGCGGGGGCGCGTTCGACGACGCCGCCCCATCGGCCCGCCGTTCGGCGTGGCGGGCCGATTCCCCGCGATCGCGATACACGCGCGAGCGTGCCCGTTCATCATGTCGATGACCATGTTCGGGCGAGTGTCGCTGTCGGAAAGGGGTATTGCCGAGGTAATTCCGGGTCCCCGGACCGGCGACGGACCGGCATCGGGGGCGGCTCCAAGGACGGTTGCGATGTACGTTTCCAGGTTTGTACAGGCAGTGCTCACTCTCGGTGTCGTGGTGGCCGCCACGGCCTGCGGCACCACGGACCCGCCGTCGGGTGACGGCACGACCTCGACGGTGAGCGTCACCGAGACGGCGCCGGTGACCTCGTCCGGCTCCGGCGCGCCGACCACGCCGGGGGCGCCCGGCGCGCCGAACACCTGGTCGCTCACCTCGGTCTCCAAGACCACTGCTCCGCCGGGCGGCCAGCCGACCACCCCGGCCAACGGCGCGGTCGCGATCCGCACCGCCACCCTGGGCGGCACCGCGATTCCCTATGTGCCGGTGCACCTGCGGCTCTACCGGCCCTGCGATCCGGCCACCCACGATCTGCCCGAGGGCACCCCGGAGAGCCAGCGCTGGGACGCGGTGACCGACATCGACGGCCAGGCCGTGTTCTCGGTTCCGGTGGGCTGCTACCGCTTCGGCATGGATCCGCCCGTGGGCACCAACCCCGCGCCGGAGGGGCTGCACACCCTGTTCGTGGAAACGGCCGGGCAGGTGGTGAACGGCCGCTTGCGATTCCAGGATCCCGCGCCGCAGCCGCTGTGCGCGTCCCAGGCCATCGTGCACGATCTGGCGGTGGAGGAGGGCCTGCGCAAGGCGACCCCGACGGTCACCGACTGCGACGGCTCCTGGGCGGTCATCTCCTGGAACGTGCCGGGCGACAGTCAGCGAATCGTGCACCGCGGCACCGATTTCGGCTGGAAGAACTACGTCGTCTTCCCGCACCAGGTGTGCCTGGACAAGGCCAAGACGGACGGCGTCCCCGCGCCGCTGCACAAGTACTTCTCACCCTGCTGACCGGCTCGGCCCCGAACCGACACCTGAGCCGCCTACAGTGCATGGGTGGTCGAATTGCGGCAGTTGCGGTACTTCGTTGCGGTGGCCGAGGAACTGCACTTCCGCCGTGCCGCGGAACGCCTGTTCATCTCGACCCCCACGCTGAGTCAGCAGATTCGGGCCGTGGAGCGAGATGTGGGCGGGCCGTTGCTGATTCGCGGTTCGCAGGGGGTCGAGCTCACCGCCGCCGGTGAGGTGCTGCTGAAGGCCGCCCGGGGCGTGCTCGAGGCCGCGGAGGCCGCGATGCGCGAGACCCGGGCGGTCGCCGATCCCGAACGCGCCCTGCTGCGCCTCGGACTGGTGAACGGGGCCCCGCGCTGGCTGGCCACGCGCATCGAGACGCTGCTCGAAACCCGCGAACCCGGTGCGCGCGTTCGGCTCACCGGGGGACCGGCCACCGATCAGCTACGCCTGCTCGACCGCGAGGACGTGGACGTGGCGGTGTTGCGCCTGCCGGTCCGCCTGCCCGATCACCTGGTGTCCACGCCGCTGGCGGCCGAGGAGCTCGGCATCATCATGTCGCGCGAACACCCCCTGGCCGCCGGTGCGCACATCGAGCCCGCCCAGCTGCGCGACCGTGAACTGATCATGTTCCCCCGAAACACCGCCCCCGAGTTGCACGACAGCCTGCTCGCCCAGTTGCGCGACCTCGGCGCGGCCGTGATGCTCAGCGCGCTGGCGGTCGGTCAGGCGCAACTGCTCGCCCTGCTGCCGCTGCGCCCCGCGGCGATCGGGCTCGGCTCGGCCCGCGCGGCCGCGGCGACCCCGGGCCTGGCCTGGCGACCGCTGCGCCCCCGCCCGCTGACCATCACCTACATCGCCGCCTGGCGTCCCGCCGCACGCAACTCGGTCCTGCACGCGCTCGCGGAAGCGCTCACCGGCGGCTGTCAGCCCGCCCCGTGATCCATTGTCGGGCAACGCGGTTCGGTTGACACCGGATCAAAAGGGGCGCGCGGGTGCAGGTGCTTG
The DNA here is from genome assembly GCF_053645575.1 of Nocardia sp. NPDC055321. NCBI lineage: Bacteria > Bacillati > Actinomycetota > Actinomycetes > Mycobacteriales > Nocardiaceae > Nocardia > Nocardia sp. NPDC055321. The sequence continues at coordinate 62,444 of NZ_JBSHMS010000012.1, forward strand.
CCGCCCGGGTACCGGCGAATATCCCGCCGCGTGAGCAACGCGCGGGGGACTCAGTTCTCGCTGGTGAGCCAGATCGCCTCGGCCGCGATGCTGCCGAGGTCGATCGTGCGCTCCTGATCCACCCGCACCGCGATCGTTCCCGCGAAATCGCGCCGCTCCACCACCGCGATCGGGGTGTCCAGGGCGATCCCGAGCGAGTCGAAGTACCGCAGCATGGCCGGATCGGAATCGGAGATCCGCGCCACCCGGCCGGATTCCCCGTCGCGGAAGTCGCTGAGCTGGCGCGCGGGCGGGGTCGGCACCGCGCCGTCCACCGAGGGAATCGGGTCGCCGTGCGGATCCCGGTCGGGGTAGCCGAGTTTGGCGTCGATGCGCGCCATCAGGGTCTCCGACACCGCGTGCTCGAGCACCTCGGCCTCGTCGTGCACCTCGTCCCAGCCGTACCCGAGTTCGTTGACCAGGAAGGTCTCGATGAGCCGATGCCGGCGCACCATGGCGACCGCGGCCTTGCTGCCGTCCTCGGTGAGGGTGATCGCGCCGTAGCGCGCGTGCTCGACCAGACCCTGGTCGGCGAGTTTGCGGACGGCCTCGGAGACCGTCGAGGCCGACACGCCGATGCGCTCGGCCAGCAGTTTGGTGGTGACCTTCTCCTGCGGCGACCACTCCTGCGCGGTCCAGATCACCTTCAGGTAATCCTGGGCGACCGAGGACAACACGGGGGCGACGCTGTTCGCGGTGGCGGCGGTGATCGCGGCTTCGGAAGGCGCGGACGGATCGGCCAGCTCGCGGCGCGTGGCGATGTCTCGTTTTCCGGGCACGTACTCGAGCTTAGGCATACCTGGTCCGGTTTCACACATTGGCGCGCCCGCTGGTAGATCAGCTGCGAGGCGCGTGTGAACGGGCGGTGACGGGCGTGGCGTCCACGTGAACTTCCGGGCCGTCCGGGTATTCGACCGAGGCGAGAATACTGTCTGTGACGCGCTTTGCGTAGGCTTCCGGTGTGCAGAGATGGCGAAGTCTCGATGAGATGCCCGCGGAGTGGGGCCGATGCGTGCTCACGATCGGGGTGTTCGACGGCGTGCACCGCGGTCACGCCCAGCTCATCAGCCGTGCGGTGAAATCCGCTGCGGTCCGGGGTGTTCCGTCGGTGCTCATGACATTCGATCCGCACCCGCTCGAGGTGATCCGGCCGGGCTCGCATCCGGCGCAGCTCTCGACGCTGCCGCGCCGCGCGGAGCTGGCCCGGGAACTGGGCATCGACGTCTTCGTGGTCATGCCGTTCACCCGCGAGTTCATGAAGCTCACCCCCGAGCAGTACGTCGAAGAACTTCTCGTGAACAAGCTCCATGTCTCCGAGGTCGTGGTCGGGGACAACTTCACCTTCGGCAAGCAGGCCGCGGGCACCGTCGAGACCATGCGCGAGCTGGGCGGTCGCTACGGCTTCGACGTGGACGCGGTGCAGCTGCTCGGCGAGCACGCGGTCACCTTCTCCTCCACCTATATCCGTTCCTGCCTGCTCGCCGGTGACGTGGCCGCGGCCGCCGAGGCGCTGGGCCGCCCGCACCGGGTCGAGGGCGAGGTCGTGCACGGCGACGGGCGCGGGCGCGGGCTCGGTTTCCCGACCGCCAACGTGAACCCGGTCCCGCACAGCGCGATCCCGGCCGACGGCGTCTACGCCGGCTGGTTCACCGTGCTGGACGAGCCCGGCGCGGTCCGCCGCCCGGCGGCCATCTCGGTCGGCACCAACCCGACCTTCGAGAGCGGCCGAAACCGCACGGTCGAGCCGCACATCCTCGATTTCGAGGGCGATCTGTACGGCAAGCACGTCGCGGTCGACTTCGTCGAGCAGTTGCGCGGCATGCGCCGGTTCGAGTCCATCGAGGAACTCGTCGAGGCCATCGGCGCCGACGTGGACGAGGCCCGCAAGGTGCTCACCGCGGACGCGGCCGAGAACGGCGTCGCGCGGAACCAGGCCGCCGAGCGGTAGCTCGCGCCCGGACCCGATTTCCGGTCCAGGTCAGCGGTCCGGTACCCTGGCTCGTCGGGTTTGCTGCGGTCCGCGGCGGCGCCCGCCCGGGTTCGTCCCGGTCCTTCGAGCGCGGACTGAGAAATCAGGAGTGAATCAGTGGCGTTGACCACCGAGCAGAAGAAGACCATCCTGGCCGAGTACGGTCTGCACCCGACCGACACCGGTTCCCCGGAGGCGCAGATCGCGCTGCTGTCCAAGCGGATCGCCGACCTGACCGAGCACCTCAAGAAGCACAAGCACGACCACCACACCCGGCACGGTCTGCTCGCGCTGATCGGTCGTCGTCGTCGCCTCTCGAAGTACCTGCAGGCCAAGGACATCAACCGCTACCGTTCGCTCATCGAGCGTCTCGGCCTGCGTCGTTGATCGTCGCGACACCACGTCGCTGATCTTCGTGACACCCGTGTCGCACGTGTGCGACACGACGGGCAGTTTTCCCCGCCTGGGCGGGGACGAGCCCATGACTACCTCGGGTAGTTGACGAACCGGCCAGCGGGGAGGCATAGAATCTCCTCGTTGGCCTTTCGTGCATCTGGTGAACGCTGCCCGATGCACGCCAACAGAGCCGTATGCACCCGTCGCGTGGCGTCGGTCTTCGGTAGTGGCTTTTCGGCGCGCAAGCAAGAGGATGAACGAACGCGCCGCCGGAGAGCTTCGATCGATGACCGCCTCTGCGTCGCCGTTTCCAGCCCCGGAACAGCCGGGGGGAGACGGCCGGGTGTGCGCCCGGTGGCCAGGAGGGCCGCCGCGCGCCCGAGCCGGGTACTGCTCACCCCCTGTCAAGGGGACACAACAGCCGGGATCGCCCCTGTGCACGGCACGGGCGCTCGAACTCGGCGAAGACGAGAGGTTGAGAGAAGAGAATGACCGAAACAGTGACCAGTTCCGCCGCCGAGGTCGAGCCCGGCGTATTCGAGTCCGTCGCCCTGATCGACAACGGCAGCTACGGCACTCGCACCATCCGTTTCGAGACCGGCCGCCTGGCCAAGCAGGCCGCCGGCTCCGTCGTCGCCTACCTGGACGACGAGACCATGCTGCTGTCGGCGACCACCGCCGGTAAGCACCCCAAGGACCAGTTCGACTTCTTCCCGCTGACGGTGGACGTCGAGGAGCGCATGTACGCCGCGGGCCGCATCCCCGGCTCGTTCTTCCGTCGCGAGGGCCGTCCCTCCACCGACGCGATCCTGACCTGCCGCCTGATCGACCGGCCGCTGCGCCCGTCCTTCGTCGACGGCCTGCGCAACGAGATCCAGGTCGTCGTGACCGTCATGTCCCTGGATCCCAAGGACCTGTACGACGTCGTGGCCATCAACGCCGCCTCCGCCTCGACCCAGCTCGCGGGCCTGCCGTTCTCCGGCCCCGTCGCCGGTGTGCGCGTCGCCCTGATCGGTGACCAGTGGGTCGCGTTCCCGACCGTCGAGCAGCTCGAGGGCGCCGTGTTCGACATGGTCGTCGCCGGCCGCGTCGTCGAGGGTGACGTCGCGATCATGATGGTCGAGGCCGAGGCCACCGACAAGGTGCTCGCCCTGGTCGCCGACGGCGCCACCGCGCCGACGGAAACCGTTGTGGCGCAGGGCCTCGAGGCCGCCAAGCCGTTCATCGCCCGCCTGTGCAAGGCGCAGTCCGACCTGGCCGCGCTCGCCGCCAAGGAGACCGCCGAGTACCCGGTCTTCCTGCCGTACCAGTCCGACGTGTTCGAGGCCGTGCTCGGCACCGCCAAGTCGGAGCTGAACGAGGCGCTGTCCATCGCGGGCAAGCACGAGCGCGAGGATCGCATCGACGAGATCAAGCTCGATGTGCTCTCCAGCCTGGCCGAGACCTTCGAGGGTCGCGAGAAGGAGATCGGCGCGGCCTTCCGCTCGGTCACCAAGAAGCTCGTGCGCCAGCGCATCCTGACCGACGGCTTCCGCATCGACGGCCGCGGTCTGGCCGACATCCGCGCCCTGTCCGCCGAGGTCGCGGTCGTGCCGCGCGCCCACGGTTCGGCGCTGTTCGAGCGTGGCGAGACCCAGATCCTGGGCGTCACCACCCTGGACATGGTCAAGATGGCGCAGCAGGTCGACTCCCTCGGGCCCGAGACCTCCAAGCGCTACATGCACCACTACAACTTCCCGCCGTACTCCACCGGTGAGACCGGCCGCGTGGGCTCGCCCAAGCGTCGCGAGATCGGCCACGGCGCCCTCGCCGAGCGCGCCCTGATGCCGGTGCTGCCGTCGCAGGAGGAGTTCCCGTACGCCATCCGTCAGGTGTCGGAAGCGTTGTCCTCCAACGGTTCCACCTCGATGGGCTCGGTCTGCGCCTCGACCCTGTCGCTGCTGAACGCCGGTGTGCCGCTCAAGGCCCCCGTCGCCGGTATCGCCATGGGCCTGGTGTCGGACACCATCAAGAACGACAAGGGCGAGGACGAGGTCCGCTACGTCGCGCTGACCGACATCCTGGGCGCCGAGGATGCCTTCGGCGACATGGACTTCAAGGTCGCCGGCACCCCGGAGTTCGTGACCGCGCTGCAGCTGGACACCAAGCTCGACGGCATCCCGTCGCAGGTGCTGGCCGGTGCGCTGAACCAGGCCAAGGACGCCCGTCTGACCATCCTGGATGTCATGGCCGAGGCCATCAACACCCCGGACGACATGAGCCCCTACGCTCCCCGCGTCACCGCGATCAAGATCCCGGTCGACAAGATCGGTGAGGTCATCGGGCCCAAGGGCAAGGTCATCAACCAGATCACCGAGGAAACCGGCGCCAACATCTCGATCGAGGATGACGGCACCGTCTACGTCGGTGCGACCAACGGCCCCGCGGCGCAGGCGGCGATCGATCTGATCAACGCCATCGCGAACCCGCAGCTGCCGAAGGTCGGCGAGCGCTTCCTGGGCACGGTCGTCAAGACCACCGCCTTCGGCGCGTTCGTCTCGCTGCTGCCGGGCCGCGACGGCCTGGTCCACATCTCGAAGCTGGGCAACGGCAAGCGGGTCGCGAAGGTCGAGGACGTGGTGAACGTCGGCGACAAGATCCGCGTCGAGATCGCCGACATCGACAACCGCGGCAAGATCTCGCTGGTTCCGGTCGACGAGGACGCGGACACCGCGGACACCGCTGTCGCCGCCGAAGTCGCGGCCGAGTGATTGTCGGTTCTCTGACGTAAGGTTCTGTGGCCCCCTGCTCCGGAAACGGAGCAGGGGGCCACGAGCTTTCGCGGATTCGCGAAAATATCGGTCATCGCTCATGCGGGTTGGGAAGCATGGTTCGGAAGAAGGACACTCCACTGTCGGGTAAGAGTTCTGCGTTGGTCCGCTCCGCCGCCGAGGCGCCGTTCGCCGATACCGGCGTGCGGAAAACCGTGCTGCCCGGCGGGCTTCGGGTGGTCACCGAGCACGTGCCCGGGGTCCGCTCGGCCTCCATCGGGGTGTGGGTCGGGGTCGGTTCCCGGGACGAGGGTTCCTCGGTCGCGGGCGCCGCGCACTTCCTCGAACACCTGCTGTTCAAGGCCACGCCCACCCGGTCGGCGCTCGATATCGCGCAGTCCATGGACGCGGTCGGCGGTGAGCTCAACGCCTTCACCGCCAAGGAACAGACCTGCTACTACGCGCACGTCATCGACGAGGATCTGTCGATGGCCATCGATCTGGTGACCGACGTGGTGCTCAACGGCCTGTGCCGGGCCGAGGACGTCGCGGTCGAGCGCCAGGTCGTGCTGGAGGAGATCTCCATGCGCGACGACGACCCCGAGGACATGGTCGGCGACGCCTTCCTGAGCGCGCTGTTCGGCGATCATCCGATCGGCCGCCCGGTCATCGGCAGCGTGGAGTCCATCGAGACGATGGGCGCGGCCCAGCTGCGCTCGTTCCATCAGCGCCGGTACCGCCCGGACCGCATGGTGGTCGCGGTGGCGGGCAACATCGAACACGAGCACACGGTGGAGCTGGTGCACCGCGCCTTCGCCGCCCGGCTCGATCCGGTGCGCGAGCCCGCGCCGCGGCGCGAGGGCAAGTTCCGCCCGCGCGCCGATCCGGAGCTGATCCGCATGTACCGCGACAGCGAGCAGGCGCACCTGGTGTTCGGCACCCGCGCGTTCGGCAGGCACGAGGGCCACAAGCGCTGGCCGCTCTCGGTGCTCAACACCGTGCTCGGCGGCGGGCTGAGTTCGCGGCTGTTCCAGCGTATTCGGGAGGAGCGCGGCCTGGCGTACTCGGTGTACTCCAGCGTCGACACCTTCGCCGATACCGGCGCGTTCTCGGTGTACCTGGGCTGCCAGCCCGAAAACCTCGGCCAGGTGGCCAAACTCGCGCGCGATGTGCTGAAAGATGTTGCCGTGAACGGCATCACCGATGCCGAATGTGCCCGCGCCAAGGGTTCCCTGCGCGGCGGGCTGGTGCTGGGCCTGGAGGATTCGGGCTCGCGCATGAACCGCATCGGGCGCAGCGAACTCAGCTACGGCAATCACCGCAGCGTCTCGGAGACCCTCGCGCGTATCGACGAGGTGACCACCGACGAGGTGTCGCGGATCGCCGCCACGCTGCTGTCGCGGCCCTTCGGCGCGGCGGTGGCGGGACCGTACCGGCGCAACCGCGACCTGCCGGCCGTGGTCCGGCGGCTGGTCGAATAGCGCGTAAAGCGTGCAAAGGCCGTGTGCCGCAACCGGCTCGGGTTGCGGCACACGGCCTTTTCGGTGCGATGAGCCCGACGGGTTCGGGCTCGAATCCGACCGCGGCGACGGGGCCGTTGTGCGGCAGGTCGAGGCACATCGCGCGGGGTGACGTCCCAACCTCGCCACCCCGACGCGTTGGGCCGGGATCCCATCCGGCCCAACGGAACCCGGCGTCAGTGCACCTGGCGACCGGTGGCGTCCCAGTACTTCGCGCGCAGATCGCGCTTGAGGATCTTGCCCGCGCCGGACACCGGTAGGGCGTCGACGATTTCGATCGTGCGCGGGGCCTTGTAGCCCGCGATCAGGGCCTTCACGTGCTCGCGCAGGTCCTCGGCGGTCAGGCTCGCGCCCGGCTGGCACACGATCACCGCGTGCACCCGCTCGCCCCATTCCTCGTCCGGCACACCGATGACCGCGCAGGCCGCGACGGCGGGATGCCCGGCGACCGCGTTCTCCACCTCGGCGGAGTACACGTTCTCGCCGCCGGTGACGATCATGTCCTTGAGCCGGTCCACGATGTAGACGTAGCCCTCGGGGTCCATGTAGCCGCCGTCGCCGGTGTGCATCCAGCCGTCCCGCACCGCGGTCGCGGTCTCCTCGGCCTTGTTCCAGTAGCCGAGCATGACGTGCCCGCCGGCGACGGTGATCTCACCGACCGTGCCGCGCGGCACCTCCGCGCCGTCGGCGTCGACGATGCGAATCTCGCTGTGCGGCGCCGCGCGACCGGCCGAGCGCAGTTTGCCCGCGGCGTGATCGGCCGGGCCGAGCAGGGTGGCGATGGGCGCGAGCTCGGTCATCCCGTACGCCTGGGTGAAGCCGGCCTGCGGGAACGCCTTCATCGCGCGTTCGAGTACGGGCGCGGAAATCGGTGAGGCGCCGTACATCACGTGCTCGACGCTGGACAGGTCGTGGTCACCGATCGCGGGGTGGTCGGCCAGCACCTGGATCATGAGCGGCACCAGCACGGTGTCGGTGACGCGATGGGTCTCGATGGCGGACAGCACCGCGACGGGGTCGAACATCGGGATCATGACGTGGGTGCCGCCGAGCATGAGCGCGCCGTACCAGCCGGCCAGATCCGCGAGATGGAACATGGGCGCCACGTGCAGGAATCGCCCGCGCGGGGCGAACAGGAAGCCGCTGGACACCCCGCCCAGCGCGGAGGTCGCGAGGTTGTTGTGGCTGAGCATGACGCCCTTGGGGAAGCCGGTGGTTCCGCCGGTGTAGAACACCCCGGCCAGGGCCTCGCCGCCGCGACGGGCGTCGGGAATCGGGGTGGCGGCCGCGATCAGCTCCTCGTAGGCGAGCAGTCCCTCGGGGGTCGGCTGCGCGCCGCCGTGAATGACCGCGCGCAGTTCGGGACAGCGCTCGGTGATGGCGGGCACCATGGCCGCGAAGGCGTCGTCGACCACGAGCACCTCGGTGCCCGAATCCCGCAGCGAGTACGCGATCTCGTCCGGGCTCCAGCGGGTGTTGACCGGATTGAGCACGGCGTCGGCCCACGGCACCGCGAGCAGGTACTCGTGGTAGCGATCGGAGTTGAGCGCGAGCATGGCCACCCGGTCGCCGGACCCGACCCCCAGCTCACGCAGCGCGCCGGCGAACCGCGCGACGCGGTCCTTGGTCTCGGCGAAGGTGCGGGTGCGGTCGCCGCAGATGGTCATGGGCGCGTCGGGGTGCTGCTGGGCGCCTCGGTGCAGGCCCTGGGTCAAGTACATCGGGATCCTTCGTCGAACAGCGATGGTCGGTGTGACGAGTATCGCCGCGGGGGTGTGACCTGGGCCATGGAGAAGGAGCCGGACTATGACTTGTCCGTTTTGTTGGTTTTTCCAAAGGGTGGACGTAGCCTCGGCAGTGCTATGACAGCCGCCAGGGATGCCTCGAGATCGCCGGCCAAGCGTCGGCTGGCCGCGCACGTGCTCGGCCACTCCGAGCAGCTCGCCGCCCGGGTGGTCGCGCGCGCCCGCGCCGAGATGCCCGCCTACGCGGCCCTGCCCACCGCGTCGACGGTCACCGCGACCGTCGGCATCCTGTCCCGGCTGCTGATCGCGCTGCGCGACGGCGGCCCGCTCGGCGCGGACGACCTGCGCGCCATCCGCGAGTTCGGGGAAACCCGTGCCCGGCAGGGCATTTCACTGGCCGAGGTGCAGAACGGCTGGCGCATCGCGGTGCGCGAGCTGCTGGACGACTTCACCGAATCCGGCCGGACCGTGCGGGTCGGGCCGCGCGCGATGCTGGAGCTGACCCACGATCTGCTCGAGATCGTGGACGAGGCGGCCGGGCACTACACCGGCGGGCATCGCGACGTCGAGATCGAACTGGCCCAGCACGATCGGGATCAGCGCGCCGAGTACGCGCGCGGGCTCCTGCTCGGCGGGCTCGGTCCCGCCGACATCCATATCGGCGCGCAGAACTACGGTCTCGATGTCGAGCGCTCCTACCGGGCCTTTCGCGCGCGGCCGGACGATCGGGCCGCCGGGTCGGCCCTGCGCCTGGTGCTGCGCGGCGAGCCCCCTCGCGCCCTGCGCGGCCTCGACACCGTCGTCGACGGCGACCTGGCGGGCTTCCTGGAGAGCGGCCACCCGGTGGAGACGACCGGCCTGGTCGGCCTCGGCCCGCCGGTCCGGCTCGGCGAGCTCGACCGCTCGTTCCGGTTGGCGAGCCGGATGCTGTCCACCGCGCAGGTGTACGGCCGCACCGGCGCCGCGGACCTGGGCGCCCTCGGCGTGCTGCCCGCCGTGCTGGCCGACAGCGATCTCGGCGAGGAGCTGGCCCGCCGCTACCTCGATCCGCTGGGCGCCGGCGATCAGGCGCGCACCGTGATCGACACCGTGGAACGGTTCTTCGACCTCGGTATGCGCGTGGAGGCGACCGCCGACGCCCTGATCGTCCACCAGAACACCGTGCGCTACCGCCTGTCCCGCTTCGAGGAACTGACCGGGGCGGACCTGCGCACCCCCCACTCCGCCGTCCAGATCTGGTGGGCGATCCAGCACCGCCGCGCCCACCCCCGCCCCTGACGGGTCGCGTGCCGGGCTCGCGCCGCGCGACCCGATTCGCGCCGAGGGGTGTCGGCCGAGCGTGCGTCCGAACCGGCTGTGCGAGAAAGCCGCTCGCTCGGGCGCCACGTGGCGTCCGGCGTCGACTGGCGGTCGCTCTGGCACTCGGGCCGCTGCAGCGCCCGCCGAGCCCGCGCCGCCCTCCACTCTCGTTCTGCCTCGAGTTCGACACAGCATCTGCCGAGCAGGCGCGGTCTGCCAATCGAGTCAGGCGGCCGGCGCCCGCGGCGGTGCTCGCCGAAATGCCTGGCAGGCCAGGGCACGGCCACTCGGGTATGTGCCGGACCCGCGGTCTCGTGCCGACGACCGCCGGATGGTGCTGCCGACCGCCGAGCCGCTGCGCGAGGGGCCCCGCGTCCGGTCGGCGTCGCCGCTGCCCACGGGCCGGCGTGCTCGACCACGCCGTCCGTGTCGGCGGCGTGGGTGCCGTCCGCGAGTGGCCTAGGGCCGGAGATGTGTTGTGGGCGTACTGGTCCGGGTTACTGGCAGCCCTGCGCAGCCGGGACGCCGGCGAAGCGTTCGTCCAGGAAGTGCAGGGCGTCGGCGACGCCGCTCAGGGCCGAGACCAGGTGGGTGGGGGTGCTGGTGCGGACATAGCTCACGCGGGCGCCGGCGCCGCACCAGGCGGCTACCGCGGCGTCGGTGCCCGCGATCGGGAGGGAGTCGTCGCCGGTGGAGTGCCAGACGAAGGCGGGGGCGCCGGGGGTGTTGGCGTCGAGGCGGAAGCGGTTGGCCAGGGCGGTGATTCGGGGATGGGTGGCCAGGCCGGGGGCGGCGGCGTAGTCGTCGAGGTGGCTGAAGGCGTACTTGCTCCCGAAATCGTGGCCGCAGGCGCGCCGGTTCTGCGCCAGGGCCGTGCGGCCGCGCTCGTTGAGCAGGGCGGGGATGTTCGCCTCGGGCGCGATGCGATCCAGCGCGGACAGCGTCAGCAGGCCGAGCCCGGCGCTGTAGGTGCCGCTGGTGGATCGCAGCGCGCTGATCAGATCGGCGGGCAGCCCGCCCATGGCGACCCCGGCCACGGGGAGTTCGGGGGCGTACTCCGGCTGGGCCCCGGCCGCGAAGCTGGTGGCGTAGCCGCCGCCGGAGTAGCCGAGCAGGCCCACGGGGGAGGCGCCCAGACCGGCCGGGGCGAACGCGCGGGCCGCGCGGATGCCGTCCAGCACGCCGTGCGCGCCCTGCGGCCCATCCAGGAAGCGCTGGTCGGGGCCCTGGTAGTCCGGGAGCACGATGGCCCAGCCGCGGTGCAGCAGGGCGAGGGCGCCCAGGGCCTCGCCGTTGGTGTTGTTGAACCCGGCGGCGAACGCGGCTCGGACGGAATAGGAAGTGGTGCAGTCGATTCCGAGGCTGTCCTCGGCGACCTGGTAGCTCAGCAGCGGGCGCGCGCCGGGGCCGGTCCAGGGCACGATGGGCACCGCGATCGTGACGACGCCGGTGCTCGGCGCGCCGTTCGCGTCCGAGGATCTGTACTGCACCTGCCACACCCGCAGCAGCGGCGCCGCGTCCACGCCGTACGGATCCACGGTGCGAGACTTGAGCACCGTGCCGTTGGCGTACGTGCCTAGATTCGGCGGGGCGTCGTAGAAGGAGTCGTGATCCGGCGTCGGAATCCGTTCCGCGGCAGCTGTTCCCGTCGCGACGGCCACCCCGGCGAACGCGGTGATCGTGACGGCGATCGCGGCGAACCAGCGCCGGATGGAGCCTGCGGATGTGGGGTTCGGCCGGGCAGGGATCATGGTTTCCTTCGACTTGCCGGATCAATTCGCGCAGCAGACTATGTGCTGTTCGCGAGGACGGTGTCGGGATTCGCGGGAAGCGGGCAGACTGACACGGGTGACGAACCTCAGCAAAGGTGCGAATGTGCCCGTTACCGCGAGTGCGGTGCGAGCGGTCCTGGCGTGGTCGGGCGGGGCAGGGGTACCCGATGTAGATGTGTCGGCGCTTCTACTCGGTCAGGACGGGCGGGTGCGTTCGGACGCGGATTTCGTGTTCTACAACCAGCCCGGACACGCCAGTGGCGCGGTACGCCATCTCGGCAAGCGCGACACCGTCGACGGCCTGGACGTGAATCTCGCGGCGGTCGAACCGGTCGTCGACCGAATCGCGGTGTGCGCCTCCGCCGATGGCGGTTCCTTCGGGCAGGTGCCCGGTCTGCACCTGCGCCTGCTGGACGCCGCGGGCGCGGAGATCGCCCGCTTCGACATCGCCGCGGGCGCCGAGACCGCCATGCTCTGCGGTGAGCTGTACCGTCGCGGCCCCGGCTGGAAGTTCCGCGCGGTCGGCCAGGGCTGGTCCAGCGGCTTAGCCGGCCTGGCAACCGATTTCGGCATCAGCGTCGACAAGGAGGAACCGCCGGTCCCGGCAGCGCCCCAGCACCCGGCTCCCGGATTCCCGCCCCCGGGCCAGGGTTTCGCGCCCCCGCCTCCGGCGGGCCAGGTACCGCCGCCCGCGCCGGGATTCCCGCCGCCGGGGCAGGGATACGCCCCACCCGCGCCGGGGTACGCGCCTCCACCAGCCGCGCCGGGTTTCGCGCCCCCGCCAGCCGCGCCGGGCTTCGCGCCGCCGCCTCCCGCGCCGGGGTACGCGCCGCCGCCCGGCCCGGGGATGGCTCCCGCGCCGGCCGCCGCCGGTGCGCCCGCGCCCGGCGTGCGCCTGACCAAGGGGGAGGAGCGGCTGCCGGTCGACATGCGCAAGCGGCTGTCGCTGCGCAAGGAGCAGGTGGCGGTCTCGCTCGCCAAACACGGTGTGCCGCAACTGACCGCGCGGGTGATCATCGTGCTGGACGCGTCCGGTTCGATGGCCATGCTCTACAGCAAGCAGGTGGTACACCGTGTCGTGGAGCGCATGGCGGCGGTGGCCGCGCAGCTCGACGACAACGGCACCATGGCCGCCTGGACGTTCGCCAGCAATTGCGCGCGCCTGCCCGATCTCACCATCGCCGATCTGCCGCAGTGGCTTTCGCTGCACGTGCGCGGCGGTGAGTTCAAGATCCTGCCCGGCTCGGGCCGCAAGAAGCTGCAACCCGGCCAGATCGATATGCGCAAGATAGGCATCCAGAACGAGGAGCAGAAGGTCATCGCGGAGGTGCGCGCCCAGGTCCGGCACGAACCGCTGCCGCTGCCGACCCTGGTGCTGTTCTTCTCCGACGGCGGCGTCTACAAGAACAACGAGATCGAGGCCGAACTCCGTGCAGCCGTGGAGGAACCGATCTTCTGGCAGTTCATCGGCCTGGGCAGCAAGGCGGGCTACGGCGTCCTCGAGCAACTGGACACCATGGCGGGCCGCCGCGTGGACAACGTCGGCTTCTTCGCCGTCGACGACATCGACACGGTCAGCGACGGCGAGCTCTACGACCGCCTGCTGGGCGAGTTCCCGTCCTGGATCAACGACGCCCGCCGGGCGGGCATCCTGCGCTGAGCTGCACGGGTTTCGCCCCGCGCGGCGTTGCCGCGCGGGGCCCGGTGCGGTCGAGTACGCCCGGTCCTGCCCGGATCAGCTTGTGCGGTGGCAGGTGTGGCTTCGGTCGGATGGCCGGCGAACGTACCAGCGGTTGAAGGTCGCCGGCCCACCGGAATCGACCAGCACCGAGTTCAGCTCGGCTACGTCCACCAGAATGCCGGACAACCGCTGCGGCGTTCGGCCCCAATCACCAGCCACGGTGACCGGGTCTGCGGGGACCGCGCAGATCCCGGTGTTGTACGACTTCGCACGGGACCGGGCCCGGATCAGTTTGTGCGGTGGCGGGTGGTGTGCGATCAGGTCGCGGGCTCTGATTCGGGGGATGTCAGTCGTTCGGCCTCGTCGAGCCAGCTCATGTACCAGCGGGTGAAGGTCATCGGCGCGCCGGAATCGTCCAGTAGCGGGGTCATTTCGGCCCCGTCGACGCGGTCGTCGGACCAGATCCGGCCCGCGTGCGGGCCGGTGATCACCAGCCACTGGCGCATGGCGCAGCCCAGGTGGCAGATCGCGGCGGCGCCCGCGGTCAGATCGTCGCTCCACCACACGGCGGTGTAGCGGTTGTCCCAGGCTTCGTAGACGAGATCGAACTCGTCCTCATCGTCGAAGTCCGCTTCATCAGGCTCCTCGGCGCGCAGGCCGGCGAGCAATTCCCGGTCCGGCCCGCGCGCGGGGAACGGTTCGGCCAGCCTGCCGAGTTCGGTCAGATCCGCGCCGTCGCCGTCCCAGCACCAGCGGCCGTCGACCCGCCGCACCGGGAACAACCCGTAGGACGGACCCGCGCCGCCCGCGCCGACCTCGAGCAGGAAGGCGCGGTAGTCCGCGGGCAACGGCGTGCCGATCTGCGCCTCGAGTTCGGCGACCTCGCCGGGCGACAGCACCGGTTCGAGCTCGAACCGGTGGCCCTGCATGCCGAAAACCGAGCTGTTCGCACGCCCGAGTGCCGCGACGCGCTCGCGCACGCCGTCCCAAATCCGATCGCTCACCCGCCGCAGCCTAGCCGTGGGTGCGGACTGCCGGGGGAGTCGTTTCGCCGCCGGAGCGGGTCCGCGGCCCGTCGCCCGGCGGGCGCGGGCGCACTGCGAACGGCGCGGTGGCGGCCCGCACCGACCAAGCGGCACCCTCAGGATTCAGAGGTCGCGCCGCATGACCGTGCGCGGCCAGCGATCCAGCCCGTACTCCGCTTCGCGGGTGCGAATCTTGCTCAGGCCGGGCGTCAGGTCCTCGTCGTCGATGATCTGGAAGCCCAGGCGCTCGTAATACGGTGCGTTCCAAGGCACTTCGACGAACGTGGTGAGCGTCAGCGCGCCGAGGCCGGCGTCGCGGGCGAACTGCCCCGCGTGTTCGATGAGTTCGCGGCCGATGCCCCGGCGCGCGGCGTCGGGGTGCACCGAGACCTGGCCGATGTGCTCGGTCTCGTCCACTTCCTCGCTGATCAGGTAGGCGATCGGGGTGTCACTGTCGTCGTCCACGGCCACCCAGGCGCGCCCCGCGCGGCGGTGTTCCTCCAGCATTTCGATGGTGGGCGGATCATCCTCCGCGATCTCGGTCATGCCTACGGTCCGGAAGGGTTCTCCGGCCGCGGCCTCGATGTGCTGAAGGGTGGGGAGGTCGTCGGATCTCGCCGCACGAATGCGCATTTTCCGAAACTAGCGCACCCGGGCGGCGGAATCACTCCGATACCCGGTTCGCCGCCCCCAGAACGGCGGACAGCAGTCCGGGCAGGGCGGCGTCGACGTCGTCGAACCGCAGGCGCTGGCAGGTCTGGCCGTCGATCATCACCCGTTCGGTGAGCCCGGCCTCGCGCAGGATCTTGAAGTGATGGGCGGCGGTCGACTTGCCGATGGTCTCGTACAGTGCCGAACAGCGCAGCGGTCCGCCGGCGTTGCCCAGGCGGCGGAGCATTTCCAGGCGCACCGGGTCCTGGAGCGCGCCCAGCACGGTCGGCAGCGGCGCCACCGGCAGGACGGCGGGCAGGGGGGACTCGTAATGCAGCGCTTCGATGTCTGCCATGAGCTACCTCACTCGGATATCGGGTTTGACGACGATCGAACCAGGAGTAGCGTCAGGTTCGATCATTATCAAACTTACCTGATGGAGGGTTCGATGGCAGCGTCAGTGACGCACCCGGGCCGGGTCGACACACAGGGCAGCCAAACGTGGGCGTACGCGCTGGTGCTGGCCGCCAGCGGAGTCGCGCTCGGGGTATCCGGCGCGCCCGCCCCGCTCTACGGCCTGTACCAGCAGGAGTGGCACTTCTCCCCGCTGACCACCACCTTCGTCTTCGCGGTCTACGCCGTCGCCGCGCTGGCCGCGGTCCTGGTCTCGGGCCGCATCTCCGACGTCGTCGGCCGAAAGCCGGTGCTGCTCGGCGCTTTCGGCATCATGATCGCGGGCCTGGTGGTCTTCCTGCTCGCGGACAACGTGGCCATGCTGCTGATCGCCCGCGCCCTGCACGGCACCGCGGTGGGCGCGATCGTGGTGGCCGGCGCGGCGGCGCTGCTGGATCTGCGGCCCCAGCGCGGCGCGCGGTCGGGTCAGCTCTCCGGGGTGGCCTTCAATGTCGGTATGGCCGTGGCGATTCTGGGTTCGGCGGTGCTGGCGCAGTACGCCCCGCATCCGCTGCGCACCCCGTACGTCATCATCACACTGGTCTGCCTGATCATCGCCGCGGGCGTGCTGCTGCTGCGCGAACCGCACACCGCGCGCACCAACGGCCGCATCCGGATCGCCAAACCCGCCGTGCCGCAGGAGATTCGCGGTGATTTCTGGTTCTCCGCGCTGGGCGTGATGGCCGCCTGGTCGGTGCTGGGGGTGCTGCTGTCGCTGTATCCCTCGCTGGCCGCGGCCCAGACCGGCATCCACAACCTGGTCTTCGGCGGCGCGGTGGTGGCCTCCACGGCGCTGGCCGGTGCGATCACACAGTTGTTCGCCACCGACATCCCGGCGCGCCGGGCCGCGATCGCCGGTGACATCGGCATGGCGGTGGCGCTGATGCTGACCATTCCGGCGCTGTCCACCGGTCGCTGGGGCCTGGTGCTGCTGGCCGGATTCGCGCTCGGCGCGACCTTCGGCCTGGGCTTCGGCGGATCGCTGCGCCACCTGTCCAACGTTGTGCCGCACCACAAGCGGGGCGAGACCATGTCGGCCTACTACCTGCTCGCCTACTCGGCCATGGCGCTGCCGACGGTGCTCGCGGGCTGGGCGGCCACGACCTGGGGCATCGAGAACATCTTCCCGTGGTTCGTCGGCGCGGTGGCCGTGGCCTGCCTGGGAGCGGCCGGTCTCGGGCTGCGGCGGCGAGTGGAGACGATCCCGGTCGCGGCCGAGGTCACCGAACCGCAACTGCCCTAGCGGGCCGATCGCCGGAGCCGTCGTCCCGCGACGGCCCACCGGCGCGAACCACGGCCTCGCGAGCCGGCGCCGGCGCGAAACGTACTGCCCGAGACCGCGTATCGGTCCAAGCTGTGCGTTTCGCGAAGCCGATCGCTATCCTACCGCTATGCGGTGGTGGGCGAGGTTCGGTGGGTGGGTGAGCCGGACGGTCAATCGGTCGGCGCTGTTGTTCTCGGTGCTGGCCGCGATAGTGGCCGCGGTGGCCCTGCTCGGCGGCACCTGGTGGCTGCTGTGGAACCTGCTCGGCGCGCGGGACGAGACGCCGAATCAGGTGGAGCTCACCAAGATCGCGCTCGCCATCGCCGCCGGTATCGGGTTCGCGGTGGCGCTCGTGGTGGCGTATCGGCGGCAGCGCGATCTCGAACGCGGGCGCTTCGCGGACCTGTTCGGCGCCGCGGCCAAGCAACTGGGTGATTCCGATGTGGCCGTGCGCATCGCCGGGGTCTACGCGATGGCCGGGGTGGCCGACGAGTTCTCCCAGCGGGGCAGGCGCCAGCAGTGCGTCGACGTGCTGTGCGGGTATCTGCGGCTGCCGTACGCGCCGGACGAGGGCATCAGCCACCTGGTGTCCAAATCCCAGCGCATCGAGGATTCCGGGACCGCGGTGGAGCGGGTCTACCACTTCCGGCAGAACGACAGGCAGGTGCGTGACACGATCGTGCGGGTGATCGCGGACCGGATCCGGCGCAGCGCCGAGAGTTCGTGGTCCACCTGTGATTTCGACTTCTCCGACGCCGTGTTCGAGAACGCCGACTTCTCCGATGCCGTGTTCGCGGGCCGCAGCACCCGATTCACCAATGCCGGATTCACCGGGTCGCGCGTCACCAGCTTCGAGCGGGCGCGGTTCCTGGGAGCGCGGGTCACCTTCCGCGGGGCCATGTTCCGCGGTTCGGAGACCACCTTCGAGCACGCGGTGTTCGCCCACACCCATATCGCCGGATCCGAACGCGACAGCGCCGGAACGACCTTCATCGACGCCACCTTCGGTGGTTCGGTCACCTTCGACAACGCCGTCTTCGGCGGTGGGCGCACCGCCTTCACCGGCGCCCGGTTCGCCGGGGAGCGCACCGGTTTCGCCGGCGCGGAGTTCACCGCCGATCTGACCTCCTTCGAGCGCTGCATGTTCGACGGCGACCGCGTGACCTTCACCAGCGCCGAATTCACCGGCCCGCGTACGAGTTTCATCGCCACCCGGTTCTTCGCCGAGGCCACCGCGTTCGACTGCGCGCAACTCGGCGCGAAGTCCCGGTGGCGGGCCGGGCGCACCCGCGAGGTGTCCTTCGCCCGCGCCGAGCTGCACGGGCGCATCTCCTTCGCCGACGCGGTGCTGGGCGGGCGCGCGGTGGTCTTCACCGGCGGCGACTTCTTCGGCGAGATCTCCTTCCGCCGTGCGGTCTTCGAGGCCAAGGACATCAGCTTCGAACGACCCAAGGCGTGGGTCGGCGTGCAGGTCGACTGGGCCGGAAATCCGGGCGCGAAACCCGTCAACGTGCGGCCCGAGCAGTGGCCGCCGCCGCTGGCAGACACCCCCGCGGTGACGGCGGGCGCGGCGGCGAAGCTCGAGAAGGCGGAGTCCGCGGGCTGATCGTGCCGCCTGGGTGGCCGGGACGACGTGCGGCGAACCGGGCCGTGCGGCAGCCGAACTCGGCCGGGAGCTCAGCGGGCGGGGAAGCGGAGCAGTCGATCGTCTCCGGCGCGCGCGTCGCCGCGGCCGTCATGATTGGACGTGCCCAGCCACAGCGCGCCGTCCGGTGCGACGGCGACCGCGCGCAGCCGCCCGTAGCGATCGTCGAACCAGGCGCGCGGTTCACCGGTCCGCCCGTCGGTCAGCGGGACCGCCCAGAGCCGTTCCCCGCGTAATCCCGCCACGTACAGCGTGTTTCCGGCGATGGCGATACCGGAGGGGGAGGCGTCGGCCGGTTTCCACACCACCACCGGGTCGGTGAAGCGGCCGTCCCGGGTATCGCCGCGACCCTCCACCACGGGCCACCCGTAGTTGCGCCCGGGTTCGATCAGGTTGATCTCGTCGAAGGCGTTGCGCCCGAACTCGGCTGCGAACAACCGCCCGTCGCGATCCCACGCCAGCCCCTGCACGTTGCGATGCCCGAGGCTGTACACCGGTGATCCCGGGGTCGGATTCCCCGGGGCGGGCGCTCCGTCCGGGGTGAGCCGCAGGATCTTCCCGTCCGGATTCCCGGCGTCCTGGGATCGCTCGGCCTCGGCCGCGTCCCCGGTGCCCGCG
Organism: Nocardia sp. NPDC055321; assembly: GCF_053645575.1. NCBI lineage: Bacteria > Bacillati > Actinomycetota > Actinomycetes > Mycobacteriales > Nocardiaceae > Nocardia > Nocardia sp. NPDC055321. The sequence goes on from NZ_JBSHMS010000012.1 coordinate 81,271, forward strand.
TACAGCATCCCGTCCGGCCCGAACGCTATGCGACCCCCATTGTGATTGGATGCCTTGGCGATTCCGCTGAAGATCACCTCCGGCTGCCCGTCGAGCCGGAACCGCACGATGCGATTGTCCTCGGCCGCGGTGAAATACGCGTACAGGTACCCGTCCCGAGCGTAGTCCGGCGACACCGCCAGCCCCATGAGCCCGCCCTCACCCGCCGCCTCGACCCCCGGCACCTGGTACACCTGCTCCGGCGCGGCCCCGGTCACCACCCGCAGGATCCGCCCCGAATCCCGCTCGCTGACCAGCGCGGTCCCGTCCGGCAGAAACGCCAGCCCCCAGGGCGTCTCGAGCCCCTGCGCGATCTCCTGCCCGGCCTCCAGGTCCACGCTCCCCGCGGGCACGCTCGTCGCCGTGGTGACCGCGGTGGCCGCCGGTGGCGGCGACTCGTCCTCGGTACCGCAGCCGGCGGCCACCGCCAGCACCACCAATCCGGTCGCAAGTCGTGCGGGAACACCACCCATATCCCCATCCTCCGCGAAAACCGGCGCGAATGCCGCACGTGCCACGCGCGCCGCCCCGATACCGTGCCGTCGTTGCCCCGGCGGCTCCGAGGTCGTCGAACCGCGCCGGTGCCGATGACAGGCGCTATCCGAGCGGCCCGGGGTGGGCGGTGGCCACTCACGACCGGGCGCCACCGGCGTGGACTTCACCGCGACTTCTTTCTCGAGCCGCCCCGCTCGGATACCGCTCGGCTACAACCGGTTCGGGGTTCGTCACATTGCCCCGGTTCGGGAGGTGCGATAGCTTGCAGGCGCAGCGGGATGGAAAATTGTAGGCGATTCCACGTGTGGGGTGGGGAGTTTCGACGTGCAATCTGTGCTGATATGCACGGCCGTGGCGCTGTTGTGCGCGGCGGCCACCGGGGGCGGGTGGGCGATCGCGCGGGTGCGCCGGTCCGGGGGAGGCTCCGGGGCGCGGCGCGCGCTGTTCGTGGCGCGGGTGCTGGCGCCCGCCATGGCCGTGGTGGGCTGGGTGGTGTTGATCGCCACCATGATTCCGGTTCTCGGCCCGCCGACCGGCGACACCGTCGCGGGCACGGCCGTGCCCGCCGCGCCGGGGCTGATTCCGGCGGCGGCCGTCACGACCCCGACGAGTACGAAACCCGTTGCCCCCGATCCGATGTCACTGTTGAAGCCGGGGGACTGTGTCGAGGTGCCGATGGAGCGCACCACCGACGCGCAGGGCCGCACCGCGTGGCAGCCCGGCAGTCCCGTGCAGGCGGACTGCAACACGGTGGACGCGAATTACCGTGTCCTGCAGACCGGTCCGGGCGCGTGCACCGATCCGCTCTACAAACTCGAGTCCAGCCGCCGCGACCGCTCCGGCAATCTGATCTACCACCTGTGCCTCGGCTTCGACTGGCGCGCCGGATTCTGCTACGACACGGCCGACATGGACGAGCCCGCCAAGGTGGCGTGCGGCACCCAGGGCGCCAACGTCGTGCGGGTCACCGCCGTGCTGACCGACACGACCAGCGGCGCGAACTGCCCGCGCGACGATCAGGGCGCGGTCTGGGTCGTCTGGGACAAGCGCCGCATGACCGTGTGCTTCCGCGGCTCGGACACACCGGGCCACTGAACGCCCGGAGTTCGACTCACGCGGACCGCAGGCGGCCCACCGTGATCACGTCCGGGATCAGCCATTCCGGCATCGGCCGGCTCACCTTGCGCTGATCGACCACCTCGAATCCGGCGTCCCCCAGCAGCTTCCGGGTCTCACGCGGGGAGGGCGCGTGCGCGGGGAACAGCGGACTGCGGGTCAGGCGCTGGATCGGCCGCGCGGCGGGCGCGGCCGGATGCATCGTCGCGATGGCGATCAATCCGCCCGGCACCAGCACCCGCGCGAACTCGCGCAGCGCCACCGGATGATCGAAGAAGTGGAAAGCGCTGGTGGAGACGATCGCGTCGAGTTCGCCGGCCCCGAGCGGCAGCTTCTCCGCCGCCGCGGTGCGCCAGTGCACCGCCGCGGAGCGGGCCCTGGCCTGGTCGAGCATGCCGGTGGAGGCGTCGACCCCGTAGACCACCTCGGGGTGCAGTTCGCGGGCGATCCGCGCGGTGAGAATGCCGGTGCCGCAACCGATGTCGGCGATCCGTCGCGATCCGGACGCGCGCAGTTCGGTGATCACCTGATCCTGCGGCGGCAGATACACCGCGCGTTGCAGGGCGGCGGTGTCGTAGGCGCGGGCGACGTTGCCGAAGAACCGGGTCACCACGCTGTTGAGGCCGCGGTTGCCCGCGGTGTGGGACGTGCTGTTCATGGGTGCTCCTATCCGGTCCCATCGAAGCAGATTCTCGACTGTCTGGGAAGGTTCATCCGCTGCGTATCCGCGGGCCCGTGGAGTAGCGTCTGGCGCATGAGGATTCGTGGGGCCGTACTGGAACGAATCGGGCAGGCTGCGCCCTTTGCGAAGTCGAAGCCGATCAGCGTGAGCGAACTCGACCTGGGTGATCCCGGTCCCGGCGAACTGCTGGTGCGCATCGAGGCCGCCGGTCTGTGCCACTCGGACCTGTCCGTGGTGGACGGCAATCGGGTGCGCCCGGTTCCCATGCTGCTCGGGCACGAGGCCGCCGGCCGGGTCGAGGCGGTCGGCGATCCGGAGAGCGACATCGCCGTCGGTCAGCGCGTGGTCATGACCTTCCTGCCGCGCTGCGGGGAGTGCTCGGGCTGCATGAGCGAGGGCCGCACGCCCTGCCTGCCGGGCAGCATGTCCAACAACGCCGGTGAACTGCTCGGCGGCGGTCGCCGCCTGCTGCGCGACGGCGAGCCGGTGCACCACCACCTGGGCGTCTCCGCCTTCGCGACCCACGCCGTGGTCGACCGCCGCTCGGTGGTCCCGGTGGACGACGACGTCCCCGCCGACGTCGCCGCGGTGCTCGGCTGCGCGGTGCTGACCGGCGGTGGGGCACTGCTGAATTCGGCGAAGCCCGGCCCCGCGGACCGCATCATGGTGGTCGGGCTGGGCGGGGTCGGCATGGCCGCGGTGCTGGTGGCCGCCGCCCTGCGCGAGGGCACCGGCCGCGAGGTCATCGCGGTGGACACCGTGGGCGACAAGCTCAAGGCCGCCCTCGAACTGGGCGCGAGCGAGTCCTACACCCCGGCCGAGGTCGCCGAGCAGGGCATCACGGCCGAGGTCGTGATCGAAGCCGCGGGCAACGTGCGCGCGTTCGAGACCGCGGTGAACGCCACCGCGCCCGGCGGCACCACGGTCACCGTCGGACTGCCAGCGCCGGACGCGCGGGCCAGTATCTCCCCGCTGGCGTTGGTGGCGCAGGGCCGGTCCATCATCGGCAGCTACCTGGGTTCCGCGGTGCCCGATCGCGATATTCCGGAGTACGTGCGCCTGTGGCGCGAGGGCAAACTCCCGGTCGAGCGCCTGATCTCCGCGCGCATCCGGCTCGAGGACATCAACGGGGCCATGGACGACCTGGCCGCGGGTCACGCCCTGCGTCAGGTCATCATGTTCGACTGAACACCGCCGCCGGGCAGCGATCGCGTTCGGCGCGATCGCTGCCCGCCCGGTCGTGGCCGGCCGGTGGTCCGGCGTGACCCGCGGTGGTTCAGCGCACCTCGATGCTGATGGTCGCGGTCTGCGTCCGCGCCGGCAGCTTGCCGGTGTCCACCAGCAGAATCTCACCCGAATCCTGCACCCCGTTGGGCAGCGTCTTGGCCTCGAGCCCGTACGGCGGCTTGTCACCGGTGGAGCCGCCGAGCCCGAAGTCGCTGTCGTTGGCGATGTACAGGGTCTTCCCGCCGTCGGTGGTGGCCACGCCCTCGATCTTGTCGTGGCCGAAGAACTTCCCGTCGGGGTTCAGTCCCGACAGCAGCGCCGACAGGTCGAGATTCGACTTCTTGGCGACCGCGGTGATCCCGGCCTTCTGCAGCGCGGCGATGCCGTCGGCGGTCGGGACCGCGCCCACGTAGGTCTCCAGGGCCTTGTCGTCGATCACCAGTCCCCGCGCCGGATCGTACTGTGCCCCCGGCACCTTCGAGTCCGGCCCGACATCGGTGGCGCCGGTGATGTCGACGGTCCACAGCTTCTTGTTCGCCTTCGGCGCCTTGTTGCCGTCCCGCTCGTCGACCAGGAAGACGGTGTTGCTCAGCGCGGTGATCTCCGAGACCGCCAGCTTCTCCTTGGGATCGTGCAGCGGGTACACGAATTCCTTGACCGCCTTGGTCTTCAGGTCGACCGTCACGATGCGGGTCATCGGCACCTCGCGCGCAGAGGTCAGCCCCGGGGTGGTGAGCCCGCTCTGCACGATGCCGACCAGGGTGCTGCCGTCGGGGGTGACGGTCAGGCCCTCCATGCCCTGGTTGGGGGTGCGCAGCGACAGTTCCTTCGGCAGTCCGCGCCCGGGGGACAGCCGCTCGAGTTCCACGCCTTTGGCATCGAAATGCACCAGGAACGGCCCGTATTCGTCCGAGACCCAGAAGGTGCCGTCGGCCAGGGCGACCAGGCCCTCGCTGTCGATGCCGTGATCGGTGGGCGCGAGGGCGTTGCCGTTCAGATCGCGCATGGTCTCGCCGGTGTCGGCGGACAGGTCGACCAGGCCGTTGAAGGGCTGCCCGGCCGGATTCTTCAGCGGGATGGTCGATTCCACCGTGGCCCGCGTCCCCGAGAGCTTCAGCTTGGCGATGGTCGGCGTGAAATCCGGTGTGACGGCCAGCTTCTCGTTCTTGCCCTTGCCGTCCACGTTGGGTCCGCGGTCGGTGAGCCCGTAGAACTCGTCCGTGGACCCGGGCACCGGGACGAACGCCGAGCCGAAGGCGCTGCCCTGCACGGTGACCCCGCCGAACTGGCCCAGCGGCGCGATATCGGTGGTGAACAGCCGTACCGCGTCGGTGGTGGTGACGGTGATGCTGTCGCTTCCGGTGTACCCGGCGGCCGGGGTGTAGACCAGCGCGCCGTCGGTGCGGCGGGTCAGGCTGCCGTGCTGCGGATCGGCGAGCGCGACGGCCGCGCTGCCGCCGGTCTTGCCGAGCAGCTCGTCCAGGGAGATCACCAGCGGCTGATCCTTGGCGGCGGTGAAGTCGGCCCCGGCGTCGGCGGAGCAGCCGGCGGTGACGGCGGCGGCGCACACGGCGGCTGCCACGAGCGCGGTACGGGTATTACGGCGAATTCTCACCCGCGATGCCTATCGCGCCGAATCGTCCGCCAGTTGACCGCACGCTGAACAGTTGCCCGCACCCCGGGAGTGACACCGGTCATGCCGGTCAAGGGGGTCCGACCGCACCGGACGCCGGGAGGATAGGCTCGATCGGCACCCGTGTGGGTGCGCAGGCGATGTAGGTGAAGAGGAGACCAGGTGACCACGAACCGGATCCGGGTGGGTGTGCTCGGGGCGCGCGGCAAGGTCGGGCAGGCTATCTGCGCCGGTGTCGAGGCGGCCGCCGATCTGGAGCTCGTGGCCCAGGTCGACAAGGACGACGCGCTGGCGGCGTTCGTCGAATCCGGCACCCAGGTCGTCGTCGACTTCACCCACCCCGACGTGGTGATGCCCAACCTGAAGTTCCTGGTGGAGAACGGCATTCACGCCGTGGTCGGCACCACCGGCTTCGATGCCGACCGCCTCGAGCAGGTGCGCGGCTGGCTCGCGGGCCGGCCCGAGACCGGCGTGCTCATCGCCCCCAACTTCGCGATCGGCGCGGTGCTGTCCATGCGCTTCGCCGAACAGGCTGCCCGATGGTTCGACTCGGTCGAGGTCATCGAACTGCACCACCCCAACAAGGCCGACGCGCCGTCCGGCACCGCCTTCCGCACCGCCGGCATCATCGCCGCGGCCCGGGAGAAGGCCGGGGTCGGCCGCAGCCCCGACGCCACCAGCCAGGAACTCGAGGGCGCGCGCGGCGCGGATGTGGACGGTGTGCGCGTGCACTCGGTTCGCCTGGCCGGGCTGGTCGCGCACCAGGAGGTGCTGTTCGGCACCCAGGGCGAGACCCTCACCATTCGCCACGACTCCATGGACCGCACCTCGTTCGTGCCCGGCGTGCTGCTGGGCGTGCGCAAGATCTCGCTGCTGCCCGGTCTGACGGTGGGCATCGATCCGCTGCTCGACCTGTGAGCGCCGCCGACCCGAAGAAAGTCAACCGGGACGTCCTCAAGGTCGTCGCGTTCATCGGCGTCATGGCGCTGGTCCTGGTCTTCTACTTCCTGAGCCTGGGCCACCGCGCGATCTTCCTGCTGACCACCGACGACGAGCAGTACAACGGGATCATCTTCCGGGTCGTCGGCGTCGGCATCCTGATCCTGCCGTTCGTCGGGCTCTGGGCGCTGTCCTCCACGCTGCGCGCGGCCTGGGACCACCAGCGCCTGGCCCGGCGCGCCCGCGAGGAGGGCTTCGAGGTCGACGTGTCGGACCTGCCGCGCCGCCCGTCGGGCCGGCTCGAACGCGCCGCCGCCGATCAGCTCTTCGAGACGGTCAAGACCGAGTTCGAGGCCGATCCCGACAACTGGCGCACCAACTATCGCGCCGCCCGCGCCTACGACTACGCGGGCGACCGCACCCGCGCCCGCGAGATCATGCGCCGGGCGGTCGACCTCGAACGCGCGGAACGCACCGCCGCGCAATCCTGAGGGCGATCGCCCGCCGCCGAGTCACTCGGCGGCGGGCGATCCTCGTCAGCGCGGCGGATGCGTGCTGCGCCAGTGGTCGGCGATGTCGATCCGCCGGGTCAGCCACACGCCCTCGTGGGAGCGCACGTAGTCCAGGAAGCGGGCCAGCGACGCTGCGCGCGCGGGCTTGCCGACGATGCGGCAGTGCAACCCGACCGACAGCATCTTGGGCGCGCCGGCCACCCCCTCGGCGTACAGCACGTCGAAGGCGTCGCGCAGGTATGCGAAGAATTCCTCGCCGTTGGCGAAGCCCGCGGGGGAGGCGAAGCGCATGTCGTTGGTCTCCAGGGTGTACGGAATCACCAGGTGATCGGTGTCCGCGACGCGCACCCAGTAGGGCAGATCGTCGGCGTATGAGTCCGAGTCGTAGGCGAAGCCGCCGTGCGCGACGAGCAATTCACGCGTGTACGGCGAATCGCGGCCGGTATACCAGCCGCGCGGCGGCGCGCCGAACAGCCGGGTGATGATGGCGACGGCCTCCGCCATGTGCGCGCGCTCGGTGTCGGGATCGCTCATCTGATAGGAGATCCAGCGCAGCCCGTGACAGGCGATCTCGTGCCCCAGGCGCTGAAAAGCCGCCACCACCTCGGGATTGCGCTCCAGGGCGCGCGCGACCCCGAAGATCGTCAGCGGGATGTCGCGCTCTTCGAACAGCCGCAGCACCCGCCAGACCCCGGCCCGCGAACCGTACTCGTAGATCGTCTCCATGGACTGGTGCCGATTCGGAAACGCCTGGGCGGGAACGATATCGGAGAGGAAGGTCTCCGAGCCCGTGTCGCCGTCGAGCACATTGTTCTCCCCGCCCTCCTCGTAGTTGAGGACGAAGTTCACCGCGATGTTCGCGTTGCCGGGCCAGTGCGGATGCGGGGGATTCGGGCCGTACCCGACCATGTCCCGAGGGTAGTCGAGATCGAAATCGCTCACCGGTGTCCCTCCTGTCCGTCCGCGAAGTACTGCGCGCGCAGGCGATCTCGCGCGTCGGCGGTGAGATTCCCGATCAGCCGCAGGCGCGCCAGCCCGCCGTCGGGGAAGGCGTCCAGGCGCACCGCGGTGACCGGCGTCGCCGGCTCGATCGCGAAGCGATGCCGGGTGTCGGGCTGCAGGGCGGTGCGCGGCAACAGTTCCACTTCGGCCCCGTCGGCCGTGATTCCGGTCAGCGCGGCTGCCCCGGGACTGTTGAACAGGAAGTACGAGGTGTCGATCTCGGCCAGGGTGAGAACGCCCGCCCCGGCCAGGCGCACCAGCACCCAGTCGTTGCTGTCGCGGTCGCGCCGCCGCGCGGTCTCCCAGCCCTCGCCCATACTGCGTGCCGGACCGGGCATGAGCAGTTGCTGCGGATGCGAGTAGAACCGATTCGAGCAGTCCTGCACGAGACCGCCGTGCTCGAGCGCCGCCAGGTCGAAGGGGCCCGAATCCAGCAGCAGCGGATCGGGTGTCGCGATGCCGTGCACCCGCAGCCGGGCGACGCCGCCGTCGGGGAAGATACGCAGGCGCACGTGGGTCCAGCGCCGGGCGGACTCGACCGGGAACGGATTGCGGACATCACCGAGCACCTCGGAGCGTTCCACGATGGTGGTCCAGTCGGTGCGCGCGGCCAATTCGTCGGCGGACGGATAGCCCTGCACCGCAAGAGCTTCCACCGATATCTCGGGGGGATAGTTGCCCTTGAACCACGCGGTGTCCACCACGATCCCGTGAATGATCCCCGGCACGCCCAGTCGCACGATCGCGGTGTCACAGTCGGACTTCGCGGGGGCGGCCCCGTCCGCGCCGCGCCGCCGCCGGGTCTCCCACCCGTCGTACACCTGGCCCTTGTGCCCGAAGGTCGCGGGCGCGTAGGTGGATTCCTGTGCCCGGACGAGATTCTCCTTCTCCGCGAACGATTCGTCGTTCGCCCACACCACCGCACCGCCCAGGGTGCGGACCGCCAAATCGGGTAGCAGCGTGAAGTCAGCGTCGCTCATAGCGCGGGAATCTTCCTCTCTCGCAATTGATGTAGTACCTCGACGGTGGCCGCCGGCGTGCGCGCGGTGACCTCCCCGGCCTCGAACGCGCCGCAGTCCAGCCCGCGCAGCACGACGGTGGCGAGCGCCTGCGCGGTGGCGGGCTCGTCGACGACCGCGCCGCCCTGGCGGTCCAGGTAGCGCCCGATCCGGGGCGCGGCCGCCTCCAGCGCGGTGCGATAGAAGCCGATGGTGGCCAGCCACCGGGTGACGAGATGTCCGGCCCCCATGTCCCAGCCCTGGTAGTAGCCCCGCTCGAGGGAGCGGGTGACCAGGCGGTAGTGCCGCGCCAGCGCCTCGCGCACCTGCACCTCCGAACCGATCGGCAGCACCTGGGTGGATCCGTCGCACACCCACACCCCGGTCTGCGCGGCCGCGGCCTGCATGACGGCCTTGGCGTGATCGGCGACGGGATGCTCGAGCGTCTGGAACTGCGGCGAGATTCCGCACGCGGCGCTGTAATCGTAAGTGCCGTAGTGCAATCCGGTACACCGCCCGGCGGAGAGCGCGATGGCCCGCGCCACCGTGGCGGTGCCGTCGGCGGCCACCACCGCCTGCGGGCTCTCGATCTGCAGTTCGAAGCGCAGCGACCGCTCCGGCAGCCCGTGCGCCGATTCCATGGCCTGGCACAGCAGCACGGCCGCCTCGGCCTGTTCGGCGGCGCGAATCTTGGGCAGGGTGAACACGAACCCCGGCGGCACGCCGCCCGCGCCCTCGAGCACCTTCTCCAGGGTGCGGACCATACGCCCCCATTCCCCGGGCGTCAGTCCCTTGGTGCGGATTCCGCGCGAGCGGACCTGCTCGGGCAGCGCGGCCAGTATCGCGCCCGCCCGCAGCGCGTCGCTGTCCTCGGTCTCGTCCGCCCGGGTGCCGTAGCCGTCCTCGAAATCCAGCCGCAGATCCTGAATCGGCCGGGTGCGCAGCACCGTCCGGGTGCGCGCCAGCGCGTCGGCCCCGCCCAGTTCGGTGAGCAGTTCGCCGTGGCCGTCGGCCAGCGCGCTCGCCTGCGCGCCCCAGCGCGCCGGCAGCTCGGCGTCGGCGTCCGCCGCGCTCACGTACACGGTGTGCACGGGCTGCCCCGCCCGGTCGCCCGGATACCGTTGCGTCAGTTCGGCATCGATGGCGCGGACCCGGGTCTCGAGATTGCCCAGCACGTACGATGGCACACTCACGCCGGCAGCTCCTTGTCCTGGGTGGAGAACTCCGTCAGCAACCCGGTATACCTTTTGGGCGGCGGCGCGGCGTATTCGCCGCGCCCGGATTTGCGCAACCCCATGGTGATCAGCGACTGCGCGGTCAGGGTGGCGGCCGCGACCCCGTCCACCACCGGGACCCCGATCTCGCGGCTCAGGTACTCGCACAGATCCGCCATACCCGCGCAACCGAGCACGATCGCGTCAGAGTCGTCGACGTGCACCGCCTCCCGGCAGGCGTCCGCGATCACCGTGCGCGCCTTGGGATCCTCCAGCTCCAGCACCGGGATCTCGCACGCGTGGATGCCCAGGCAGAAGCGGGCCATCCCGTAGCGCTCGGCCAGTTCCGCCGCCCGCCCTCGGGTCCGGGACAGGGTGGTGACCACGCTGAACCCGCGCCCCAGATGACTGGCGGCCTGCATGGCCGCCTCCGCGATGCCGATCACCGGCCCGCGCGCCGCCTCGCGCGCCGCGTCCAGGCCCGGATCGCCGAAACACGAGATGACGTAGCCGTCCACGCCCTCGGCCTCACCGCGCGCGATCTCCGCGAGCAGTCCCGGCACCGCCAGCGCCTCGTCGTAGTGGCTCTCGATCGAGACCGGGCCCATGGTGGGATTGACGCCCTCGACCACGGTGCCCGGTGCGGCGACCGCACGCGCCGCCGCGGCGGCCATGACTGTCATGGCCGCCGTGGTATTGGGATTGATCACTCGAATTCGGATGTGTCTCACCGGCTTTCGGTAGGGGTCGGGGTCAGGCGCAGTGGGCCGCGGGTGGCGAGCAGGTAGTAGCAGGCCAGGCCGATGCCGCAGCCGATGAACCAGCTGTACTGCGCCGCGGTGTACATGCCGGTGATCGAGCCCGAGGTCAGGACCGGGAAGACCGCGACGAGCGCGCCCGCGGCCGTCGCGGCGATCGCGGCCGGGTTGTATCCCCCGCGGTACCAGTAGGTTCCGTGCTCGGACATGGTGAACAACTCGTCCACGATCACCCGCTGCTTGCGCACCAGGTAGTAGTCGGCGATCAGGACGCCGAACAGCGGTCCGATGAACGCGCCCAGCGTTTCCAGGGTGTAGTGGATGACGTCGGGATTGTTGTAGAGGTTCCACGGCGTGATGAGCACCGACCCGATCGCCGCGATCATGCCGCCCATGCGCCAGCTGATGCGCTGCGGGCTCACGTGAGAGAAGTCGAAGGCGGGGGAGATGAAGTTGGCGACGATATTGATGCCGATCGTGGCGATGGTGAACGTCAGCGCGCCCAGCACGATCGCGAAGGTGTTGTCGATGCGCGCCACCGTCGCCACCGGATCGGTGATGAGCTCGCCGTAGACCGGGATGGTCAGCGACGCGGTGACGACCACGAGCAGGGAGAACACCAGGAAGTTCACCGGCAGCCCGAGCAGGTTGCCGCGCTTGACCGCCGCGAAGGTGCGCCCGTAGCGGGAGAAGTCACCGAAGTTCAGCATCGGCCCGGAGAAGTACGACACGACCAGCGCGATCGCGCCCAGCATGACCGGCACCGCCGACCAGCCCGTCAGGGTGGCCGTCTGGCCCATGTTCAGGTCGATCCCGCTCCACCCGGCCTTGTAGATGAGGTATCCGCACAGGATGAACATGACCACGTAGACCGCCGGCCCGCAGAAGTCGATGAACCTGCGAATCGATTCCATGCCGCGCCAGAACACCGCCGCCTGTAATACCCACAGAATGAGATAGCTCACCCAGCCGAGTGCCGAGAGCCCCAGGAATCCGTAGTCGTCGACCACCGCGTAGGGCGCCAGATCCGGAAAGAGTTTGATCAATGCCACATTCAGCGCGGCCGAGGCGAGGAATGTTTGAATTCCGTACCAGGCCACCGCGATCAAGCCGCGAATAATGGCCGGGATATTCGCGCCTATCACGCCGAACGAGCTGCGGCACATGACCGGATACGGCACGCCCGTCACCTGGCTGGGTTTGGCCACCAGGTTGCAGAGCCCGTACACGATCGTGATGCCCACGACCAGCGCGATGAGCACCTGCCAGCTGTGCAGTCCGAGTGCGAACAGGCTGCCCGCGGTGACGTAGCCGCCGACCGAGTGCACATCCGACATCCAGAAGGCGAAGATATTGTAGGTGCCCCACGTCTGCTTTTTCAGCGGCGCGAGGTCGTCGTTGACGAGCCTGGGATGGTAAGCCGGATCGATGGTCGCCGCGGGCGGCGGCGGTGATTCCGGCGCAACGGTATCGGTCATGTCGCACATCCGATCTCGAAAAGTCCCGGCATTCGGAACGTCGTGTGCGAAACGGTATCGAGCGGGTATTGCCCCGGCGTTGCGAAAACTATATATCTTTCGGCGTCTGCGAATCGGCGAACAATCCGGTGTCGGTGGGCAGTCGCGACAGCACCCCGTGCAGGCGGGTGTGGTGCGCGGCGGTGGCGGCCAGCAGCGCATCCGCGTCCCGGGCCAGGAATGCCGCGAGCTGGCGGCTGTGATCGGCGTGCAGGACCACCCGGTCGCCCGCGCTGGCGTGCACCATCGGCTGCACGGGTTCGGTGATGTTCCAGGCGTATTCGAGCATGTGCAGCACCCGCGGCATGCCGGACGCGCGCACCAGAGCGAGGTGGAAGTTACGGGTCTCGCGGTGGTAGGCGACGGCGTCCTGCGCCAGGGCGGCCTGTTCGAGCCGGGCGTGGGTCGCGGTCGCCAGTTCGTGGTCGGCCGCGGTGGCCCGCCGCACCGCCGCCGCGAGCGCCGCGGTCTCGAGGCTTTCCCGCACCACGTACAGCTCGCGCAGTTCGGCCGCGGTCAGCAGGGTGACCTGATATCCGAAATTGGCCCGGTGCTCGACGAGACCCTCGCCGATGAGCACCTGCAGCGATTCCCGGACCGGGATCACGCTCACCCCGAACACCCGCGCCAGCTCACCCAGCGGCAGCCCGGTCCCCGGCGGCAGGTTGCCCTCGCGGATCAGCCGCCGCAGTTCGGCCAGGATCTCCGGCTGCGAATATCCGCGGCGGGCGTCGTCGGCGGGGGTGAGCTGCGGCAGCGCGGGCAGCCGCGGTCGGGAAGGCATCGGCCCACGGTAGCGGTCCGGCGCCCGGTTCACAGCTCGGAGGCGTCGTATCCCAGTGCCTTGAGCGCGAGCTCGTGCAGCGTCGCGCGTTCGCTCGGGCTGAGCCGATACAGCAGCTCGTCGGTGGCCTCGGCGAGGCGCGCGTCGGTCTCGTGCCGTTTGCGATCGCCGGCGGGGGTGAGCGCCAGCCGGTATTTGCGCCGGTCGTGGGAGTCGCGGGTCCGGCTGACCAGGCCCGCCTTCTCCAGGGTGTCGACCAGCCGGACCACCTCGCTGCGGTCGATGGCGAGCGCGCCGGCCATGTCCTGCTGGGTGATCTCGGTGTACTCCGCGAGGTAGGTCAGCACCCAGTGCTCGCGCAGCTCGGTGCCGAGCCGGGTGTGCACGCCCTTGTGCAGCTTGCCGAACGCGTACGTCGGGTATCGCAGCAGGCCCCGGGGGTGGTAGTCGCGGTCTTCGGTCACCCGCCGAGTATATCTATTGTTGAGTTGCTCAATCATTGTTATCGTCAGCAGTTGAAGTACTCAATCACTATCCGTAGGAGATTCCGATGACGCGTATGCGTTCGGATGCCAACGCCCCCAACACTTTCGATGCCACCGAGCCGATTCCCGCGCACGTCTGGCGCACCGCCGCCGTGGTCGTGTTCGGGGCGGTCATGGGCATGCTCGACACCTCACTGGTGAACATCGGCCTGCATACGATCGGCGCGGACCTGGGCGCCGATCTGGCCACGATCCAGTGGGTGGCCAGCGGTTATCTACTCGCCCTTGGCGTTTCGCTCACCCTGTGCGGCTGGCTCGCGCGCCGGGTCGGCGTCGGGCGGCTGTGGGTGCTGGCGCTGGCCGGGTTCACGCTCACCTCGGCGGCCTGTGCCGTCGCGCCCACGGCCGGCTGGCTCATCGCGCTGCGCATCGCGCAGGGCCTGGCCGCCGGGATCATGATTCCGGCCGGGCAGACGATTCTCGGCCAGGCCGCCGGTCCCCCGCGCATGGGCCGGGTCATGGGCGTGGTCGGTATCGCGGTGGTCGGCGCGCCCGCGCTCGGGCCGACCGTCGGCGGGCTCATGCTGGCCCATTGGAGCTGGGAATGGCTGTTTCTGATCAACATCCCGTTCGGGCTCGTCGGGATCGCCCTGGGACTGCGGTATCTGCCGCTGGACAGGGGCGCGCCGGTGCAGCGGCTCGATATCGCCGGCCTGGCCATGGCGGCGGGCGGCGTGACCGCCGTGGTCTACGGGCTGTCCGAACTCGCCGTCTCCACGTCCTCGGTGCTCACCGTGTGGCTGCCGATCGCGCTCGGCCTGGCCGCGCTCACCGTTTTCGTGGTGCGCACCGCGCGCAGTGCCCGCCCGCTGCTCGATGTGCGGATGTTCGCCGATCGGGTGTTCGCCGCGGCCAATGTCGCCGGCTTCTTCGCGGGCGCGTCCATGTTCGGGGTCATGGTGTTGCTGCCCCTGTACTTTCAGGTTCTGCAGGGCGACGGACTGATCCGCACGGGCCTCTCGCTCCTGGCGTTCGGGCTCGGCGGCGTGGTCACCGCGCCGCTCGGCGGGCGGCTCGCCGATCGGTTCGGCGGCGGGGTCATCGCGGTCGGCGGCAATCTCGCCGTCGCGGCCACCATGGCGCCGTTCGCGTTCCTGCCCGCGGACGCCAATGTGGTGCTGGTGCAGGCGCTGCTGTTCGCGGCCGGCGTGGCGACCGCGCTGGCCGGGTTCCCGCTCATCGCCGCCGCCTACGCGGCCGTGCGGCCGGATCAGCTGCCCGACGCCGCGGCCTTCGTCAATATCCTGCAGCGCGTGGGCGGCGCGGTCGGGGTGGCCGTGATCGCGGTAATCCTGTCCCGCGCAACGGCATCGCACTGGACCCTGGTTTCGGGCTATCACCTGGCCTTCGGCGCGGTCGCGGTGATGTCGGTAGGCTCGGCGGTGGCGTCGACCGTCCTGCGCCGCCATCAGCGACGCTGATCACGATCGCGGTCGCCGCGCCCGGGACTTTTCGGGCGAGGCGACGGGTTCTACCGAAGCCGAGAAAACACTCTTCATGAAGGAGGCGGCGTGAGCGACACGCGCAAGGCGATTCTGGCCGGCGGCTGTTTCTGGGGCATGCAGGATCTGATCCGCAAGCAGCCCGGGGTGCTCGAGACGCGAGTGGGGTACACCGGCGGCAGCAATGACCGCCCGACCTACCGCAACCATCCGGGCCACGCCGAGGCCGTGGAGATCGTCTACGACCCCGCGGTCACCGACTACCGGGCGCTGCTGGAGTTCCTGTTCCAGATCCACGATCCGACCACGAAGGACCGCCAGGGCAACGACATCGGCTCGAGCTATCGCTCCGCCATCTTCTACCTCGACGAGGATCAGAAGCGCGTAGCCCTCGAGACCATCGTGGATGTCGAGGATTCGGGCCTGTGGCCCGGCAAGGTGGTGACCGAGGTGACCCCCGCGAGCACCTTCTGGGAGGCCGAGCCCGAGCACCAGGACTACCTCGAGCGCTACCCCGAGGGGTACACGTGCCACTTCCCGCGCCCGGGCTGGAAGCTCCCCAAGCGCCAGACCACCGCGAACTGAGATAACCCGATGAGTCGGTGGGACCGGAGAATCCGGCCCACCGATTCGTCGTTTGACCGGCCGCTTCGACGCCAAGCCGCCCGCTCGGCGTCCCCGCGACAACCCGGCGCCCCAGATCGGACGTGCCATCGGCGGTCGGCGCTAGGCTCGTTCCCGTGCCCACGCTGCTGTTGATCCATCACACGCCATCCCCGCACATGCAGGAGATGTTCGAGGCGGTGGTGGCCGGCGCCACCGATCCCGAGATCGAAGGCGTGGAGGTGGTGCGCCGGGCGGCCCTGTCCGTGACCGCGAGCGATGTCCTGGCCGCCGACGGCTATCTACTCGGCACCCCCGCCAATCTCGGCTACATGTCCGGCGCGCTCAAGCACGCGTTCGACACCTTCTACTACCCCTGCCTGGACTCGACCGGCGGCCGACCGTACGGGCTGTACATCCACGGCAATCAGGGGACCGAGGGCGCCGAGCGCAGTGTGCTCGCCGCCGCGACCGGGCTCGGCTGGGAGCCGGGGGCCGCGCCGGTGATCCTGTCCGGGCCGCCCGGCAAGGCGGACCTGGAGCGCTGCTGGGAACTCGGG
Source organism: Nocardia sp. NPDC055321 (assembly GCF_053645575.1). NCBI lineage: Bacteria > Bacillati > Actinomycetota > Actinomycetes > Mycobacteriales > Nocardiaceae > Nocardia > Nocardia sp. NPDC055321. Next base: position 97,337 of record NZ_JBSHMS010000012.1, read on the forward strand.
GCGACGCTCGCCGCCCAGCTCATGCCGTGATCGCCACCGCGGCGGCCATCTTGGTGGCGGGGGCGCTCATCGCCGGGGCGCTGCTGGCGTGGCCGCGCACCCGGCGGTCGGTCACCACACCCGCCGAGCGTGCGGTGCACGCGGCGCTGCACACCGCCGCGCTGGCGGCTAAACCGTTGCGGCGCGGGCTCACCGAGGAATCGGCCGAGGCCGCCGCACCGCATCTGCGGGCGCTCACCGGGGCCGAGGCGCTCGGTATCGCCGGGCCCGGCGGGGAGTTACTGGCTTGGGACGGAACGCATTTCGGGCTCTCGGAGGTGTTCGGGGACGCCGCGCGGCGCGCCATCGCGGGGGAGCGGCCGGTGTTGATCGCCGGGGACGACGGGTACACCCTCATCGCCCAGCCGCTGGTGAGCGAGCACAGCGGCATGGTCGGCGCGCTCGGCGCGGTGACCCGTGAGCAACCCGGTCCGGGGTTGCTGGGTGCGGTCGCCGAGGTGGCCCGATACGCCTGCGGGCAGATCGAATTGGCCGAACTCGACGCCTCGCGCGCGCGGTTGGATCGCGCCGAGGTGCGGGCGCTGCGGGCCCAGATCAGCCCGCACTTCATCTACAACGCGCTCAACACCATCGCCTCGTTCGTGCGCACCGACCCGAGCCGAGCCCGCGAACTCATTCTCGATTTCGCGGACTTCACCAGGTACTCCTTCCGCACCGCGGGCGAATTCACCTCCCTCGCCGACGAATTGGGCAATATCGACCGGTACCTGGCGCTCGAGCGCGCCCGCTTCGGCGACGCCCTGCGCGTGCGATTGCAGATCGCGCCCGAGGTGCTGACCGTGGTCCTGCCGTTCCTGGCCCTGCAACCCCTGGTGGAGAACGCCGTGCGGCACGGCCTGGCGAGCAAACCCGGTGGCGGCACGCTGAGCATTCTGGCCGAGGACGCCGGCGCGGACTGCGTCATCAGCGTCGAGGACGACGGCGTCGGCATGGACCCCGAACTGCTGCGCTCGGGCGCGCTGGACGCCATCGAGACCGGCTCGGGCACCGCCGAATCCGCGCACGTCGGCCTGGCCAACGTGGACGACCGGCTGCGCGCGGCCTTCGGCAACGACTACGGCCTCGTGGTGGAGACCGCGCCCGGCTCGGGCACCAAGGTCAGCATGCGGGTGCCCAAGTTCCGCGCGGGCATCAGCGCCTGAATCGTCCGTATCATCCGGGCCGAACCGTTCGCTGCCGTTACTATGGACCGACTGTGACCAGGACCAGCGAAAACTCGGACGCCGCACTGCGCGTGCTGGCCGTCGACGACGAATCCCCGGCCCTGGACGAGTTGGTCTACCTGCTGCGCGCCCAGCCCGGCATCGGCGAGATCCACGCCGCCGGCAACGCCACCGGCGCCCTGCGCCTCTTGCGCGCCCACCAGATCGACGCCGTCTTCCTCGACATCAACATGCCCGGCCTCGACGGCCTGGAACTGGCCGGCATACTCACCGAGTTCGCGCGCCCGCCCGCCGTGGTCTTCGTGACCGCGCACGAGGACCGCGCCGTGGCCGCCTTCGACCTGGGCGCGGTTGACTACCTGCTCAAACCCCTGCGCGAAGCCCGCCTCGCCGAAGCCGTCCGCCGCATCCAGGCCGCCCGCGCCCTGCCCGCCCCCGCCGAAAACCGGGCCGATCCGCACGAGGTCATCCCCGTCGAACTCGGCGGCGCGACCACCCTGGTCCCGCGCGCCAGCGTCAGCTGGGTGGAGGCCGACGGCGACTACTCCCGCCTGCACACCACCACCGGCTCCCACCTGGTCCGGATTCCGCTCTCCGAACTCGAATCCCGCTGGCAGGAGGCGGGTTTCGTCCGCATCCACCGCTCCTACCTGATAGCCCTGCGCCTGGTGACGGGCCTGCGGACGGTAGGCACCGGCACCGTCGTCTGCCTCCAGGCCGAAGGCACCGCCCGCGCGGTGGAACTCCCCGTCAGCCGCCGCCAGGTCCGCGACCTCAAACAGCGCCTCCTGCACCCCAGGCCCGGTCGATGACGTCCCGCCGCATGCCGAGAGCGGCCCTCCGCTCAGGTGGAATGGGCTGCGGCGCAGTGGAAGCCGCTGTCGAGCAAGCCCCGCTGCTCTCCCATGCCGAGCTCGATCGGCGGTCCGATACGAGGCTCGGCGCAGGCGTGCGGCCACGACGGCGGGTCGACCGGGCCCCGCGGTGTGCGCCCGGAGCCCGGCGATGACCGGCGAACAGCGCCCGCGCGAGCGCGTCGTGCTGGCGCAGCGGCGGGGCGCGCGGCTCGTGCGGACGCGGGTCGAGGTCGCCGAGCAGACCGAGATCGGGGCGGCCATGATCGGCGGGCTGATCCGGGCGCAGTTCGGGTTGGCGGTGCGGGTCGCGCTGGTGGTCGTGGGGGTGCTGGGGGCACTGCCGCTGCTGTTCACGCTGGGGCCGCTCGGGGCGGCGACGGTGTTCGGGGTGCGGGTGCCGTGGCTGCTGCTGGGGGTCGCGGTGTATCCGCTGCTGTACGCGGCGGGCCGGGTGTTCGTGCGGCTCTCGGACCGCAACGAGCAGGACTTCGGCGAATTGACCGGGGACTGAGGTGAACTCGCAGCCGGTATCGGGGCTGACCGTCGCGGCGCTGCTGCTCGCCGCGATCACCAGCATCGCCATCGGCGTCTACGGCGTGCGCCTGGCCCGCACCACCTCGGACTTCCTGGTCGCCTCGCGCTCGGTGGGGCCGCGCTGGAACGCCGCCGCCATCTCCGGTGAGTACCTCTCGGCCGCATCATTTCTCGGCGTCGCCGGACTGATCGCCAAATACGGGGCCGACGCCCTGTGGTACCCGGTCGGTTTCACCGCCGGATACCTGGGCCTGCTGCTGTTCGTCGCCGCGCCGCTGCGCCGCTCCGGGGCCTACACCATGCCGGACTTCGTGGAGTTCCGGCTCGGATCGCGCCCGGTGCGCAAGCTCGCCGCGCTGGTCGTGGTGCTCATCTGCGCGGTCTACCTGATCCCGCAATTCCAGGGCGCGGGACTGACATTGCGCATTCTGCTGGGTGTGCCCGGCTGGGTGGGCGCGGTCGCGGTGGGCGCCATCGTCATCGGCACGGTGGCGGGCGGCGGCATGCGCTCGATCACCTTCGTGCAGGCGTTCCAGTACTGGCTCAAACTGACCGCCATCGCGATTCCCGCGCTGGTGCTGCTCGCGCATTTCCTCGGTGCGGATCGCGACATCGGTTCGCCCGCACCGCCGACCGTGGCCCAGCGCACCAGCGTCGACATCACCACCGACGTCGTGGTGCGCCTGGACGAGCCGCAGAGCATGTGGGTCAGCGGCACCCTGGACGACGCCCCGACAGAGCGCACCGTGCGCCTGCTGCCGGGCGAACACGAACTCGGCGCCGGCAGCACCCTGATCCTGGACGCGGGCGCCCGCGTCCCGGTGGTCGTCGGCGCACCCGACACCGGTGCGGACTGGCTCGCCCCCGGCAGCGGACTCGGCGGCCCGCACCCGCTCTACCAGGTCTACTCCCTGATCATCGCGACGTTCCTGGGCACCATGGGCCTGCCGCACGTCCTGGTGCGCTTCTACACCAATCCCGACGGACGGGCCGCGCGCACAACGGCTTCCGCTGTCATCGGCCTGGTCGGGTTCTTCTACCTCTTCCCCGTGATACTCGGCGTCTGCGCCCGCCTGTACGTGCCGCAGCTGCTGATCACCGGCGCCTCGGACGCCGCGGTGCTGCTGCTGCCCGGCTCGGTGCTCTCCGGCCTGCCCGGTCAACTGCTGGGCGCGCTGGTCGCGGCCGGAGCCATCGCCGCGTTCCTGTCCACCTCCTCCGGCCTGCTGGTCAGCATCGCGGGCGTGCTCGGCACCGACGTGCTGCGGGGCCGCATTCGCGACTTCCGCCTGGCCGCGGTGGTTGCGGGCCTTGTCCCCCTGGGGCTTTCGCAGGCCGTCACCGCGCTGGACCTCTCGCGCTCGGTCGGCCTGGCCTTCGCGGTCGCCGCCTCCACCCTGTGTCCGCTCCTGGTGCTGGGCATCTGGTGGCGCGGGCTCACCGCCGCGGGCGCCGCGGTGGGCCTGTTGGTCGGTGGCGCGCTCGCGGGCGGCGCGACCGTGGTCTCGGTCCTGGGCGGCGTCCCGGAAGATCTCGCAGGCGGCTGGCTCGCGGCCGTGCTGAGTTATCCGGCCGCGGTGAGCGTTCCGCTGGCCACGGCCGCCATGATCGGGGTCAGCCTGCTCACCCGCCGCCAATCCGCCCGCACGATCGGCCGCGTCTTCATCCGCATGCACGCCCCCGAACCGCTCGGCATGGGCGCGGATCGCGAGCGCGGCCTGCGCTCGGCCTGAGCCCCGATCACCCGCTCGACCGGGTGATCATCGGCGAACCGTTCGTCGCGCGAACCCGACCGTTCACCGCACAGCCCGGCACCTTCACCGAGTGAGCCAGGCCACACCATGTTTCGCGCACCCCGTCCTCGATACCGTCACCGGGAGTAAGCCACATCACACGCTAGGAACTCCGATGAGCAGTATCGAACTCGGGAAGGGTGAGCCCCCGCGCACCCCGACCGCAGCGGACTTCGTCGCCGCCCAAGCCAGTCCGCAGTTCCAGGAGTTACGAAACAGGTTGCGCCGCTTCGTGTTCCCCATGACCGGCCTGTTTCTGGCCTGGTACGTGGTGTATGTGCTGCTCGGCGCGTACGCCCACGACTTCATGGCCACCGAGGTGGTCGGCAACATCAACGTCGGACTGCTGCTCGGGCTGGGCCAGTTCGTCTCCACCTTCGTGATCACCGCGCTCTACGTGCGCTTCGCCGATCGCGAACTCGACCCCCGGGCCGCCGCCCTGCGCGCCGAGCTGGAAGGGACCGCGGAATGAACCTCCTGGCCAGCGGAGAAACGGTCGGCAGCCCGATCGCCAACATCTCCATTTTCGCGGTCTTCGTCGCGGTCACCATGGTCGTGGTGATCCGAGCCAGCCGCAACAACTCCACCGCCGCGGACTTCTTCACCGCCGGCGGCGGCTTCTCCGGCCCGCAGAACGGCATCGCCATCGCTGGCGACTACCTCTCGGCGGCGTCCTTCCTCGGCATCGCCGGGGCCATCGCGGTCTACGGCTACGACGGCTTCCTCTACTCCATCGGCTTCCTGGTCGCCTGGCTCGTCGCCCTGCTGCTGGTCGCCGAAATGCTCAGGAACACCGGCAAATTCACCATGGCCGACGTGCTGAGCTTCCGGCTCCGGCAGGGCCCGGTCCGCACCGCGGCCGCCCTGTCCACGCTCACCGTCTCGCTGTTCTACCTGCTCGCGCAGATGGCGGGCGCCGGCGGTCTGGTGGCACTGCTGCTCGATATCGATTCGCGCGCCGGGCAATCGGTGGTCATCGCGGTCGTCGGCGTGCTCATGATCCTGTACGTGCTCATCGGCGGTATGAAGGGCACCACCTGGGTGCAGATCATCAAGGCGGTGCTGCTGATCACCGGCGCGGCCGTCATGACCTTCATGGTGCTGGCCAAGTTCGGCTTCAACCTGTCCGAAATCCTCGGCTCCGCACAGCAGCACGTCTCCGAGTCGACCAACAAGGCGGTCGCCGCCCGCGACGTGCTCGCCCCCGGCGCGCAGTACGGCGGCAGCGAGATGTCCAAGCTGAACTTCGTCTCCCTGGGCCTGGCCCTGGTGCTCGGCACGGCCGGCCTGCCGCACGTGCTCATGCGCTTCTACACCGTCCCGACCGCCAAGGAAGCCCGCCGCTCGGTGGTGTGGGCCATCGGCCTGATCGGCGCGTTCTACGTGTTCACCCTGGTGCTGGGCTACGGCGCGGCCGCCATCGTCGGCCCGGACAAGATCCTGGCCGCGGCCGGCGGTCAGAACTCCGCGGCCCCGCTGCTGGCCTTCGAACTCGGCGGCGTGGTGCTGCTCGGCATCATCTCCGCGGTCGCCTTCGCGACCATTCTCGCGGTGGTCGCGGGCCTGACCATCACCGCGTCGGCCTCCTTCGCGCACGACATCTACGCCGGAGTCATCAAGCGCGGCAAGGTCGGCGAGTCCGAACAGGTGCGGGTCTCACGTATCACCGCGGTGGTCATCGGCCTGCTCGCCATCGGCCTGGGCATCCTGGCCAACGGCCAGAACATCGCCTTCCTGGTGGCGCTGGCCTTCGCGGTGGCGGCCTCGGCGAACCTGCCGACCATCCTGTACTCGCTGTTCTGGAAGCGCTTCAACACCTCCGGCGCGCTCTGGAGCATGTACGGCGGCCTGATTTCCACCATCGTGCTGATCGTGTTCTCCCCGGCGGTCTCGGGTTCCAAGACCGCCATGATCCCGAGCCGCGACTTCGACTTCTTCCCGCTGTCGAACCCGGGCATCGTGTCGATTCCCCTGGCCTTCGTGCTCGGTATCGCCGGCACGCTGCTGAGCCGGACCCCCGAGGACCCGGACAAGGCCGCCGAGATGGAGGTGCGCGCCCTCACCGGCGTCGGCGCCGAGAAGGCCGTCTCGCACTGAAACACCCCGCCCCGCCGCCCTTTTCGAATGGAGATCCCAGCAATGACCAGCATGATGGAACGCGACCACGACGACCGGGCCGCCTATCCGCCCAGCGCCGAGTTCGCCGCCTCCGCCAATGCGAACCAGGCTCTCCTCGATCGGGCGGCGGCGGACCGGGAGGCCTTCTGGGCCGAACAGGCGAGCCGCCTGCACTGGGCCGAGCCGTGGACCCGCGTATTGGACTGGGACGACGCGCCCTTCGCGAAATGGTTCGTGGACGGCAAGCTGAACGTCGCCTACAACTGCGTGGACCGGCACGTGCTGGACGGTCACGGCGAGCAGGTCGCCATCCACTGGGAGGGTGAGCCCGGCGATTCCCGCGCCATCACCTACGCCGAACTGCTGGCCGAAGTGTCCAGGGCGGCCAATCAATTCACGGCCCTGGGCCTGCAGGCCGGTGACCGGGTGGCGGTGTACATGCCCATGGTCCCCGAAGCCATCGTCACCATGCTGGCCTGCGCGCGACTGGGCCTGGTGCACTCGGTGGTCTTCGCCGGCTTCTCCGCGGGCGCGCTGTGGAACCGGATCGAGGACGCGCAGGCGCGCCTGGTGGTGACCACCGACGGGCAGTGGCGGCGCGGCAAGGCCGCCCCGCTGAAGGAATCGGTCGACGAAGCGCTTGCCGGGCAGGAGAACTCGCCGGTCGAGCACGTACTGGTGGTACGGCGCACCGGGATCGAGACGCCGTGGACCGAGGGTCGCGATCTGTGGTGGGACGAGACGGTTTCCGCCGCGTCGCCGGTGCACGAGGTGCGGGCGTTCGATGCCGAGCACCCGCTGTTCATCCTGTACACCTCCGGGACCACCGGTAAGCCCAAGGGCATCCTGCACACCTCCGGCGGCTACCTGACCCAGACCTCGTACACGCACCACAACGTGTTCGACCACAAGGCCGGCACCGACGTGTACTGGTGCACCGCCGATATCGGCTGGGTGACCGGGCACTCGTACATCGTGTACGGGCCACTGTCCAACCGCGCGACCCAGGTCGTGTACGAGGGCACCCCGAACTTCCCCGACGAGCACCGGCACTGGCAGATCATCGAAAAGTACGGTGTCAGCATCTATTACACCGCCCCGACCCTGGTGCGCACGTTCATGAAATGGGGCCGCGAGATCCCCGACGCCCACGACCTGTCGAGCCTGCGCGTGCTGGGCAGCGTCGGCGAGCCGATCAACCCCGAAGCCTGGCGCTGGTACCGGGATGTGGTGGGCGCCAACAAGACCCCGGTCGTGGACACCTGGTGGCAGACCGAGACCGGCGCGATCATGATCTCCCCGCTGCCCGGAGTCACCGCCACGAAACCGGGCGCGGCCATGACTCCACTGCCCGGTATCTCGGCCACGGTGGTGGACGAGGAAGGCAACGTGGTGCAGCTGGGGGAGACCGAGGCCAACGGCTACCTGGTGCTGGATCAGCCGTGGCCGTCGATGCTGCGCGGGATCTGGGGCGACAACGACCGGTACCGCGAAACCTATTGGCAGCGTTACGCCGAGCAGGGTTGGTACTTCGCCGGTGACGGCGCGAAACTCGACACCGACGGCGACCTGTGGGTCCTGGGGCGCGTCGACGACGTCATGAACGTCTCGGGCCACCGCATCTCCACCGCCGAGGTCGAATCGGCTCTGGTGGGCCATTCGGGTGTGGCCGAAGCGGCGGTGGTCGGCGCTTCGGACGACACCACGGGTCAGGGCATCGTCGCCTTCGTCATCCTCACCGCCGAGGCGAAGGACACCGGCGACGACCTGGTCGCCGAGCTCAAAGCCGAAGTCTCGAAAGAGATCTCCCCGATCGCCCGGCCCCGGGAGATCCACGTGGTCCCGGAGCTGCCCAAGACTCGCTCGGGCAAGATCATGCGGCGGTTGCTGCGCGATGTGGCCGAGGGCCGCGAACTGGGTGACACCTCGACCCTGGTCGACCCCGGGGTCTTCGAGGCGATCACCCGGCGCTGACGGGCGCTCAGGCGCCCCGATACACCTTGCGCGCGGCCAGGATCATCGGAATCTGCAGCGGCAGGCGCAGCAGCGCACCGGCCTTGAGCACGGCCGGCTTGTCGCTGCGCAGCCATTCGCGTGCCATATAGAGATTGCCGGGGAAGACCCCCAGGAACAGCAGGACGGCCAGCGCGCCGCCGAGCCGCCGCGTGCGCGGCACGGCGAGCGCGGTGGCCACCGCCAACTCCGCGACTCCCGAGCCGTGCGTGTAGGTGCGCGGCTTGCCCGGCAACTCCGGGGGGATCAGCGCGTCGAACGGTTTGGGGGCCACGAAGTGCAGCGCCCCCATCCCGAACAGGATCGCCGACATCGCCTTCGCGGTGCCGTGCGCACCCGAAGGTGCTTTCACCAACTCATGACTCTCGCTCATGACTCCGAGCGTACGGTCAGATCGTCGAGCAGGATCATGACCTCACCCGCCGTTTTCACGACCTCCACGAGCCGGATCCGCAGGCCGAGCAATTCCGCGTCCTTGATCGGCGGATGCAGCTTTATCCCCGCCCGCTGCCACTCCGGGCTCGTATTGGTGCGGCCCAGCAGCTCTTCGCGCGGTTCCTGACCCGCCCCGCCGAGCCGGGCGTACACCCAGATCGCGGCGTGCGGCGACCGCACGTACAGGTTCAGTTCGGACAGCGTCCCGGCGATGGTGAAGGACTGCCCGGCCTTGGCCACCAGATCCACCTCGAGCCCGTCCGCGGCCTTGGAGATCAGCAGCGCCAGCGCCCGATGGTCCTCGCCCCGCTCGCCCGAGGCGTACACGCCGAGTTCCTTCACCGGCGCGCCCTCGGCGAACGTGGTCACGTGCGTCTGCGCCGCCCCGGCCCCCGCGAGTTCCCACTTGCCGGTGTCCTCGAAGTCGTCCAGCAGCACCTCGTTCGATGCGTCCGACATCCTCGCCCGTCCCTTCATCAACCTCGTCCGAGAGTCCGTACGACTCCGCCGGAAACCCTACAAGCCGAACACGCCCCGGTCAGCGTGGGAGAACGGGCCGGGCGGCCGGGCCCCGCGGGCGTGCGCGCCGTTCCCCCGATTTCTGGTGGCTGACGCACCGCGCACCCGTACGGTCATACTCGGTACGACGTTATTCGGGTGTGTGGGAAGAGGTGACGGCCGCCATGGAGGCGAAGGATTCGGGAGTACGCCGCATCGGGCTGGTCGAAGATCATGAGTCGGTGGCGATCGGCCTGGCGGCCATGCTGGCCCCGCAGCCCGATCTGGAATTGGTGATCACCGCGGGCACGGTCGCGGAATTGCTCGCGGCGCGACCGCGATTGGATCTGGTGGTGCTGGATCTGCGGCTGGCCGACGGCTCCTCACCCGAGGCGAACGTGCGCGCGCTGCGCGAATGGGGGACCGAGGTCCTCATCTTCACCGGCGCCGACAACCCCTTCATGGTGCGCGAGGCCGCCCGCGCGGGTGTGCTCGGCGTGGTGCGCAAATCCGAGGACGTGCCGACCGTGGTCGCGGCCGTGCGCCTGGCCGCCCAGGGCGAACAGGTGGTGACCACCGACTGGGCCGCCGCCATCGACGGCGACCCGCAGCTGTCCAACGTCGGCCTGAGCCCGCGCCAGCAGCAGGTCCTGCAGCTGTACGCCTCGGGGGAGAAGGCCTCGCGGGTGGCCCGGATGACCGGCCTGTCCGAACAGACCGTCAACGACTACCTCGGCCGCATCCGCCAGAAGTACGCCGACGCCGGCCGCCCCGCCCCGACCAAGACCGACCTGTACAAGCGCGCGGTGGAAGACGGCTGGCTGCCCGTCCCCGAGCGGCGCGCATGACCGCAACGGGCACGCTGGAATCCGCGCCGCCCGCGCAGTACCCCGCCGCCGGTCTCACCGCGCTCGTGCGGCGGGTACGCGGTGAGCTGACGGCGACCCCGCAGGAGGATCCGGCCACCGCCGCGTACGACCGTATCCTGCGCAGACTCGGCATCTCGTGCGGCATCGCCGGGGTGATCGTGGGCCTGGTCGAACTGCCCGAGATCGCCGAACAGGGCCGCCTGGTTCCGATCTGGTGGACGGTGTCGGCGGTGGTGCTGGCCTTCGGCTGGTATCCGGCGCTGGCCGTGGTGTCCGCGGTGGGCAGCTCGCGCGCGATTCGCTTCGTCGCCGGGTGCGCCGCACTGAGTTACCTCGGCGCACTGGTGACCATTCCCTTCGCGTGGGAGATGTCCAGCGTGCACGGCATTCTCGTGTGGCCCTACCGGGTGACCGCGCTCGCGGTGACCGCGGGCGTGCTGGCCTGGCGGCCGCGCTGGTCGGTGGCCTACCTGCTGGTCGCCGCGTCCTCGGCGGCCCTGGCCACCATCTATACGATCGCCGACATCACCCCGTTCGCCGCGGTCGAGAACTTCCTCCGGGTGGCCGGCCTGGCCTCGCTGTTCGTCTGGTGCGGTACCGCCGCGACCGGCGCGGCCGCGCGCGTGGACCGCGAGTCGGCGATCGCCGCCCGGCGCGCGGCCGCCTCGGCCGCCGCGCAGGGCCGGGACCGCGAACGCGCCCGCTTCGCCGCGCTCATTCACGACGCCGTGCTGTCCACCCTGCTCGAGGCCTCGCGCGCGGGCACGCAATCCGATGTGCTGCAACGCCAATCCGAGCGCACCCTCGAACAACTCGACGAATGCCGGGGCCGCGAACGCGATCCCGATCTGCTCGACGCTCGCTCGGCGCTGCTGTTCGTGCGCGCGGCGGTGAACGAGGTGAACCCGAGTGTCCGCTTCGCCACCCGCACCTGGCCCGGTTACGACGATCTGCGCATGCCGGTGCACGCCGCGAGCACCATCGCCGCGGCCCTGACCGAAGCGGTCCGCAACAGCCTGCGGCACGGCGCGGTCCCCGGCCGCGAGGTGCGGCGCACGGTGACCGCCACGGTCAGCGCGGGCAGCATCCGCATCGTATTCGCCGACGACGGAGCGGGTTTCGACCTCGCGGCGGTCTCGGCCGACCGGCTGGGGGTGTCGATGAGCATTCTCGGGCGCATGCGCCAGCTCGCCGGCGGTTCCGGTTTCGTGGAATCGCAGCCCGGCGAGGGCACCGTCGTGACGCTGGTCTGGGGTGGCGATGGCTCCCGCTGATCACGCCCTCGACCTGGACACCAGATACAGCCTGCGCGAACTGCTCGGGCTGCGCGGCAGCGCGGCCTGGACCTTCCTGCTCATCCTCGAGGTCACCATCGCGCTGTACATGGCGCGCAATTTCGGTCAGGCCCCGCTCTGGGCGGTGATCGTGAGCATGGCGCTCATCATGAGCGCGGGCGCGCTGGTGGTGGTGACCCCCATCGACCCGCTGCCCTTCCCGATCGCCCTGTTCGCCGCGGTGGCCGGACCCGTGGCCACCGCGCTCACCATCGTGACTCCCGCCGGGGATCGCGCCCAGCCCTCGGTGTGGACGGCGTTCGTGGCGTCCTACGTCTTCACCGGTCTGGTGCTGCGCGGGCGCATACGCACGGCCTGGGCCGGGGTCGCGGCCACCGCGGCGGTCCTCGTGGTGGCCGGGATCGGCTCGCACCTGCACCCGAACACGGTGCTCGGCACGGTGGTGCCCATCGGCACCGTCGCGGCCATCTCGGTGTTCGTCGCGGTCATGCGGCCCATGCAGAAATCCCTGCTCATCCTGCGGGAGGACGCGATGCTGCGGGCCTCGGCCGAGGCCGCCATGGACGCGGCCGAGGGCGAGCGCTCCCGCCAGCTCGCCCGCCTGGACCGGGTGGCGCGCCCGATACTCGAGCGCATCGCCGAGGGCGCGGAACTCACCGCCGCCGAACGCGAGGAGTGCCGCCTGCTCGAGGCCGAACTCCGGGACGGGCTGCGCGCGCCGCAGCTGGTCACCGACGAGCTCAGCGGCGCGGCCCGCGGCGCCCGCTTCCGCGGCGTGACGGTCGTGCTGCTGGACGACGGCGGCTTCGCGGGCGTGCCGGAATGGGTGCGCAAACGGGTGATCGACGCGGCCACAAAGGAATTGGACGCGGCCAATAGCGGGTCGGTAACCGTCCGGGTGCTGCCCCTGGGTCGCCGTGTGCTCGCGACGGTCCTGGCGCACGCCCCGGACCACGACCGCCGCACCGAGATCGACACCGACGGTCAGGTCACCGTCATGGACTGACGTCGCTCAGACGTCCCAGCGCCCGCCCTTCTTCATCTGATCGCGCAGGGCGCCCTGCACCGCCGAGGACAGCCACGAGTTGAGCGACTGGCCGTTGTGCGCGGCGGCCTCCTCGGCCTTGGACTTGATCTGTTCGACCAGGCGTAGGGTGACCCGGCTGATGTCGCCGGTCATCTCCTCGAAGGTCGGGGGCTGTTCGTCCTCCGGGCCAGTGGTTTTGCGCACATCCACGTGGGCGTCCGTGCCGACGACGGACACGTGGACGGTGCGGTCGCCGACCGCCTCGCTCACCTCGGCGGCCAGGTCCGAGAGCGCGGCCAGCAGTACCAGCCGGGCGGCGTTCTCGGTCGCGGCGGCCAGCGCGGCGGCGGTGGCCTGTGTTTTCTCGTCGCCGAGCGCGGCGGCGGAGATGAGATTCTCGCGGAGCTGCGCGGTGTATTTCTCGAGGTCCATGACACCAGTGTGATGTCATGACTGACATCATTCAAGGAGAGTTTTGCTGTCATCACGAACCTTCGGCTACGAATTGCCGACACCGCCGCAACGGTTCAGGTATAACGATGCAAGAGCCGTTTCGATGACCGGGTAGCCTTCTGGACTATGACGAACGGTGAATCGACGCGGATTGAGCTGCACGCGTCCGGCACGGTCGGTGTCGCGATGGTGACCCCCTTTACCGCCGAAGGCAAGCTCGATGTCGACGCCGGTGTCGCTCTGGCCGCTCGACTCGTGGACGGCGGCGTCGATTTGCTCGCGATTTCCGGGACCACCGGAGAATCGCCCACCACCACCGAAACCGAGAAGTTCGATCTGCTGCGCGCCGTCGTCGACGCGGTCGGCGACCGCGCCACCGTCATCGCGGGCGCCGGCACCTACGACACCGCGCACAGCATCGAATTGGCGCGCAGCGCCCAGCGTGCCGGCGCGCACGGTTTGCTCGTCGTCACCCCGTACTACTCGCGTCCCAGCCAGGAAGGGTTGCTCGCGCATTTCACCGCCGTCGCCGACGCCACCGACCTGCCGGTGACCCTGTACGACATTCCGCCCCGGTCGGTCGTGCCGATCGCGTCGGACACCATTCGCCGCCTGGCCGAGCATCCGCGCATCGTCGCGGTGAAGGACGCCAAGGGCGATCTGAACGCGGGCGCGGAACTCATCGCCGAGACCGGGCTGTCCTATTACTCCGGTGACGACGTGCTGAACCTGCCGTGGTTGTCGGTGGGCGCCGTCGGATTCATCAGTGTCATCGGTCATTTGGTGCCCGACCGTTTGCGGGCCCTCATCGACGCCTACACCGCCGGCGATGTCGTGCGCGCCCGTGAGATCAATGCCAGCATGCTGCCCCTGAACCGCGCCATGGCGCGGCTGGGCGGCGTGTCCATGACCAAGGGGGCGCTGCGCCTGCTTGGTATCGAGACCGGGGAGCCCCGTTTGCCACAGATCATGCCTACTACCGAGCAGCTCGACGGCCTGGCCGTCGAGCTGCGCAGCGCCGGGGTGCTTGCATGAGCAGCCCCGAAGGACGCCGCCCGCGTCGCACCGCATCCCGCGCCGCCGGCGCGCCCGCCCCGGCCCCGGCCGAGCCCAAGCAGCAACCGGTAGCCGAGCCCGCCGCGCGCGCGGAAGCCGTTGCGCCGCAGGCCGAGAGCCCCGCGCAGGCCCCGGCGGCCGAGACCCGGAACGGCCGCGGCCGCACCGGTTCCGCCGAACGAGCCAGAGCCGCGCAGGACCGGGCCGCCCAGCAGCCCGAGTCCGCGCCCGCCAAGTCGCGCCAGGACGATTCGGCGCCCAAGTCGCGCCCGTCCGAGCGTTCGCGCAAGCCCGGTGGCGGCGGCCGTTCGCGCCAGTCCGGCCGCGGCGAGCGCAACGATCAGCAGCCCTCGCAGCAGCAGCGGCGTTCGATGCCCGCCCCGCCGCAGGCCCCCAAGGGCGGCCTGCGCGTCTTCGCACTCGGCGGCATCGGCGAAATCGGCCGCAACATGACCGTTTTCGAGTTCGGCGGCAAGCTGCTCATCATCGACTGCGGCGTGCTCTTCCCCGAGGATCAGCAGCCCGGCGTCGACCTGATCCTGCCGGACTTCGGTCCCATCGAGAACCGCATCGAGGACGTCGAGGCGGTGATCCTGACCCACGGGCACGAGGATCACATCGGCGCGGTGCCGTTCCTGCTGCGCCTGCGGCGCGACATCCCGGTGATCGGCGCGAAGTTCACCCTCGCCCTGGTGGCCGCCAAGTGCCGCGAACATCGGTTGCAGCCCAAGCTCATCGAGGTCATCGAGGGCCAGCGCACCCAGCACGGCCCGTTCGACTGCGAGTACTTCGCGGTCAACCACTCCATCCCGGACGCGCTCGCCATCGCGGTGCGCACCCCCGCGGGCATGGTGCTGCACACCGGCGACATCAAGCTGGATCAGCTGCCGCTGGACGGCCGTCTCACCGACCTCGCCGGCTTCTCGCGCCTCGGCGACGAGGGCGTCGACCTGTTCCTGGTCGACTCCACCAACGCGGAGGTCCCCGGCTTCGTCACCCCCGAGCGTGAGATCGGCCCGGTGCTGGACAACGTGATCGGCAAGGCCAAGGGCCGGGTCATCGTGGCCTCCTTCGCTTCCCACGTGCATCGCATCCAGCAGGTCGTGGACGTGGCCAAGCGCTACGACCGCCGCATCTGCTTCGTGGGCCGGTCCATGGTCCGCAACATGCAGATCGCGGTGGACCTGGGCTACCTCGACATTCCGGACGGCCTCGTCGTCGACATCGATCAGGCCGCGAACCTGCCGGTGCACAAGCTGGTGCTGATCTCGACCGGCTCGCAGGGCGAACCGCTGTCCGCGCTCTCGCGCATGGCGCGCGGCGACCACCGCCAGATCAACATCCGCGCCGACGATCTCGTCGTGCTGGCGTCGTCGCTCATTCCGGGCAACGAGAACGCCGTCTTCGCGGTCGTGAACGGCCTGGCCCGCGTCGGCGCGACCGTCGTCACCCAGCAGAACGCGAAAGTCCATGTCTCCGGGCATGCTTCGGCGGGTGAGCTGCTGTACCTGTACAACGCGGTGCGGCCGACCAACGCCATGCCGGTGCACGGCGAATGGCGGCATCTGCGCGCGAACGCCGCGCTCGCGGTGGCGACCGGCGTGCCCGAGGAACGAGTCGTGCTGGCGGAGAACGGCGTCGTGGTCGACCTCGTCGACGGCATCGCCTCCATCACCGGCCGGGTCCCGGTCGGCCAGGTCTACGTCGACGGCCTCTCGGTCGGTGACGTCGGCGAATCCACCCTCTCGGACCGGCTGGTCCTGGGGGAGGGCGGTTTCATCTCGATCACCGTCGCCATCGATTCGACTACCGGCAAGGCGGTCAGCTCGCCGGGCGTCAGCGGCCGCGGCTTCTCGGACGATCCCGACGCCCTGGCCGACACCCACGAACTGGTCGAGGCGGAACTGCGCCGCCTGGCGAACGAGGGCGTCACCGACACGCACCGCATCGCCCAGAGCGTGCGCCGCGTGGTCGGCCGCTGGGTCGCGGAGAAGTACCGCCGCCGCCCGATGATCGTGCCGACGGTCATCGGCGTGTAGCTCGGCGCCCGAAAGGGCAAGCGCCACAAGCCAACAGTGCCCGGCAGCTTCGGCTGCCGGGCACTGTCGTGTATCGACCGGAACATCGCGCCATCCCGGGATACCTAGATTGAAATATGCGCATTCACGAATGTTGCCCGAGCATGGCTGCCTGCCGCCGAAACGATCGATCCAGCGGCCTGAACATGATTCGCGATGATGCCGGGGGCCGCCGCGCGGCCCGGCCCGAAGCCGGGTAGTTGGGATCGGCCGGGACGAAGGCCGCGCCGGATTCGGTCACGGCCGGCTCCTTCCACCCGGGTGACGCGAACGGCCCGCGCCGACGCCGTCGCCGGGAGCGATCAGCGTGCGCGGGCCGTCGGCCGGAGCGGTAGCCGCGCCCCGGTGGCCGGGGCGCGGCGGTCAGCGAACTCTCACTCGTCCTGGCAGGCGGCGGAGTTCAGCTTCGCGGCCTGCACGACGCTGCACGCGAACTTGTGGTCGACCTTCCACTCGTTGTCCTCGGCGACGAAGGACACCGTGGCGTTGTCGACCGGCGCACCGCCGATGGTCACCTTCGCCTCGGCGACGACCTTGCCGTCGACCGGCTCGGGCACGTTGGTGATCTCGACCTTGACGTCGTTCTTCTTCGCGGCGTCGACCAGCTTGGCGACCAGTTCCGGATCCCGGCCGGCGTCCTCGATCCAGGAGACCTTGGTCTTGGCGTCGATGGACGGGTCGAACGCCTTGGTGATCTTGTCGTTCAACTCGGCGACGGTCGGCTTGGGCAGGTTGGGGACCTCGGGGGTGGACGGCGCGGCGCCGGTCTCCTCGGTCTCCTGGGTGCTGCCCTCGAAGTTGCCGGCGGGCGCCGCGCTGGTGGTGGTGGGGCTGTCGGTCGTGCTCTCACTGGTGCTGCAGGCCACCAGCCCGAAGGCGGAGGCGGCCAGGGCCACGGCGGCGGTGGCGCGGAAAATGGTGTGCTTCAACGATTTTCTCCCCTGAACGGAATCGAATTAGAGCGAGTAACCGCTGGTGCAGTTCCAGTGAATGATCGTGGAATCGGAGCGGCCGCGATTCAGCGCCTGCGTGCGGGCGGCGGCGCGGGAGGTGTTGGCCCCGTAGGTGTACAGCCGCGCGCGGCTCGAGTACGCGACCGCGCCACAGCCGTTGGAGAACCAGGCGACGACACGGCAGTCGTTGTTGCGGCACTCGCTCATCGCGCCGTCCTGGGCGGCGTTGGTGTTGCCGTAGTCCGCCGAGTAGCCGATACGGCCCGTGGACGGCGACAGCGCGATGGCTCCGTAGTTCTGTGCGCGTTGCGCGGTGGCCGCGGAGGTCGTGCCGACGAGCAGAGACACGACGGTCACGATCAGCACGGCGGCGCCGCTGACGATCTTCTTCAAGGTGTTGCCCTTCGTAAGCTACGGTCCATGACCCTGATGGACCGAGTGATCAAGCTACCGACCCGAATTGGATGACGCCAACCCGGAACCGCGTGCACGAGGGTGGTTTCGGTATTGCCGCGCGGTAGCGGAGGCCGGATGCGGATGCGAACGATGATCGCCGGGCGGTCTTATGGCGGGCCGGGTGGTCCGCTTAACGGGCCGCCCGGTGCCGCCCCCGGGTCACCGCGGCGGTGCGTGTGCCGGTTTGTCCGGTTAGGGTTTCGGTATGAGCATGGCCCAGCGGGAACGTCGAGCGATGGTGCAGACGATGGCCGAAGCAGGCCCGGACGCGCCCACCCTGTGCGGGGAATGGACGGTGCGGGATCTGGCCGCCCACCTGATCGTGCGCGAGCGCCGCCCGGACGCCGCACCCGGAATTCTGCTGAAGCCCTTCGCCCCGCACCTGGAGAGTGTGCAGCGCAAGGTCGCGCAGCGGCCCTTCCCGCAGTTGCTCGAGCAGGTGCGCACCGGTCCGCCGCTGCTGCTGCGGCCCTTCGATTCGCTGATGAATCTCACCGAGATGTACGTGCATCACGAGGACGTGCGCCGGGCCGGGCCCGGGTGGGAACCGCGCGAACTGCCGGCCGCGGACGAGCGGGCGCTGTGGAACGTGCTGACCAAGCTGTCGCGCATGGCCTATCGCAAATCCACCGTGACCATCGCCCTGGCGACCCCCGATGGTGAGCGGGTGGTGGCGCACAAGGCCGGTGATCGTTCGGTGGTGCTGGCGGGCAAGCCGTCGGAGTTGCTGTTCCACGCGTTCGGCCGCAACGCGGTGCGCCTCGAGGCCACCGGCGATCCGGCGGACGTCGAAGCGGTGTACGCCCTGGACCGCAGCGTCTGATCGCCTCCCCGTACCCGGCGTGTTTTCCGCGTGGTCCGGGCGCGGCTGTGTTCCACTCGATAGCGGCCGCGACCACCCGCTCGCCGGGCACGAGGCGAGCGCCACATGGCCTGATATGGGTGGGTCGTGTGTTGCGGATGGTCCCTATGGTGCGGTTGCGGCTAGCCTGGACGCATGGCAGGGAAGGCCCGCGGTACCGCAAACCCACGTTCGCGAGCGGGATCGGCGCGGGGCCAGACGCCTGCCCGGTCCAAGGCCCGCAGCCCGCGCACGCCCGCCCGGGGCGCTCAACCGGCGGCCGCGCGCGCCCCGAGGCGGCCCGCCGCCCGGCGCCCGGCGCCTGTTCGGCGGCACGCTCGCGCGTCGAACACCGCGCCGCTGGCGGTGGTGCGCCGGGGTGTCACCACCGGCTACAACATGGTGGCGCGTGGTCTCGGCGCGGCCACCCGGGCGGTGAGCAAGGCCGGCGACATCGAACACGGTCATCGGCGCGACGGCATCGCGCTCGGCCTGTTCGCGGTGGCGTTCGTGGTGGTGGCCGCGGTCTGGCTGTCCGCGGGCGGTCCGATCGGGAACTGGGTCGAGGCCGTGACCCGCTGGGTCGTCGGATCCGTGGCGGCGGCACTGCCTTTCGTGCTCGTGGGCATCGCGGTGATTCTCATGCGCACCGAGGCGAATCCGGAGATCCGCCCGCGCCTGGTGCTCGGCGGTCTGCTGACCGGTCTGCCGGTGCTCGGGCTGTGGCATCTGGCCGCGGGTGCGCCCACCGACTATCACGGTCGCGCGCATGCCGCCGGTTTCGCCGGTTTCGTCATGGGCGGCCCGCTGCGGGACGGTCTCAGCGCCTGGCTCGCGGTGCCGTTGCTGCTGCTGGCCGCGGGCTTCGGACTGCTGCTGCTCACCGGAACCACCGTGCGCGAGGTGCCCGACGCGCTGCGCGAGATCTTCGGAACCGACAGTGGCGGTGACGAATACGAGCGCTACTCCGATGAGCCCGGGCTCTACGATCCGGCCAACTACGACGCCGATGGCTTTCCGCTGCATCAGGGCACGCGCCGGCGGCGCGGCCGCAATCCCTCGGACAACTATCCCCCGGACGAGTATTCGGGTTCGGATTCGGTCACCGAGATCATCGGCGAACCGCCGCTGCAGGCAGCCAAGAACGCGGCCGCGGCGCCCGAGGCCGTCGAGGAGAAGCCGAAACCCAAGGCGCGCAAGGCGCCCAAGGTGGTCGATCAGACCCCGCCTCCGCCGCAGCAACTCGAGTTCGTCACCGATCGCGAGGTGGACGGCGACTACCAGTTGCCGCCGCTGTCCCTGCTGACCGACGGCGAGCCGCCCAAACAGCGCAGCGCTGCCAACGAGTCGATGATCGAGGCGATCACCGAGGTCCTGATCCAGTTCAAGATCGACGCGGCGGTCACCGGTTTCGTGCGCGGCCCGACGGTCACCCGCTACGAGGTCGAGCTCGGCCCCGGCGTCAAGGTCGAGAAGATCACCGCACTGGCCCGCAACATCGCCTACGCGGTCGCCACCGAGAACGTGCGCCTGCTCGCGCCCATCCCGGGCAAGTCGGCGGTCGGCATCGAGGTGCCCAACTCCGATCGCGAACTGGTGCGCCTGGCCGACGTCCTCAAGGCCGCGTCCACGCGCAGCGATCATCATCCGCTGGTGATCGGTCTCGGCAAGAACATCGAGGGCGAGTTCGTCGCGGCCAATCTGGCGAAGATGCCGCATCTGCTGGTCGCGGGTTCGACCGGATCGGGTAAGTCCAGCTTCGTCAATTCGATGCTGGTCTCGCTGCTGCACCGGGCCACGCCCGAAGAAGTGCGCATGATCCTGATCGATCCGAAGATGGTGGAACTCACCCCGTACGAGGGCATTCCGCATCTCATCACCCCCATCATCACCCAGCCCAAGAAGGCCGCCGCGGCCCTGGCCTGGCTGGTGGAGGAGATGGAACAGCGCTATATGGACATGCAGGCCAACAAGGTTCGCCATATCGACGATTTCAACCGCAAGGTCAAGTCCGGGCAGATCACCACGCCGCTGGGCAGCGAGCGCGTGTACCGGCCGTACCCGTACATCCTGGCCATCGTCGACGAGCTCGCCGACCTCATGATGACCGCGCCGCGCGACGTGGAGGACGCGATCGTCCGCATCACCCAGAAGGCCCGTGCGGCGGGCATTCACCTGGTGCTGGCCACCCAGAGGCCCTCGGTGGACGTGGTCACCGGTCTGATCAAGACCAATGTGCCGTCCCGCCTGGCCTTCGCGACCTCCTCGCTGACCGATTCGCGCGTCATCCTGGATCAGCCGGGCGCGGAGAAGCTGATCGGCATGGGCGACGGGCTGTTCCTGCCCATGGGTGCGAGCAAGCCGACCCGCCTGCAGGGCGCGTTCATCTCCGACGAGGAGATCACGGCCGTCGTCGACTTCGCCAAGACGCAGGCCGAGCCCGAGTACCAGGACGGCGTGACCGCGGCCAAGGCCGGGGAGAAGAAGGACATCGACGCCGATATCGGCGACGATCTCGAATTGCTCGTCCAGGCCATCGAATTGGTGGTGACCTCGCAGTTCGGTTCCACGTCCATGCTGCAGCGCAAGCTGCGCGTCGGCTTCGCCAAGGCGGGCAGGCTCATGGATCTGATGGAGACCCGCAACGTGGTCGGTCCGAGCGAAGGGTCCAAGGCGCGCGACGTGCTGGTCAAGCCCGACGAGCTCGACGGGCTGCTGTGGACCGTGCGCGGCGGAGGCGACGCGCCCGGGGGCGAGGATTCCGAGGACTGAGCGCGGTCACGGCTCGCAGCGCATGATCCAGGTGCGCGGGCCGTCCGGCATCTCGTGTACCGCGGTGACCTCGAAGCCGAATCTCTCGTAGAACGCGACGTTCTCGGGGTTGGAGGTTTCGAGGTGGGCGGGCAGGCCGTTCTCGCGACAGCGCCGCAGGCCCGATTCGAGCAGCTGCGCGCCGTAGCCGCGCCCGCGTTTGTCGGCCCGGGTGCCCAGGGCGGTGAGATGCAGGCGATGTTCCACCGTGTGCAGGGCCGCGACCGCGACGCCCTGTTCGTGGGCGAGGCGGGCGCGGGCGCCGAATATCCGCCGGTCGTGCACTCGCTGCCCGAAGATCGATCGCAGGACGGGCGGGTAGAGCGTGCTCTGCCACAGCGCGACGCCGGTGACGACCCCGGCGGTGTCGGCGGCGATCTCGATGCCGTCGTTGCGGCGGTAGGACTCCCAGGCCGAGATGGTGATCAGGCGTTCCACCCGGGCCTGTCTGGTCGAGGCCTTGGGGAACCACCACGCGCTCAGGGGATCGTTCTCGAGTGCCCGGCTCAGCAGCCGGGCCGCGATCGGGATATCGCCCGGCGTCCCCGGTCGCACGGTCCGGTGGGAGGGCTGTCTTTCTGCGCGCACTTCCGGATGCTAGCGACATTTCGGACGTTCGAGTACCCGGTATTCCGGGTCCCGGTGTGTTGCCCGCCGAACGCGCGACGGCCGCGGCTCAGCGAGCCGCAGCCGTCCCCGGGTGCGGTGTGCCGATTACCCGAGGGTCTTCACGAACGCGGCCAGCTGGTGGCCGCTGTAGTCGGGCTGCCCGTCGTTCTGCAGGGCCGCCGCGCCGATGGTGTCGACGTGGTTGTAGCCGGGCAGGGTGACGACCTGGGCCAGGGCGGGGGCGGGGAACAGGGTGCCCACGGCGGGCGGGACCGGGCTGTCGCCGGCGAAGGCGACGAAATGGGGTTTGGTGCGGGACAACCCGCGACCGGTCAGCGCGGCCATCTCGCCGGTGCGCGAACCACCGAAACCCGCGCCGATGTCGATCACCAGGCGCAGCGGGAAGTAGGTCTCCCAGTACGCGCCGGGGGAGCCGGTGCCGAGCTGGCGCGCGACCTCGATGATGTCGGCGACCTCGTGATTGGGTGCGGTGTAGGGGATTCCGCGCACATCGTTGTAGTTGCGCCAGGTGTAGAGCGCGCCGCGGTCGGTGGGGAACACGCGCTGCTGGGTGCCCGCGCTCATGCGCAGGAAGGAGCCGATCAGCGGAATCTGGGTGACCTCGCCCGGGGTCGGGAAGGACTTGAGTTCGACCGGTCCGCCGTCGAGGGCACCCACACCCTGTTGGGTGAGAACGAAATTGGCCGAGTTGTTGTCGATCAGCATCCCGAGCAGCGCGGTGTTGGTGAAGCGGAACTCGCGGATCGCGGCCGAGCCGTCCGCGCCGTTGGCGGCGAATCCCGCCCAGGTCGGGGAGGTCAGGAAGTTCAGCGTCAGTTCCATCTCGGGGTCCCTCGGCAGGTGCGCGAGCAGCCGGCTCTCGCCGTCGGGATCCAGGTGCGCGGCCAAGCCCGCGAGCCGGTACAGCACAAAGGTTTTCGCGCCCAGGACCGGCAGTGAGCCGAAGGTGCGCGGCAGCATGCCGGCCTTGAATCCGGTTTGCAGTACCCCGTCCAGGGGTGTGACCAGCGCGTCGGTGAGGTCGCGCAGGATCGGGGTGTTCTGCAGCGCGACCGGGTCCGAGGACACCATCGAGTCCTGGGCGGCGAACGCGGCGCACTGATCCGCGCCGTGCCCGGCCGCACCGAAATTCCAGTCGGCGAAGAATCCGGTCACCAGCCCGCCGAGCGAGATGCCGGTGCACACGAACTTGTCCTGCCGCTGCGCTCGGGTGGGTACCTCGTGGCGCATGACCTCGAACTGGTCCCACAGCACCCGTTCCATTCCCATGGAATCGAGCACCGCCAGTTGGTCATTGGTCTTGAATCCCGGGAATCGCTGCCCGTCGAGTTCCCTGCCGTTGAAGTAGTAGTCGACGGCGTCGAGGTAGTTCCCGCTGCGCAGCGCGTAGTCGAAACCGAAGGTCTCGTCGAGGCACGTACTGCGCCGCGCCAGCGCCCAGAACTCGATGTGCTGCCCCATGGATCGCGCCGAGCGCACCGTATTGGCCGCCACCCCATCGGAATTGACGGCCCCGCCGCCGAGTCCCTGCTCCTGGATGACGATCCGGTCGGCCCCCGCGGAGTCCGCCCCGTCCGCCGTCCGGTACCGCAGGTATCCGACCCGGTCGCACGCCGCGGGGTGGGCGGCTGCCCCGGCCGGCAACGGCAGCAGGTAACTCACGTGCGACACCACGATCCCGTCCCGTTCGGACAGCACCGTCTCCTGCCGGTCGACCGCCGCGCTCGCCGCCTCCGGTTCCGCCCCCGCGGGCCCGCCCGCGATCGACAGTGTCGCCCCGATCCCCAGCACGACCGCCAGCGCGAGGTTGGCCCGCCGCGGGTGCCGGCTGTTCCGGTCGCGGGCACGCCGTTGCGCCCGAGTACTTCTCGTCATGACTCGGATGGTGTCAGTATCGGAATAGCTGTGTCACTCGGCATTCGAACGGAATCCTGGGCCTCGGTTTGTGCACTGTGGTTGCCAAGGTCTTCGGCCACACCAACGAATGCCGTGCCGGCGATGGTCAATCGAGTCGGCGCCGAACTTCGGCCGCGAACTCGATGACGCCCGACCGTTCGAGCACGTCCAGGAGGCCCTGGACGTTCTTGGGTGGTCGCCTGTGCTCGGCTACCTGCCTGTGCAGCAGTCGAATCACCTGTCCCGGTGTGAGATCGAGCATGTCGAGCAGGAAATCGTCGGGATGCATGAGTTCAGGGAATCCGTCGCCGATGGGGCGGACCCTGAAGTCTTTGAGATTGAAGGTCAGTAGTACATCTGCGCCGCCCTGTAATGCGGCAGCAAGTACGTGACGGTCTTTGGGGTGGTTCTCCATTCGGTCCACGAGATCGTCGTAGCCTTCGACCATCGCCTCGGGGAAGAATTTACAGAGGGTTGCGATCAGTTGGTCGACCTTTGTGGCGGTGCTGTCGTCGCCGCGGTGCCGGAGTGCGAGGTTCTTGCGCAATTCGGCGATTACATCGGCCGACCACAGTGGCTGGATCAGGTCCGCTTCGGCGAGACGGAGGATGGTGTCGCGCAGGTGGCTCGGATACAGAACGCAGGTGTCCAGGAAGATGCGCTGCACGCGGTCACTCCCTTCGCAGCTTCTCTTCCGGTTCGTCGTCGTATAGGCCCAGGTCCTCGGAGAGCCGAGTCAGCTCGGACAGCCCTGCGGCGCGCTCGGCTCGGCGGTATTCACGGAAAGCGAGAACATCGGTCAATCGCACGCGACGGTGTCGGCCCGGTCTGGTGAAGGGAATCGCGCCCGCGTCCAGCAATTTGACGAAGGTCGGCCTGCTCATGCCCAGCAGTTCGGCTGCTTCCTGCGTGGTGAGCGTGGTGTGGAGCGGCGCGACCGTGACGGCCTTCCCCTCGGACAGTGCCTGTGCGACCAACCGCAACGCCTCGATCACCTCGGCGGGCAGGGCGACGACCTCGCCCTCGGGAGATCGGACGATCGAGGCGGCGACCGTGTTCGGCATCGAATCCAGAAACCGTTGGAGCGCGGCGAGTTGCACGGGATGTTCGGGCAGCAGTGTCCGCTCGTTCAGCGTCTCGGTCACGAGGCCTCCTCGGGGTAGAGGCCCATTGTGCCCTTCTTTCGAATTATTCGAAAGGCAATTGGTTGCGTGGCGCCGGCTACGGTTGCGCGGGTGCCGGGGACGGCCGGCGCCGCGCGCGGACCGCCATGGTCAACCCCGTGATCAACAGTGCCAGCAGCGGGAAAAGCGGGATGTAGGAGACCCATTCGATCGGGTCGGGCAGGGACAGGGCCACGAAGGTGACCAGGACGGTCGCGGTGAAGATCAGGGCGGACCAGCGGTGGGTGGGGCGGACCCACCAGCCCGACGGGGTGTGGGCGGCGGCGCGGTGGGGGCCGCGGAACCAGGTGAGGTACAGGTACGCCCCGGTCAGGAACAGCAGGGCCAGGGGGAGTAGCGGGAGGTAGACGAGCCATTCGGGGCCGGAGACCGCCAGTACGACGAAGACCAGGACGATGCTCGCGGCGAACGCGATGCCCAGCCACCGGTGCGCGCGCCGAATCCGGACGTTCCTGTTCATCGGGTCCTCCATGTTCCCCAGAGCCGGGTGTCCCGGCGTTCCGTCGCCCGGTCGTCGTGCTGAACGCGCGCCGCGGGCCTGTGACCAGCGCTTCTGGATTACCCATTGATAGTGCCAGCCGGAAATCCCAGATTTCGTACCCGACCGGCGTGTCAGTGTCTGATTTCCGCCGATGGACAGGTGACCATGGGAAGACCACGGAACTGCACCGGCAATCGGTAGGAGATGTGATGCTCGCACTCGGGTTCTTCGGATGGATCATCATCGGCGGTCTGGCCGGCTGGATCGGCAGCAAGGTGATGGGTACGGACGGGCAGCAGGGCGTGATCATGAACGTCGTGGTCGGCATCGTCGGCGGCCTGGTCGGCGGTTTCCTGCTCAACCTCCTCGGCGTCGACGTCCGGGGCGGCGGGCTCATCTTCAGCTTCCTGACCTGTCTCGGCGGCGCGGTCCTGCTGCTGTGGATCGTCAGCAAGGTCCGCAGCTGAGCCCTGTCGATCCGCTGTACCGGTTCCACCCACGGCCCACCACGCCCCCGGCGTCGGTGGGCCGTCGGCGTTCGGCGGGCGCGCACCCGCCTCCCACCTGCCCGTTCTGAAATCGTTCAGTCGTCGTTGAGCCGCCGGGGTCATCGTGGTGCCCGGCGCCCACCCCGGGCGCCGCACCGGAACGGTCCCGCCGTTCCCGAAATCCCTCGCGTCGAACGACTTCGGAAGAGGCATCACCACCCATGCGCAACACCCTCCGCCGTTCCGGCCGCACCATGATCCTGATGGGCGCGCTGACCCTCACCCTGGCCGCCGCGGCCTGCTCCACCGACAAGCCCGCGGCCGCGCCCGCCACCGTGCCCGCTCCCGACCCGAACAAGCCCGGCATCCTTCTCGTGCACGGCGCGTTCGCCGACGGCTCCAGCTGGGGTGGCGTCGCGGAGCAGTTGCAGGCGAAGGGCTTTCGGGTCACCACCGCCGCGGTGCCGCTGCGCGGGCTGACCTACGACAGCGCCTACGTTCGCAGCCTGCTCGACGCCATGCCCGGCAAGACCCTGTTGGTCGGTCACTCCTACGGCGGCGCGGTCATCACCAACGCCGCGGCCGGTGCGCCCAACGCCGCCGGACTCGTCTACGTGGCCGCCTTCGCACCCGACAAGGGTGAGTCGCTGGGCGAACTCGACGGCCGCTTCGGCGGTCCCGCCACCCGAATCACCGTCCCGCACACCGTCGGCGCCGACCCCGTCCCCGAGTTGCGGGTCGCGGACGACAAGTTCGGGGAGTACTTCGCCCAGGACGTCGAACCCGTCCGGGCGGCCGTACTCGCGGCGGGCCAGCGCCCCATCTCGGTCGCGGCCTTCACCGAGACGACCGCCGAACCGGCCTGGCGCACCGTGCCGTCCTGGTATCTGGTGGCCACCGACGACCGCATGATCCCGCCCGCCGGGCAGCGTGAGATGGCGGCCCGCGCCGGGGCCACGGTCACCGAGCACGCGGGCAGCCACGCGATCGCGGTCTCGCACCCGGACGTGGTGGTGCGCGTCATCGACGAGGCCGCGGCGGCCGTGGCGCGCTAGCCGCGAGCACAACGCCATGACCTGCGGCGACGCGGTGATCGCGGTGACCGCCGGCATGCATGCCGATGTGCCGGCACAGCAATGGAACGGGCCCGGCGGTAGGCATCGCGTCGGAAAGTGTTGTGTTGATGGAGGGTTCGAGAACGGCCGTGCCGACGCCGGGCGGACAGTCCTCCGTGCCATGGTCAGGCGGGATTTGCGCGGGGTCTCGGGAGCGGCGTCGATGTGAGCAGCCTGTCGATCTCCGCCAGCTCACGGGCTGCGCCGATTCGCGCGGCGAGAGTGCGGGATTCGTGCAGGAGGCGCCGGGCCCGGTCGTCGTCCGCGGGGAGGGACCGGGCCAGATCCAGGAGGGCGGGCAGCAGCTCGACGGGGCTGTCCTGCGTGCGCAGGATGGCGACGGCCCGCTCGAGTAGATCCAGCGCGGGCCCGTCGGGGGTGGCCAGCGCCCGCACGCGCAGGGCCCGGCCGATGGTGGCCGGTGTGTTCCAGCGCTCGGCCAGGGCCAGTTCCTCGTCGGCGAGTTCGCGGGCCCGCGCGTGGTCGCCGAGCCGGGCGAATTCCATTGCCGCCGAACCGCGCCAGGCGATGTGCGCGGGGTTCGTGATGCCGACTATCCCGGCCCGGCGCCCGCACTCCAGGAAGTAGCCGATCGCCTCCCGGGACTCGCCGCGCGCCGCGCTCAGCAGCCCGCGAACATGCAGGGCGACAGTCCATTCCCAGGTTTCCGGGTCGGCGTTGGCGGTGCGCCTGTCGAGCCACCGTTCAGCCTCGTCGAGGCGACCGAGGCCGATCAGCGCGTGCGCGTACTGCGCGGCCAGGGTGGCGGGCGGTGCGACGAGCTCGTCGTCGACATCGCCCAGGACCGGGCCGAGATCGGCCAGCACACCGCGGAAGTCGCCCGCGCGCACCATGACCTCCGAGCGGAGGATGGCGCGGTAGGTGTCGATCGCGCCGAAGTACTGGTCCGACCGCTGCTCGGTGAGCGCCAGCGCGGTCGTCGGATCGCCGGCCCACATGCACAGGTGTGCGAGCATTCCGATGAGCTCGCGCGGGAGCGTGCCGTCCGCGTGCTCGGCGGCGAGCCGTCGCACCGCGGTGGCGGCGTCGATCCGGACACCGAAGGCGTCGGACCAGGTCACGATGGCCGAGGAGATCGGATCGGGTTCCGGTCGGGCGCGCTGGGCCGCGACGAGCTCGCGCCAGGTCGGGGCCGAGAGACCGGCGATCATCCACGTCGAGGCGCGAATCGCCCCGGCGTACACGGGATCCCGGGCTTCGGTCTCGGCGACGACGGTCTCGAGCATGCGCATGGCGGCGGGCGCCTCGCCCCGGATCGCCATGGTCCAGGCCAGCGGTACGGCGGCGGTCGGGGCGACCGCGTGGGCGCGCTGACCGCGCAGCGCGTCGTCCAGATGTGCCCGTGCCGCGGCGGGATTGGTCCACAGCCGCAGTTGCCCGAGTCGCACCAGCAGCTCGTCGCGCTGCTCGGGCGCGCAGATACGCAGTGCCAGTTCCAGCCAGCCCACCGCCTCCACGATGCGGCAGTCCCGCAGGGCTTCCTCGGCCGCGTCCACGAGCACCACGGTCCAGCGCGCGTATTCCGGCCCGCACAGCTCGCGCAGATATCGGGCCACGTGCCGGGCCGGATACCCGCGGCCGCGTTCGTGTTCCGCCGCCGCGGTCCGGAACCCCGCGGACTCCTGCCTGCCGGTGAGCCACGCGATGGTGTCGGCGATCAACGGGTGCCGCACCCGCGGCGGCTCGGCGGACGCCAGAATGCCCGCGTCCGTAAGTAATTCGCAGCGGTGCCGGACTTCGCCCGGCGGTTGATCGCACGCGGCGGCCAGCGTCGGCACCTCCGGCTCGAGCTCCCGCAGGGCCGCCAGCGCCCGCATCATCCGCGCGCCGCGCAGCGAGAACCCGCGCAGGAGCCGCTGTGTCGCGCGCGAGTAGCGACCGTCCAGGAGCCGGTGCGGCACCCGGGTGCGGTCGGCGCGCTCGGCCATGTCCGCGATGAGCGCGTCCACCAGCATCGGGATGTCGGCGGCCGCGTCCCGGATCTCGGCCGCGAGTTCGGGCGGGCAGTCCGATCCCGTTCGCCGCCGGTACAACTCGGCGACCGCCCCCGAACCCAGCCGCCGCAGCCGCAACACCTCGGTGGCCACCGGCTCGAGCCTGGAGTGCAGCTCGACCACCCGCGGGTCCCAGAACCGCCCGTCGAGCGCGACGACGATGACCGCCCGCGCCGCCCGCAGCGCCGGCCCCAGCGCGACCAGCACCCGCACCGACCCCTCGTCCATCCGCGTGCCCTCGTCGACGAGGACGATCAACGGCTCCGCCCCCGCCCACCCCGCCAGCACACGCCGCAACCGCCCGACCAGGGCCCGCTCGGCCGAGCCGCTGCCTTCTACGGGCGTACTCGCGGAGGTGGTGAGGCGGGTCAGGAGCTCGGTGGCGAGATCCTCGTCGTCCGTGGTCGGCTCGATTCGCAGCGCGTGTGGATAGCGCAGCGAAAGCTCTTCCAGCAGTTCGGTTTTGCCGTAGCCGGGGCGGCCGGTGACCACCACCAGGGACCCGGTGCCGGTGGCGGCGCGACGTTCGAGGGCGGCGATCGTGGCGAGTTCGCGATCCCGGTCGACCATTGTGGGAACGCGCGTATCGGCAACCGCAGCGGTGGTATTCGCGGCCGGGACCGGATCCGGTGGCGCGAGTGGCGGTTCCGCCTCCCAGCCGGCGAGCACGCGGTCGTGTAGCGCGCGCAGCTCCGCGCCGGGTTCCACGCCGAGCTCGTCGATCAGCAGCCGCCGGGTGTCGCGGTACAGCGCCAGCGCGTCCGACCGGCGTCCCCGGTCGGCGAGCGCGCGCATCAGCAGCGCCCGGGGGCGTTCGCGCAGCGGATGTTCGGTGGTCAGCGCGCGCAGGGCGTCGATCGCCCGATCGGCCCGGCCCTGCGTCACCGCGAGGTCGAGGCTGTCCTCCAGGATCGCGATGCGGCGCTCGGTCAGGGCCGCGCGCTGCTGTTCCGCCCACGGTCCGGGGATCCCGGCCAGGGGCTCACCCGAGCACAGCGCGAGCGCGTCGGCGTACCGCCGGGCAGCGAGCTCACCGTCGTTCGACCGCCGGGCCAGTACCGCCTCGGCCACCAGACGATCCAGCACCCCGAGGTCGAGTTGATCATCGTCGATCCGCAGCTGGTACCCGCCGTGCCCGGACAGCAGCACCGCCGGGGGAGTGCGCGGCGCCCGCGTGGGCTCGAGCACGCGTCGCAGCGCCGAGATGTGCGTCTGGATCACCGCGGTGCCGCTGGCCGGGGGCTCGTCCTCGTACAGCGCGTCCAGCAGCGCCGCGGCCGAAACCCATTGCCGCCTGCGCATCGCCAGCACGGCCAGGATCCCGCGCCGCTGCGGCGGGCCCAGCGGCCGGACCTCGCCGTCGATCCGCGCCTCGACGCCGTCGAGCAGGATCAGGTACAGCCCGCTCGCCCGACCCATGCACCTCTCCACGCCGTCCCGTGCACCGGCGCGCCCGGCGGGCGGCGCCGCGCCCGGGCGTCCGCCCTGCTGGCGGCATCGCGACCGAGCGGCCGGCCCGCCGTCCAGGCTCACCGCTCGCCCGGAAATGACACGTCACCGACGCGCAGACTCTACTGACCCCCGACCCGCCGACATCTGCCACCCCGCATCCGTGACCAGCCCCGCCGGGCGACCCGGAGTGATCTCGCGAATCCGGGGTACCCGCGTAGCGTTGCGCTCTGGTCGGCGCACCCGCGGGTAATCGGACGAACGTCGGAACCGAGGAGTCGTGATGGCGGAGCAAGCCGGTGCGGACGGCACCGTGCGGACACTGATCCCGGCCCGGATCGACCGGCTGCCGTGGTCCAGATTCCACACCCGCATGGTGGCCGCGCTCGGGGTGGCGTGGATCCTGGACGGGCTCGAGATCACCGTCGCCAGCGCGGTCGCCGAGACCCTCACCGAACCCGAGACCCTGCACCTGTCCTCCACCGCGGTCGGTCTGCTGGCCACGGTGTACCTGGCCGGTGAGGTGGTCGGCGCGCTGGTGTTCGGCAACCTGTCCGACCGGCTCGGGCGGCGCAAACTCTTCCTGATCACCCTGGGCGTCTACCTGTTCGGCAGCGGCCTGACCGCGCTGACCCTGGGCAGCGGCGCGGGCTGGGTGGCGTTCCTCTATGTCACCCGCTTCATCGCGGGCATGGGCATCGGGGGCGAGTACGCGGCCATCAACTCCGCCATCGACGAATTGATTCCGGCCCGCTATCGCGGCCGCGTCGACATCGCGGTCAACGGAACCTATTGGGCCGGAGCGATCATCGGCACCATCGGCACCTACATCCTGCTGAACATGGTGACCCTGTCGGTGGGCTGGCGGCTGGGGTTCCTGATCGGCCCGGTGCTGGGCCTGGTCATCCTGTTCGTGCGCAGGCACCTGCCGGAGAGCCCGCGCTGGCAGATCATGCACGGCCGCACCGAGGACGCCGAGCGGTCGATCACCGAGATCGAGCGCGAAGTGCACGCCACCGGTGTGGAACTGCCCCCGGTCGACGAATCGAAGGTCCTCGAGGTCCGGCCCGCCGATCGGATCGGCTACCTGGCGCTGACCCGGGTGCTGTTCCGCGAGTACCCCTCTCGCGCCGTGCTCGGGGCGAGCCTGATGATCAGTCAATCGTTCCTGTACAACGCCATCTTCTTCACCTACACCCTGGTGCTCGGCAAGTTCTACGGCGTCCCGTCCGAGACCACCCCGCTCTACCTGATCGCGTTCGCGGTGGGAAATCTGCTGGGCCCGTTCACCATCGGCCACTATTTCGACACCATCGGCCGCCGCACGATGATCTCGGGCACCTATCTGCTCTCCGGTGTCCTGCTGGCGATCTCGGCGGTGCTGTTCTACGCCGACGTGCTCAACGCCATCACCCAGACCCTGTGCTGGTGCGTCATCTTCTTCTTCGCCTCGGCCGGCGCCAGCGCCGCCTACCTCACCGTGAGCGAGATCTTCCCGCTCGAGGTGCGCGCCAAGGCCATCGCCGTGTTCTTCGCGATCGCCCAGTGTTTCGGCGCGCTCGGCCCGGTCATTTACGGCGCCCTGATCGGCGACGGCGAACACCCGTTCCGCCTGTTCCTCGGCTACCTGCTCGGCGCGGCCGTCATGATCACCGGCGGCGTCATAGCGAAATTGCTGGCCGTGGACGCGGAGAACAAGTCCCTGGAGGACATCGCCCTGCCCCTGGCGGCCCGCCGCGAGCCGCCGGCCCGCGCGGAGGGTGTGGCCACGCCCGCCGCCCCCTGAACGGCGGGGCGCACCCGCCCGCCCCGGCCGCGCGCACAGTAGACTCCGCGCGAGGGCGGGGGCGCGCGGCGATTCCCCATGAGCGGCAGAGGAATTGCGCATGGACACGGTGCTGGTCACCGGAGCGACGGGATTCGTCGCGGGGCACTGCATCACCGAACTGCTCGAACACGGGTATCGGGTGCGGGCGACGGTCCGGGATCTGTCCGAAACCGGCAGGCGCGCCCACCTGGTCGACATCGCGAACCGGCTCGGCGGTGAGCTCGACTTCGCGCAGGCGGACCTGACCTCGGATCAGGGCTGGGAGGTCGCCGCCAAGGAGTGCGATCACATCCTGCACGTCGCGTCCCCGATTCCGGACGGCCGCAAGGAGTCCGAGGCGGAGATGGTCGAGGCCGCCGTCGAGGGCACCCTGCGGGTCCTGCGCGCGGCGGCCGCCGCCACCACGGTGCGCCGCGTGGTGCTGACCTCCTCGATCGTCACCATCAACCAGGGCCATGACACCGATCGCGTGTTCACCGAACAGGATTGGTCCGATCCCGCGCGGCTCACCGGTTACGACAAGAGCAAAACCCTCGCCGAACAGGCCGCCCGCCGCTTCGCCGGGCAACCCGGAACCGGCTTCGACCTGGTCACCCTGCACCCCGCCATGATCCTGGGCCCGCTCCTGCACCGGCAGACCAACATGTCCCACGAGCCCGCTATCCGCCTGCTCGGACGCAAGGTGCCCGGCAATCTGAACGTGGGCTGGTCGACGGTCGACGTCCGCGATCTCGCCCGCGCGCACCGCGTCGCCCTCGAAACCCCCGAGGCGTCGGGCGAGCGCTACATCCTCGCGGGCGACCACTTCTGGATGCGCGACATGGCCGCGGCGCTGGCCGCCGAGTTCGGCCCCCGCGGCTTCAAGGTTCCCCAGCGCATGCTCCCCGATTGGCTGGTCCGCTTGGCCGCCCTCGCCGACCCCGGCATCAAACGCGTGGTCCCCGCCCTGGGCAAGCCCGAACGCCTCAGCTCCGCCAAAGCCGAAGCCGAACTGGGCATCTCGCTGCGCCCGAAACAGCAGTCTCTGCTGGATACCGCCGAGAGCCTGCTCGCCCACGGCGTGGTGACGGCGCCCGGCCCGTAGAAAACCGGTGGGCCGCGGCGGGTCTCGTCTGCGAGAATCCTGCCGGTGACGGGGTCAACCGGTATCGCCGGTCTGCTGCGCGCCAACCGCGGGTTCCGGCTGCTGTGGACCGCGCGCTCGCTGTCGTTCCTGGGCGATTCCCTGACCCTGGTCGCGCTCATGCTCTACGTCGCCGAGACGACCGGACAGGCGCTGGCGGTGGCCGCCCTGCTGCTCGTGGGAGATTTCGCGCCCGCGCTGCTCGGCCCGTTCACCGGTGCGCTGAGCGACAGGTTCGATCGCAAACGCGTCATGGTGGTCTGCGATCTCGTCCAGGGCGCGATGGTGCTGACCATCGCCCTCTGGCTGCCCTCGCTGTGGCTGCTGCTGGCGCTGGTGGCGGTGCGGGCCATCGCCGGACAGGTCTTCCAGCCCGCGTCCCGCGCCGTGGTGCCCGCCCTGGTCCGCGATCGGGAGCTGGAAAGCGCCAACGCCGCAATCGGTTTCGGCACCAACGCGGGGGAGACCCTGGGCCCGCTCGTCGCCGCGGCCCTGTTCCCCGTCGTCGGCCTGCGCGGGGTGCTGCTGATCGACGCCGCCACCTTCGTGCTCTCGGCGCTCCTGCTGCTCTTCCTGCCCACCGGCCGATCGCCCGCGGCGGACGACGAGCCCCCGCGCACGCTGTGGGCCGAAACCGTCACGGGCCTGCGCTATCTCGCCGCCGCACCGCTGCTGCGCGTGATCGGTCTCGGCTACGTCGCCATCGTCGCCTGCAACGGCATCGACGACGTCGCCCTGGTCTTTCTCGCGAAAGACACACTGCACAGCGGAGATTCGGCGGTCGGGCTGCTGCTGGCAGGCGTCGGCATCGGCCTGCTCGCGGGGTACGCCCTGGTGGCGCGCACCCGGTTCACCATGCCGGTGCTGCTGGTCGCCGGATTCGCGATCAGCAGCGCCGGAAACCTGCTGACCGGCCTGGCCTGGGCGGTCGCCGCGGCCTTCGTCGTGCAGACCACGCGCGGACTCGGCCTCGCCGCCATGGACGTGGCCGCCAACACCCTGATCCAGCGCGCGGTCCCGCGGGAGCTGCTCGGGCGCGTGTTCGGCAGCCTCTACGGCGCGATCGGCATCGCGGCCGCGCTGTCCTACCTCGGCGGCGGACTGCTGCTCGACCGCACCGATCCCCGTGTCGCGTTCGTCGCCGCCGGGGCGGGCGGACTGCTGGCGACCGTGGCCACGGCCGTGGCGCTGCGGCGGGTGATCGCCCGCCCGCGTGACCGCGAACCCGCGCCGCCGGACCACTAGGCTGCGGAAGGCAACCAAAGGAGTTCGCAATGACAACCTTCGATCGCGGTCCCTCGATGTTCCCGGCGTGGTTCGACCGGCTACAGGTCAAGTACATGAATCCGGCGATGCGCCGCGTCGCGCCCTACCTGCCGGGTTTCGCGGTGATCGAGCATCGCGGCCGCAAGTCGGGCCGCGCGTACACGACACCGGTCAACGCCTTCACCGCGCGCGGCACCTTCGCGGTCGTGCTCGGCCACGGCATCACCGACTGGGCCCGGAACGTGGTCGCCGCGGGCGACACCACCGTGCGCTCGCGGTTCCGCACCGTCCGGCTCGCCAACGCCCGCATCGTGGCCCCCGGTCAGGCCGGCGCCGACGTGCCCCGCGCGGCGCGCCTGGCGGGCGGCAAGTTCAACATCTTCCTCGCCGACATCGTCTAGCGGTCCCGGTCCCGGCCGGTCAGAACGTCACCCCGTACGCGGTGAGCAGCGCCCGCGTGAACGCCGCGGCCGCGGGGGAGGAACGTCCGGTCGGGACGGCGAGGCCGAATTCCCATTCGATGACCGGGGTCACCCGGGCCGTGTGCAGTTCCGGGAACCGCGCGGCCGAGGATTGCGGCAGCAGCGCCGGGCCCAGGCCGCTGCCCACCAGGTCGTGGATGGTCTCGAGCGCGGAGGCCTCGTACCGGAATTCGAGCCGGACACCGGCATCGCCGAGCGCGTCGTTGATGACATCGCTGATGATCCACTCCTGCGGCAACGCGACGAAGCAGTCCCCGGCCAGCTCCGTGATCGTGACCGACTCCCGCTGCCCGAGCCGGTATCCGGGCGGGCACAGCAGCACGACCGGCTCCCGCGCCAGCGGAATGACGCGCACCCCCGGCGGCGGCTGGGCGGGCCGGGCCACCAGGGCCAGATCGAGTTTGCCCTCGGCGATGCTGTGCATTCGCTCCATCGCCCCGGACGCCTGCTGCGAGAGCCGCAGCCGGACCATCGGATGTTCCTCGTGAAACCGTGCGAGCACCCCCGCCAGATCCACCGATCCGTGCGACAGCAGAATCGCCAGATGTACTGAGCCGCTGAGATTGTCGTGATAGTTCGCGACGGTGTCGGCGGCGCGCCGGGCGGCGCTGAGCACCAGGCGGGCCTCCGGCAGCAGCGCCGCGCCCGCCGCGGTGAGGGTGATGCGCTGCCGGGATCGGTCGAACAGGGGCGTGCCCAGATCATGTTCGAGCTTGGCGATCGCGGCCGAGACCGCCGACTGCACCACGTGAACCTGTTTCGCGCCCTGCGAGAAGCTCAGCTCGGTGGCGACGGCGACGAAGTACTCCAATTGCCGGAGTTCCATAGCGGGAGGCTACCAATTGTGGGGGTCGTCTCCGTGACATCTCGCGTCCGGTTCCGCCGACCGTGCGGTATCGCGATCGGCGATGAGCCGCATCGCGGCCGTGCGTTGGACGGGTGGCCACCTCGGGCGAAGCCTGAAGTCGAGTCATTCGCTCAATGGTTACTAGGGCATCCACCGGCAGCGCGGCCGATCTGAAGGCCCTGCTTCACGGGATGAGAAGTACATGATCAGCAAGCGTTCAATCTCGGTTCGTCATCGTTCGATTCTCACGCTGGGGGCCTCGGCCACGGCACTTTCCCTGGTCTTCGCCGGTGCGCCGCACGCGGTTGCCGAGCCGGTGCCGGGGCTCGACACCGGGTCCGCCGGACTCGGCATACCGCTGGGGTCCGGCAGCGCGGACGCGGGCGCGATCGCCCTCGGTGTGGCGACCGGCGACGCCCTCGGCGCGGGTTCGGCCGCCACCGACACCGGTAGCGCGCTCGCGCTCGGAACCGGCAGTGGGGCGGGTAGTTCCGAGGTTCTCGATGCCGGGAGCGCCGCGGCGGGCGGGGCCGCGGCGCTCGGGTCCGGAAGCGCGGAAGCCCTGGAGTTGGGCAGCGCGGGGGCGGGCAGCGCGGCCGCGGCGGGCAGCGCAGACGCGGGGAGCGCCGGGGCGGCCGGAAGTGCGGCCGCCGGCAGTTCAGCGGCGGAAACCGGCAGTGCGGCAACGGCTCTCGGGCTGGGATCGGCCGGAGCCGGGGCTGCCGAGGCGGGAGCCGCCGGTGCGGGCGCGGCCGGGGCCGGGGCTGCGGGTCTCGGCGGTGCGGCGCTGGGTAGTGCCGGAGTCGGCAGCGCCGAACCCGGAAGCGCGGCGGTCGGTAGCGCAGGGGTCGGCAGTGCCGCGGTGGGCAGCGCGGCACTGGGTAGTGCCGCCGTAGGGAGTGCCGCGGTGGGCAGCGCGGCGGTCGGCAGTGCGGCGCTGGGCAGCGGGGCGGTCGGCGGCGCTGCCGGTGGCGCGGCGCTCGGAGGCGTCCTGCTCGGTCTCGGGCCGGGCGCGGGAACCGGGCCGAACGCCCAGAACCCGGATGCACAGAACCCGAACGGCCCGAATTCCCAGAACCCGAACGAACAGAACGGCCGGCCGCACGGGCAGCCGGGAGTCCCCGGACCCTCGGTGTCCCGTCCCGGTGCGCCTGGTACTTCCGGCCCGGGCGCGACATCGCCCGACTCCGGAACGACCCGCGCGGGACAGCTCGGCGGCAACGAAACACCGGGCGCGGCAGCCTATCCCGTCCCGCTCGGACACCCCGAAACCGGCGCTGGCGGCCTGGTCACCTCCGATCGCGCTCTGCTGGCGGGCTTCGGCCTGCTGTCGCTGCTGGGCGCGGGCCTGCTGGTGTCCCACACCGTGCGCCGCCCGAGCCGCGACCCGCGCTGACCGGATCGAACACACAGCGCATGAGCAAGGTTCGATCCGCCCTAACCTGGGCCGTAGCGGTCGTGCTCGTGGTGGTGGGCGGGTTCCTGCTGGGCGCGCCCGGCACGGGCGAACAACGGAACCCGCCCCCCGCCGCCGTCGACGCGCGCTCGGACGCCCCGCCGCCCGCGCCGTCGCTACCGCGTTCGGTCCCGGAGACCCTGTCCATCCCGGCCATCGGCCTGACCACCGCGCTGGATCGCATCGGCTTGAAATCCGATGGCACAGTGCAGGATCCCGCTTCATTCGAGCGCGCGTCCTGGTACGCCCCCGGCGCGACGCCCGGCGAACGGGGATCGGCGGTCATCCTCGGTCACGTCGATTCCTATCGTGGCCCAGCGGTCTTCTTCCGCCTCGGCGACCTGCGTCCCGGCGACGCCATCGACGTCACCCGCGCCGACGGCGGCACCGCGCGTTTCGTGGTGACCCGCGTCGACATCGTTCCCAAGGATGCCTTCCCGGCAGCCGCCGTCTACGCCGACCACGGCGCTCCGGAGCTCCAATTGGTCACCTGCGGTGGGCAATTCGACGATGAATTCCGCTCCTACCGCTCGAACGTCATCGTCTACTCCACCCTGGCGGATCCGTCGCCGGCGGCGGCCCGCGCCGGCTGAGCATCGCCACGATCCGCAACGCGTAACCGATGTGTTACGCTTTTCGGGTGGACGAAGTAGCCGCCGCGATCGCCGATCCGGTGCGCCGGGAGATCCTGCTGCTGTTGCGCACGGCCCGGCTCACCGCGGGGGAGATCGCCGAGAATTTCGCGATCAGCCGCCCCGCGGTCAGCCGGCACCTGCGCGTGCTGCGCGAATGCGGCCTCGTGCGCGACGAGGTTGCCGGGCGGCAGCGGTTCTACACCCTCGACGCCGAGCCGCTGCGCGAACTCGCGGGCTGGATAGCGCAGTTCGATCGGCGCGAGGCATGGGAACGGCGCTTCGACGCATTGGAGACCGAGGTGTACCGCACGCGCCGCGAGCATCGCGCCGCCCCGGCGGATGCCGAGACAGCAAGGGAGAACACCGCATGAGCAACCCATCCACCGGCCGCGTCGTCCCCACCGCGGCGGGCACCGTCGTCCCCACGGCCGCGGGCCGGGACCTGATTCTGCAGCGCACCTTCCGCGCGCCCATCGAGGACGTCTGGGCGAGCATCACCGAATCCGACCGCACCGCACGGTGGTACGGGCAGTGGAAGGGCGAACCCGGGGTCGGGCGCACGATCCAGGTCCAGATGGCCTTCGAGGAGGGCCAGGGCTGGTCCGATATGCGCATCGACGCCTGCGAGCCGCCGCGCCACCTCGCCCTCTATTCCGCCGACGACTACGGCGTCTGGAGCCTGGATCTGGAACTCACGCAGCGCGACGAGATCACCACGCTGCGCTTCGTCCATCATCTCGACGACAAGGCCGAAGTCGAGAACGTCGGACCGGGCTGGGAGTACTACCTCGACGCCATGGTCGCCGCCTACCACGACGGCCCGCGGCCGGATTTCGACGACTACTACCCCGCGATGAAGGCGTACTACGAGGCCCAGGACGCCGCCTCCACCGAGAGCTGACGCCCGCCCGTTCGTTGCCCCGCCATAGCTGAACCGAATCAAGTTGCAGCACTTTCGATTTCGTCATTCTGCCAGGCTCACCGCTGGTACCGTCCGCCCCGGCGCCGCTCCCCCCGGCGCCGGAAGGAAGTAGACAATGACGAAGTCCCGCTACGCCCTCGGCGTCGGCGTGTGTGCCGCGCTGGCGAGTTCGGTCCTGGCCGCCGGCGCCGCGCACGCCGCCATCGACAGCATCGCCGCGGTCGGGCCGACGCCGGGTGCGGCGTGCCGGGTCGGCGCCGCCTGCACGATCGTCGCGACGACCACCGGTTCCGATCGTTTCGCGACCGTGGAGTTCCTGGTCGAGAACGTGGTCGTGGGATCGGCCACGCCCGTGGCGGACACCTTCGGCAAGGTCACCGCGACCCTGCCGTGGAACCCGGCCGAATCCGGCCTGTATCAGGTGGAGGTCCGCCAGAACGGCACCAACACCACGATGTCGTACTACGTCAGCCCGGGCGAGGGTGGCTGCTGGGCCGTCCCCGGTTCGTCGGGTACCGGGTCCGCCGGCTCGGGATCGGGCGGCAGCGGTTCCTTCGGATCCGGTTCGGCCGGTTCGGGTTCGGGCGGCAGCGGCTCGGCGGGTTCGGGTTCCGGGGGGAGCGGCTCGAGCACCGGCTCGCTCTGCTGAGCGGACAGCCGCGGCCGGGCGCACCCGTGTGCCCGGCCCGTGCTCCGCGATGTGCGATCAACCTCACTTGCGACCTGAATGCACCGGGCGGTATAGCCTTTGGCTATCCGAGTCGTGATGCGCAGGAGGGGCGTTGGGTACAGATCAAACTTTGCTGCATCGGTTCGTTATCTCCCAGATGACGCAGATGGGCCTGGATCGCGCTCGGCTGATTCGCGAATGCCGGGTGCCGGACTGGACTTTGACCGGCAACGGCGTCCACGTCTCGAGCGAGACCTTCTGGCGGCTGTGGGAGATCGGGGCGCGCTGGCTCGACGATCCGGACGTGGCGTTGCACGTGGCGAGCCGATACGAGCTCAAGGCGACCGGACTGTACGACTACCTGTTCACCAGCGCGCCCACGCTCGGCGCGGGCCTGGCCACCTGCGGGCCCTACGTCAGCGCGGTGACCACCAATCATCGTTTCGACCTCGTCGATTCCGGCGGCGGTCCGATGCTGCGCCTGGACATGGTCGACGGCGGCGACGCGACGCGCGACTACACCCAGCTGTGGGGCTTGATCGCCGTGCTCACCCGGGCGCGGCACGTGGTGGCCGCGCCGTTGAACCCGGTCCGGGTCGCGCTGCGCCGCCCGGCGCCACGAAGACTCGATACGTACCGAGAGGTATTCGGTACCACCGCAATCGAATTCGGCGCCGACATCGACGCCATGACCTTCCGTCCCGCCGATCTGGAGCAGCCGCTCACCACCGCCGATCCGGTGCTCGCCGCGGTGTTGCGCCCCCTGGCCGAGGCGCTTCCGCCGCCCCCGCCGCTCGAGTCCGCGTGGCCGGAACGGGTGGCCGTGGCGGTGGCCCAGGCCCTCGACGAGGGCGAGGTCTCGCTGGAGGTGGTGGCGCGCCGGCTCGCCACCAGCCCGCGCACACTGCAGCGCAGGCTCGCCGACGCGGGCACGACCTGGCGCCGGGAACTGGACCGGGCGCGCTCGGCCCGGCTCGTGGCGGCCTCGACCGCGGGTCCGGTCAGCAGAGGTAGACAGGCGCAGCTGCTCGGCTACGCCGACGCGGCGTCGATGCGCCGGGCGTCCCTGCGCTGGGCCGTGGTCGCCCACGCGCACGCACCGGTTCCGCCGCGCTAGACCCGCAGGTGGCTGGCGGCGATGCGCCAGAACGTGGCGTGTTCCATGGTCGCGAAATCCCAGTCCTCGATGAGCGCGTGTGAGGTGGCCACGATCCCGTGCACGTCGAAGTCTTCCCGGGTCGCCGTGCCCTTGGCTTCCAATGCCGCCACCACATAGGCAACGGCACGTTCTCGGGAGTGTTGCACGTGGATCTCCTCGCAAGCGGTTCGACTCGGGTGTGCGTCCTGGACCGGCGCGCGAGAGCATGCGGTGGCGGATTGCCGATTCGCCCCGCGTGGCGCGCCGTGGATATTCAGTGTTGCTCCGCAGTCGCTACACGAGAAGGCCAGAACGCGTCAGCATCGGGCAAACGCGTCAGGGTCGGCCGCGGCCGACCGAAAGCCGTGGCGGCCGGCCGGTCGCCGCGCGCGAAATGCCGATTCGCGCCCGAGCGCGCGGGGGATCGGCGTGCGGGGCAGTAGTGTGCCGTGCGTGGAAATCGAAAGCCGTTATTACGCATATGAAACCGATCTGTGGGAACGGTTGGCGGCACTGCTGCCCACGGAGCAGGACGGCGCGAGCTTTCGCGACTGCCGCGCGGCCGGTGAGCAGGAAGCCGGTCTGACGCTGCTGACCAAACGCCTGCTCGAGGATCGGGTGCCCGTTCCCGACATGGTGCGCGCGGAACTGGAAGTCCTCGCCGAGGAGTGGGGCGAGCGCTCGGCGCTGCACGACGAGATCGCCTCGTGCGTGCGCGATCCCGAGCCCGACGGTGCGTTCCGCCTGGTCACCGACGAGTGCGCGGCTCCGATCGACGCCGCCGCGCTCGGTCTCGGCGCGACGCCGCTGGCGGGCCTGCTGGTGGTCCCGTGGATCGAATGCAACCGCTGCGCCAGCCTGCTGTGCCGCGTGCACGATCGCGATCCCCGCGGCGGGCTGCGCTATCTGGCGTCCTACTACCTCATCGGGCACCGCCGCCAGGTGCCCACCGGCGAGGCGGAGATCTACGCCGAGAACGACCTGTACACCGCGTTCGAGTCGCTGCGGAACTGCACGCACCCCCGGCAGTGATCGCCGGCCGCGATCGGCCGGCGCTGCGCGGCGGCGCCCCGGTCGCCGGTGGCGGCGCGCTCCGGAGCGCGCCGAAATCCGGTCGCGTCCCGTCCCTGGGCTCGCCTACCGTCCCGCTATGGAAGAAATGGACTGGGTACGCGGCGTTTCCCGGGTGGCGGTGCTGACGGGACTGGCGACCGTCGAGTGCCGCGCCTGCGGCCTGCGCGGGGAGACCGCGGCGGTGCTGGCGAAAGTGGCGGCCGGTTCCTGAGACCGCCGCCCGAGTTTTCGATCTTGCGTCGGCCCGGGCCGGGTGCCGCTACTGTTGGCGGTTCGCTACGGATCGACAAGAGGTACACGGCTAGTGAAGAGTTCGGCTCGGTTGCGGTTGCTCACCGCGGCCTGCGGCGCCGCGGCGGCGCTCACCGGGGTGGTTCCGCAGGCCGCGGCGCAGGCGCCCGACGGCAAGACCCTGGTGGTGATCGGTGATTCCTTCTCCGCCAACGGGGAGATACTCGACCTGGTGAACACCGGGGCGGACGCCGGCTGCGCGCACGTGCCCACCTCGTGGCCGAACCAGCTCACCCAGCGGCTCGAGCTGTCCCCGGACGACGTGCAGGACACCTCGTGCCAGGGCGGCACGATCGACACCTCGGGCTGGACGCTGACGCATCAGGTCAAGCGGGCCATGTCCGACGGCGCGTTCGGGGCGCGCACCCGCACCGTGGCGATCCAGCTCGGGATGAACGACGCCTGGGGAACCGAGCGGCCGGTCGCGCTGTCTATGGCCTGCCTGAGCGATGTGCTCGCCGGTTGCGGCCGGGAGGCGGCCGCGCAGGGGCGCGCACCAGACCTCGACGCCGTCACCGGCCGGGCCTACGCCGACCGGGTCCGCCAGGCGGTGACCTACATTCGCTACTACGCGCCCAACGCCCGCGTCGTCTTCGTGGGCTATCCCGAAATTCACACTCCCGGACAGGATTCCGCGTGCGCCAGCGTGCTCGGGGTGAACGTGGTGCAGCCTCGGGCCGGCGCGGTCACCGGATTCCTGGATCGGATCGACGCTGCCCAGCGGGAAGCCGCCGCGCTACTGAACGTGAGTTTTCTCGATAGCCGAGCGGTAACCGCAGGACACGGGGCGTGTACCGCCGAGCCGTGGGTCGACGGCATCTTCGACCCGGGCACCGAGCTGTTCGGATTCCCCTGGCACCCGTCCGAACGGGGCGATGCCGCGGTGGCGGGCGCGATGCAGGAGTTGATCTCCCGAGGCTGAATCCGGGGGCTCGCGAGCGCCCGGATTTGTCGGTGGGTCGCCGTAGAGTTGCGGTTATGAGCAATTCGATGTGGCTGCGCGGTCGGGGCGATGAATTCAGTTGCGCGGCCGGTGGTTCGGATAGCACTGTGTTCGTCGTAAGAGATTCGCGTGCAGGGTCATGGGGAGTGACCCTCCGGGGGGAAGGAACAAATGTCATGAACTGCAAAACGATTCGCGGCGACCACCGTGGTCCGAGGTTCGCCAAGAGCAGTTTCAGCTACGGCGGCGGCGACTGCGTCGAGGTCGCCTACCACGAGGGACAGATCGCGGTGCGCGATTCCAAGGACAGGCACAGCCCGACGCTGTGGTTCACGAAATCCGAATGGCGGGCGTTCACCTCGGGTGTGCGCGCGGGTGAATTCGATTTCGGGGAGTGATGTGTGTTGGTGGTGGGGGGGCGCCAAATGAGGGGGACCCACCCCCCCCCCCCAACGGCCCCCCCCCCCGCGGCCCCGGGGGAATAGGGT
>NZ_JBSHMS010000012.1:141077-154266 GCF_053645575.1 Nocardia sp. NPDC055321
TTTGTTTTTGGTGTTGCTCCTTTTCTCCCCCCCCCCCCCCCCACCACCCCCACATGCGGCCGACCCCTCGACGGCCGCTGGAAAATGGTCATTGGGTTGTGATGCGGTGGATTTCGTCCCGAAGTCCGGTGAGAAATGAACGGGCATCATTGTCGAACAAAGCCATTCGGGCGAGCGCCGTCCAGCGGCGGCGATGGGCGTCGACGAGTTCGGGGCCGCGGGTCACCAGACTGCCGGCGATCGGCTCCGCGGAAGCGATCGCGTGATCCTCGTTCTCGTAGATGACGAAACCGTGCGGGATCGTGGTGCTCGCCTCGATGTCCTGCGGGATCACCCCGATGCTGACGGTGTCGAGGGTCTCGATGGAGATGGTCCGGTCCAGCTGGGCCAGCAGCATGCGATGCGGTCCGGGCCGAAACCGCAGGGCCGCTTCGGTGATCAGGAATTCGAAGCGCTTGGCCGGGTCGTACAGCACCTGCTGGCGTTCCAGACGCGCGGCCAGCGCGGACGCCAGCGCCTCGGGTGCGTAGGGCGGATCGAAGGTGGCGAACACCCGGCGGGCGTAGTCGGCGGTCTGTAGCAGGCCCGGCACCAGTGTGGGCTGGAAGTTCCGCACCACCTGCGCGTCGTGTTCGAGGGCCCGCACGTCGTCCTGCAGATGCGGGCGCTCCGCGAGCGAGGCCGCCCAGTCCTGCATCTCGGGGGTGTGCGCGGCCTCGGTGAGCGCGCGTAGCGAGTGCCGGCAGTCCGCCGCCGCACCGACCGCTTCGGCCCAGTCGAGCACCTGCGGTAGCGGCGGAACCACCTGCCCCGCCTCGATCCGGGACAGCGTCGACTGGCTGATGCCGACCCGCTTGGCCAGTTCGCGTCCGGAGATTCCGGCCATGTCCCGCAGCCGCCGCAGCTCCGTCGCCAATTGCTGGCGCGGGCGCGACTGGTACGCAACCGCGTTCGCGGCGCTTGCCGCGTCGGTCGCGCCCTGTGGCGGCTGATTCTGTGGGTCCATGATGATTCAGATCGAATCATCTCTATTCAGCC
Organism: Nocardia sp. NPDC055321; assembly: GCF_053645575.1. Lineage (NCBI taxonomy): Bacteria > Bacillati > Actinomycetota > Actinomycetes > Mycobacteriales > Nocardiaceae > Nocardia > Nocardia sp. NPDC055321. The sequence continues at coordinate 142,116 of NZ_JBSHMS010000012.1, forward strand.
GCGTCAAGCCGAAGCGGGTGAATCCTGAATCATAGCGGAATCGCATGTCCGGCAAGGTGATTGCTGTTCATGACGAATACGTGCCGGACCAGCTGAAATACGACATTGCACGCAATGAGCCCATCGATGGGTCGGCTCCGCGTGTGGTTCGGGTCGAACCGCATCACGCCGTCCGTGGCGGCTCGGCGGATGCTCGATTCGGAGGCTGAAGCGCCAGGATTCGAACCTGGACCGACGAGGTCAGAGCTCGCCATGCTGCCGTTACACCACGCTTCATCGAAAATCGGTATGCCCGGAAGGATTCGAACCTTCAACATCCTGCTTCGTAGACAGGCGCTCTATCCGTTTGAGCTACGGGCATGGGACCCCGGGCGAAATGTCGTCGTTGACATCTACTCGGCACTGAGGTGCTCGGGGCTGGGGGAGTATCTCGCGCGATGTCCGAATCGAACGGCCGCGCCGGTGACGTCGTCGGCACCTACTCGTCGTCGAGTCGCGTTCGGCCGGTGGCTGTTTCGGACGGTGTGAGTCGGGCGGAGGTCGCCCGGGAAACGCGAAGGCCGCTTCGAGAATGCTCGAAGCGGCCCCGAGGGTGTCCGTGCACGGCCCTCAGGCGCCACTCCGGATTCGGCGGCGGGCTACGACGAGCGTGCGTCCACGGACGCCCTCGAGCCGGATGTGCTGAATTCGCTGCTGTCGTGCCACTGCCTCACCCTCCTCGGAGGTCTCGTCGTTGCGTTGTCATGACGGTAGCAAGCGCGTATTCGGTTGGTAAACCGATTTATTCGCGCCGATCCGGTGTCAGCCCCGGGCCAGCTCGAGCAGCCGCCGCAGGGTATCGAGCTGCTCCTCGAACGGGGTCTCCATCTTGGCCAGCAGTGTCGATATCCCCACCGCCCGGTACTGCTCGATCCGTTGCGCGATGGTCTCCGGTGTGCCGACCAGGTTGGTGTGGCTGCCCAGCTCGAGCGGCACCGCCGCCCGGGCCTCGTCGCGATTGCCGGACGCCCAGAGCTCGGCCACCCGCCGCACGGCCGGGCCGAAACCCATGCGCCCGAACGCCTCGTTGTAGAAGTTGCGCCCGCCCGCGCCCATCGCGCCGATGGTGAACGCGTAGCCCGCAGCGTGGCGTCGAATCCGTTGTGCGGCATCGGCGTCGGACTCGGCGAACTCGACCGCGACGGGCGCGACCAGATCGAGGTCGGTGAGATCGCGCCCGGCGGACTTCGCGCCCTCGCGCAGCGGATCCAGGAACACCTCGGCGGCTTCGGGTATGAAGGCGTTGCCCAGCCAGCCGTCCGCGGCCGCGCCGGTGAGTCGCATGTTCGCCGGCCCCATGGCCGCCACGTAGATCGGTACCTCGCGCGGTGCGACCAGCGGCCGCAGGGCGCGGCCGGAGCTGTCGGGCAGGGGCAGGGTGTAGATCTCGCCGTCGTAGGCGAGCGGTTCGCCGCGACTGATCAGGCGCACGATCTCGATGGTCTCGCGGGTGGTCCGCACGGGTTTGTGGAAGCGGACCCCGTGCCAGCCCTCCATGACCCGCGGTCCCGAGACGCCGAGGCCGAGGTGGAATCGGCCCCCCGACAGCTCCTGCAGGCTCAGCGCCGAGGTCGCCAGCAGGGCGGGGGAGCGGGAGCCGAGCTGAACCACGAACGTGCCCAGCCCGATCGTCTCGGTCTTCGCCGCGAGGTAGGCCAGCCCGGTCAGCGCGTCGTAACCCCACACCTCCGGCACCCACAGGGAGGCGACGCCGAGCCGTTCGGCCTCCCGCGCGAAGTCCGCGGCGCCGGGCAGCCGGGGTTCGACGACGACCCCGACCCGCAGTGATTTCCGAAGTGGATCCGATGCGACCATGGACTATGTTATAGATCATAGAAACAGTTGTTGGGAACCCCCGAAAGGCCGCAGCGTGCGTTACCGCGATCAACCGACCGTAGAAGTCTCCGAGCGCGTCGCCTGTACGCCCGCCCGGGCCTGGGCACTGCTCACCGACATCACCCTGCCCGCCCGCGTGTCCGAGGAATTGGACACCGTCCGCTGGCTCGGCGATGCGGACCGGGTGGCGCTGGGGGCCCGTTTCCGCGGCTCGAGCCGGCACGACGCGCTCGGCGAGTGGAGCACCGAGTGCGAGGTGATCGAGCTCGAGCCCGAGCGGCGCTGGGTGTGGGCGGTTCACGGTCCCGAAGGCGTCAGTGCCACCTGGGGTTTCGAGATCGACCCCGCCAGTTCCGGTGTGATCGTGCGGCAGTGGGGTCGCATGGGTCCCGGCCCCTCGGGTTTGAACGTGGCCATCATCGCCATGCCGGACAAGGAGGCGCGCATCGTCGCCAACCGCCTGTCCGAATGGGAGCGCAACATGCGCGCCAATCTGGCCGCGGTGAAAGCCGCTGCGGAAGAACAGGATTGACCGTGGCAGAACGCGGCTCCACCAAACGCAAGATGCTGGTCGGCGGCGTGGAACTCCTGCGCGAGCGCGGCTCGGCCGGGGTGACCATCGACGCCGTCCTGGCCCGCACCGGCGCCCCGCGCGGGTCGGTCTACCACCATTTTCCCGGCGGCCGCCGCCAGTTGCTGAGCGAGAGCCTGGACCTGGCGGGCGACGCGATCACCGCCCTCATCGAGGACTCCGCGGCCGCCGGTCCCGGCCAGGCCCTGCTACGACTGCTGGATTTCTGGCGAAAGCTGCTGCGGGAAAGCGATTTCCACGCCGTATGTCCCGCGATAGCCGTCGCCGTGAGCGGCACCGAGGACGACCGCGCCCTGCATTCGGAAGTGGCCGCGATCCTGCTCCGCTGGCGCAGCGCCCTGACCACGTCCCTGCTGTCCGCCGGGGTCCCCGCCGCCCGCGCCGAAACCCTTGCGACGCTGACGCTGTCCGCCGTGGAGGGCGCGATCGTCCTGTCCCGCGTGGATCGCTCCCTGGGTCCGATCGAACAGGTGGCCGCCGAACTGGAGCCCATCCTGCTCGCCGCGGTCCCCGGCTCGGTCGGCGAACTTCCGACAGCGAGCAGGTGAGGGCGCTGGACCAGATCAACCGATTCGAGACGAAGCAGACCTACGCGGTCATCCGGGCCGAATGGCTGACGGGTTTCGCCGTGGCGACCGCGCTGGCGGTGCTGCACCACGACGAGATCCGCTGGCCGGTGTTCATCGCGCTGTTCCTGGCGATCGACGTCCTCGGCTACCTGCCCGGCGCGATTGCCTTCCGGCGCAGCCGAACCGGTCGGATCGCGAAGGGCTACTACGTCGCCTACAACATCTCCCACAGCCTCGTGACCGCCGCGGTGGTCGCGGGCCTGTGGTCCTGGTGGTTCGGCGCGGAGTGGGCCCTGTTGGCGCTTCCGATCCACCTGTTCGGCGACCGCGCCCTGTTCGGCAATTCGATCAAGCCGTTCGGCGTTCCCTTCGAACCCGCGCCGATGGCGGCCTTCACCGAGTTCGAGGAGAAGTATCGGCGTGCGGTGGGCGGGCGGGATGCCGGCGAACCGAACGGGTAGCCGGGTCCGCGCGTAGACCCCACATTCGGTGGCATGGCCGATTCCGTCGGCGTCCATAGACTCGATCGTGGGGAACGCGGCTCCGGGACTTCGGGCCGAATCCGTCGAATCGTGCTGTCGTAGAGCGCTTTTCGACGGGTGTGGTCGGGTAGGTGAGGAGCGGGACGATGCGCGGGCAACACAGGATTCTCACCGGGCTGGTGGTCGCGGTTTTCGTCGCGGTCGCCTTCGTCGTGTCCTCCCGGGTGCTCACCGCGCACGAGGAGGCGGTGGATCGGCTCGACACCGAGCTCTCGGCGATGCCTGGTGTGCTGCGCGTCGATGCTGCGGTCTACGCGGGCGTCCTCGCCGGGGACGGTCTGCTGAGCGTCGTCGCGTACGTGCCCGACGCGACGGATCAGCAGATCGGGGACGTGTTCGTGCGCCTGGGCGAGCGAATCGGCGATTTCGGCGGACTCCGCGAACGGGACATCGAATTCGTCGTCGGCGACAGGGCGCGGATTCGGGTCGGCGATGCGCTCGACCTCGATCCGTTTCTCGCGACGGTACGGAACATTCGCGGCTACACCGCGGCCGTTCCCGGGGCGCGAATCGCCTGGACCGCGGGACCGACGCCGCGAATCGCCATCGTGGACGTGGCATCGGGCGCCGCCGAGCCGCTGGCCGCGGTTCGCGCGATGGTCGGCGGTGCCGCCGCCGACGTGACGATCGAGACGGCCGACCACGGGAATTGGAATGTCGCCCTGCCGTTGTCCGTCGACCGGGAGTCCGAGTTGCTCCGGCAGCTGTCCGACATTCCCTGGGGCATCAAGTTCGTCGCGATCGAGAACGGGCGCATCGAGAAGCTGTCGCTGCGCGCGACGACGACCGTGCCACTCGACCCCGACCGCGCTTATGGCGAACTGGCCGGGGCCGTAAGAATACTGGGCCCGACCGCAGATCATCCCGTACGCCTGACCTGGAATTGGTTCGACAACACCGGCGACGAGCGCAATGGTGGGTTCGTGCACGCCGCAGGCTGCGAATACCCGCCCTCGGCGGTTTCCGCCGATGCGATCAGTGCCTCCGCCCTTGTCGTCCAGCGCAGAATGCGCGAGGAATTCGAGTTCTGCCACTGACCCCTTTGTTGGACTCTTCTGCGCTACGTATGAGCAGGTCACGACCGGAAGTTGTTCTCCGCCGGGGTATTGGGGTCTTGCTGAGCGAATTCGATTCTGGTACAGCACAATTCGATGTTCGTTCGTTGCGGAATGTTCAATGCGGTAGCTAGGCTGGGGTCGGTTTCCGGGGCTGTCACATCGCCCCGGCGACCATGTTCATCCGATGCACCTCGAAATTCGATGGGACGGTTCGATGAATTCCCGTACACGCTCGGCCCTGTTGCCGATCGCCGCTATCGCCGGTTTCGCGATAACCACCGCCGGAGCCCCCGCAGCCCTTTCCGCCCCGAATGATCCGGGAGCCGCGGTCTGCACGATGAGTTACCCGGTCCCGGTGGAACCCTTCCAGACGCCCGCCAGCAGCGATGTTTTCGCGACCTCCGCCAACGGCTCGATCGATCTGAAACTGCACACCGATGCGGGCACCGACTTCGCCTACGACCAGCAGTTCTCGGTGAACTGGGCGAATCTCGACACCGGCAGGAGCGGGGTGGCGAACACCACCGCCCAGGTGAAGGGCCCCGACAACACCCTGAGCATCACCGGCGTGGAGACCAAGCCCGGCCGGATTCTGCTGAACCTGAACGTCTTCAACCACGGTGAGGGCCAGAACTACACCAACGGCGAGTGCAGCGCCGAGTACCAGGCGAGCTGATCGCTGACGGTCGCGGGCAGCGAAATGGCTTGTCGAGGAATGCTTTCAGCTCGCTCCATGTGCGGATCCGGCCGTGAGGCTACGCACGAGCACGTCGATGACCGCTCGCTTGCCCGCGTCGTCCCGCCGGTGGGTGAGTAGTCCTTCGACGACGAAGGTGCCGATAGCGGACATGGCGGGTAGGTCGTCCTCGGCGACACCGGCGGTGCGGAGATCGTCGGTGAACAGTACGTCGGCCAGCTGATGGAACGCGGTGTGCCAGGTGTCGATGGCGGGCGAGCCGGCGGCGCGCGCGTGCACGGTGTTGACCAACCCGTGCAGCTGTTCCAGCCGGCCGACCACCCACAGCAGCCGGTCACTCAACGGCCGGTCGGCTATCTCCGCGTAGGTGGCGAGCGCCTCGCCGAGGATGCGATCCAGGACCGCGATCAGCAACTCGTCCTTGTCCTGGAAGTACCAGTAGATCGTATTGACCGTGACCCCGGCTGTCTTGGCGATCCGGGCCGTGGACGCCGACTCGAAGCCGTCCTCGATGAGCAGCCGCTGCGCGGCGGCGATGATCTCCTCGCGCTTCTGCTCACGGTTCTGCGGACCTCGATTTCTGGGCACTTCAGCACCCTATCTTGAGCGTCGCTCAAGAAGACGCTACGGTTCTTGAGCGCCGTTCAAGAGACTTGCCCGGCCGGCCCGCCCGCCCGACGTCCCGAGCGAAGGAATCATGACCACCACCTCCCGCACCGCGCTGATCACCGGCGCATCCGCCGGCATCGGCGCGGCGTTCGCCCACCACCTGGCCGCGCAGGGCCACCACCTTCTTCTCGTCGCCCGTCGCGTCGACCGGCTGCGGACGCTCGCCGCCCAACTGACCGACCAGCACGGTGTGCGGTGCGAGGTCTTCGCCGCCGATCTCACCGATGCCGCGGCGCCGACCGCGATCCTGAACTACGCCGAGCAGCAGGGACTGGACGTCGACATCCTGATCAACAACGCGGGTCTGTCGGGCAAGACCGCCTTCGCCGACACTCCCTGGGATGCGCTGGCCGGCGAGATCCAACTGATGGTGACGGCCCCAACCCAGCTCGTGCACCTGGTAGTCCCCGGTATGAAGGAACGCCGCTGGGGCCGAATCATCAACCTGTCCTCGGCGGCCGCGTTCGCCCCGCCCGCCGCCAGCCTGCTCTACACCGGCATAAAGTCCTACGTCCTGAACACCTCACAGTCCCTCGACATGGAACTGAAGCCGCACGGCATCCACGTCACGGCCCTGTGCCCCGGCTTCACGCGCACCGAGTTCCACGATGTGATGGGCACGCGCGATCGGGCCGACAACCTGCCCCGGATCCTGTGGCAGCGCCCCGAGGCCGTCGTCACCGAAGGCTGGGACGCGGTGATGAAAGGCAAACCGGTCTGCGTCCCAGGCACTTTCAACAAGATCGGCGCCGCCGCGATGAAGCCCCTACCCGTCGGCCTGGGCTACCTGGCCGGAAAAACTCTGAACCCCTTCAAGAACACCGACTCCGCACACTCGCGCTGACCCGCGCCCTCGCTCGCGCGAAGCCATTTCACTCTCGACCACACCGGGCGCGCGCTGCTCAGTGTGTTCCGTCGTGTTCGCCTGCGGTTGTCTGAAATATGCGCCGCAGGCAACGTGGTGCGGTCGTGTACGACGGTGGCTGCCCGAGGTGCTCGGCCAATCGCTGTGCCGCAGATACTGATATGTGTCCGAGACACCTGTTGACTCTCCCCTCAGGGGAGACGGTTGGGTGAGGACATGACGCAGATCAAGAGCATCTTTCCTGACATTCCCAGCACGAATGTCGCCGCGAGTCGCGACTTCTACCTCGGTCTGCTCGGGCTGACCGTGGCATGGGAGTCCGACTGGTACGTCCTGCTCCACGGCGACGGGCCCGAGATTCAATTGGCCATCGTCGAACACGGACATGGCAGCATCCCCGAAACCCATCACGACACCGCGCGCGGTGTGCTGATCTCCTTCGAGGTCGATGACGCCACCAAAGTGTGGACACGCGCCCGGGAACTGGAGCTTCCGGTGGCACAAGAACTGCGAGATGAAGAATTCGGGCAGCGTCACTTCATGGTGGCCGATCCCAACGGATTGCTGGTGGACGTGATCGAGACCCTGTTCGTTCCGGACGCGGGATAAGCCATGCAACTCGCTGAAATAGTCGAAGCCACCGCGAAATTGAGCGAGTGGGCGCACGTGGCCACCGTCGGCCGCGACGGCGATCCCGACGTCGCACCCGTACACCCGGTCTGGGAAGGCGAGCTGATCTGGTTCATGACCGGGACCACGTCGGTCAAGGCGCGCAATATCGCCCATCACCCGAACATCGCCATGCATTGGCAGGTCGACGCGAGCGGCGACGGAGTCGAGGTATGGGGCGTGGCCGCGATCCATGACGACCTTCCGACCAAACGACGCCTCTGGCACGACGTGTTCGACTACGACCTGAACAATTTCGCACCGGGCGGGCCCGAAAACTCGCCCGAGATGGTGTTCGTGTCGGTGCGGCTCACGCGGGCGATATACATCCGCGCCTACGGCATGGGCGGAACCAGCACCTGGAGGCCAGGAGACGTGTAGCCGGCGCAGCGTGGACGTCCGCTGCTGAGTGACTTGACGCAGGCTCCATGTATTTCTATTGGGATGCTGTCTGTTCCCCCGGCGGGATTCGAACTCGCACTGGACCGGGTCTGAGCCGGCTTCCTCTGCCAATTGGGATACGGGGGATCGGGAACTAATAAGAATCGAAAACGAAAAGGGCCGCTCCGGCGCATTTCGCGCGGGCGGCCCTGGCGTCTGAGAGATAGACGTCAGGTGCCGCGGCTCAGGAGGCGCAACCGGAGGGTGCGGGCGAGTCGTGGAGTCAGTAGCTCGAGCATCATTCCCGCCTTTCCGGAGTTGTTGTCGCGGTCGATGTTTCGACGGTAGCACCGGGTGGCGGGGGAGGAAACCGAATATCGGGGGGTGCGCAATCGCGTTGCGGTGGAGTGGGGGAACCGCGATGGTGGGGGTATGGGTGGAGTGGGGCGGCATTTCGACGAGCGGCGGTTTCTGCTGCAGTACGCCGAGCGAATCCTGGTGGTGTGCGGGGGTTGTGGCGGGCGGGCGGCGAGTGTGCGATGGCCGGGGGCCGAAGCGCCGGGGACGTGGGCGGCGTACGAACCGCGGCGGCTCGCGTGTGCGGGGTGCCCGGCTGTGCGGGCGTGGGCCACAGAGCGGGACGGGCGGGGGTACTTCGGCAGGTTGTCTGGTGACTCGCCGGTCGATCCGCACTTCGGGCTGCCGTTGTGGCTGCAGACCCGGTGTGCGGGGCGGGTGCTCTGGGCGTTGAACACGGATCATCTCGACGAGTTGAGCGCGTTCGTCGGTGCGGCACTGCGTGAGCACGGGCCCGGCGGCTCCACGACCACCATGCTGGCGAGCCTGCCGGGGTGGATCACGGCGGCGCGTAACCGTGACAGTGTCCTGAAGGGGCTGGGCCGGCTGCGGACGCTGGCCGCGGCCAGCGCGCCGGAAGACCGGCCCGGAATCGGTTGACGACCCGGTCTTTTACCGAGCGGCAGCTACATATCACCGCCAATTCCAACTCTGTTGTTGACACTGTTTCATCGGTATGTGACAGTGTAATCATGCAGTGGACGATCGCGGAACTGGCCTCCGAAGCTGCGGCAGCGGTGGAACGCCTCGGAATCGAGGCGCCCAACGGCAAGGTGGGGGAGGTGCCGGACGTGCGCATGCTGCGCTACTACGGGTCGCTCGGATTACTCGATCGGCCCGCCGATGTACGGGGAAGGACGGCTTACTACGAGCGGAGGCATCTACTACAGGTAATCGCGGTCAAGCGGTTGCAGGCCGAAGGACAGACGCTGGCGCAGGCGCAGCGCGGGCTCCTCGGGCGCACCGACGCCCAGCTCGAGGCGATCGCTCGCCTCGATGAAGTCAAGCAGCGCAAGCGATTCTGGGCCGAGGCTCCCGAACCGCACAGCGCCCCGGCCGTCGCTCCGGCGCCGGCCGAGATGTCCGTCGGCGTGCACCTGACACCGGGTTGCACGGTCCTGTTCACTCCCGAACGCCCCCTCGATGCCGCCGATCTGGCCGCCATCCGGGCCGCGAGCCGGGAACTTCTCCACACGCTCGAACGCCGCGGGCTCCTTGCCGCAGAACGGAACACGCCATGACCGCCATTCCCACCGTCATCGACGAAGAACTGACCCGTATCGCCGGACCGCGCACCGGCGACGAACTCGTGACCGGCGTCCTGCACGCCGGCGACGGCGCGCACGGCGGCCTGCCGCTGGTGGCCATGGACGTGCACGCGGCGGTCACCGGCCTGGTGGCGACAACCACTGTGCGCCAGGTGTTTCGCAATACCCTCGGCACCGGCATCGAAGCGGTGTACATCTTCCCGCTGCCCGATCGCGCCGCGGTCACCTCGTTCACCGCGGACCTGGCGGGCCGGCGCATCGAGGGTGAACTGCAGGAGCGACAGGCCGCCCGCGACGCCTACGACCGGGCGGTCGCCGTCGGCCACCGGGCCGCGCTCGCCGAGGAGGATCGGTCTGGCGTCTTCACCACCACCGTCGGCAATCTGCAGCCGGGCGAGGAGGCCACGCTCACCCTGGTCCTGACCGGACCGCTGCCGGTGGACGGCGGCGAAGCCACGCTGCGCTTCCCGCTGGTGGTACCGCCCCGCTACATCCCGGGCACGCCGCTGGACGGCGCGCAGGCCGGGGCCGGCACGGCCCTCGACACCGACGCCGTCCCCGATGCCAGCCGCATCGCGCCGCCGGTGCTGCTGCCCGGCCAAACCTCGCCCGTCGCACTGTCTTTGACGGCCGTCATCGACCCGGCGGGCCTGGGCCCGGTGACGGTGCGCTCGAGCCTGCACGCGGTGGCCACCGAGTCCGAAGGCGGCGCCACGATCGTCCGCCTGCACCCGGGCGAGCGGCTGAACCGCGACGTCGTGCTGCGCTTGGCGCTGCGGGACGCGTCCGAATTGGCCAGCGCGGCGGTCATCGCGGAGGACACCGTCCAGGTCACCCTCGTGCCGGACCTGACGGCCACCCGCCGCGAACGTGACGTGGTGGTGCTGCTGGACCGCTCCGGCTCGATGGACGGCTGGAAGATGGTGGCCGCCCGCCGGGCCGCCGCCCGGGTGGTCGACACCCTCACCGACCGCGATCGCTTCGCCGTGCTGGCCTTCGATCACTACGTCGAACGCCCGACCGGTCTGGGGCAGGGGCTCGTGCCCGCGCTGGACCGCAATCGCTTCGCCGCCGTGGGCTGGCTGTCGGGCCTGGAGGCGCGGGGCGGCACCGAACTGGCCGGGCCGCTGGAGGAATCGGCCGACATCCTGCACGCCGACGAGGGCCGCGACCGGGTTCTCGTCCTGGTCACCGACGGTCAGATCGGCGACGAGGATCGGGTGCTGGCGCGAATCGCGCCGCGACTCAACGGAACCCGTGTCTTCACCCTGGGTATCGATCGCGCCGTCAACGCGGGCTTCCTGCAGCGCCTGGCCGACACCGGCGCCGGCCGCTGCGAACTCGTGGAAACCGAGGACCGGCTCGACGAGGTGCTCACCGGCATCCACCGCCGCATCGCGCCGCCGATCCTGACCGACGTCGTCGTGGAGATCGACGGGCGGCCTGTCTCCGATCCCGCTCCCGCGCACAGCGATCTGTTCGAGGGCGCGCCGCTGCTGCTCGGCGGCCGGGTCGGCGACGCGACGGGTGATGTCGTCGTGCGCGCGAAAACAGCGGCGGGCGAACCGTTCTCGGTGAAGATCACGCCCGTGCGCACCGAGGACAAGGCCGTGCGCGCCGTGTGGGCCCGCGCCCGGCTGCGCGACCTCGAGGACGACTACGCCACCGGAACGAGCGGCGTGACCCCGGCCCGAATCGTCGAGTTCTCGCTCGCCCATGGCGTTTTGAGCCGCTTCACCGCCTTCATCGCCGTCGATCACAGCCGCAAGACCACCGGCGATCAGCACACGGTCGTCCAGCCGGTCGAGGCTCCCGACGGTTGGGCCATGGAGGGCGACGCCGTGGACACGCCGAGCTTCATGCGGCGCGGAAGGCACATGTTCGAAGAGTCTTTCGATATGCCTCTGGCTTTCGACGACAGCGAGCCCGCCGGTTTCGCGGGCGGCGGAACTCTCTACCCGGCCCCGAGGCCCAGCGCACCGGGCTTCAGCGCACCCGCCGGCCCGCCGCCCGCGCCCATGGCGAGCCCCCCGCCGTCCGTGCCCCCGGCCGGTGGACCGCCGCCGGTGCCCGCGGCCCCGCGATCCGCACGGTTCGGCGCCCCGCGTCCCGAACCCGGCGCGATGCCCACCTCCGCTTCCCGTGGCCTCTCCCGGAGTCGCCGCAGGCCGGCGGGCAAGGCGGCAGGCCCCGATCCGGTCCTGCCCTTCCTGGATCGCCTGCGCGCGCTTCTGGACAACCCGGACCAGGCGATCGCGACCGATCTCGCCGCCGAGCTCGAAGCGGCGGGTTCCCCGCCCGATCTGGTTGCGGCCCTGCGCCTCCTGGTCATGGCGCTGGTGACCGGCGACGCCGCCACCGCGACGACGGCGATCGAGGAGATCCGCGCCCTGCGCCCGGAATTGGCGGCGCCCAAGCCGCCCAAGCCCCGCCGCGGCTTCTGGCGCTGACACCGGCGATCGTGCCCACCCGCGATCGTGCCTGCCTCGAGCGGCACGATCGCGGTGGCACCTTGCGGTGGCACCTTGCGGTGGCACCTTGCGGTGGCACCTTGCGGTGGCACCTTGCGGTGGCACCTTGCGGTGGCACCTTGCGGTGGCACCTTGCGG
>NZ_JBSHMS010000012.1:154366-261639 GCF_053645575.1 Nocardia sp. NPDC055321
TGGCAGCTGGCGGTGGCAGCTGGCACCCTGCGGTGACTCAGCTTCGCTGACCGCGCCGGCTTCCCGGGTGCGGTGTGCGCACCCGGAATGCCCACGGCGACCCCGCTGCGCCGCCCCGTGCTCTCGGCGCTTTCGAGTCGATCGGGGTCCGCTCGGTGTACGACGGCTCGAACCGTGCGCTACGTGACGCGCGACGGCTCTTGTCGTACCACCCGGACGGTCCCGCGCGCCCCCGTTCCCGTCGAGCTCGGCCGCGCGTGCTCGACCAGCGGTGCGCGAGCCTCCAACGGCTTTCGCAGACCGTCCACCTCGCGCTGCACGAACTCCACTATCAGAGAATGGATTTCACCCCGCACCGGCTCGTGAAGCAGATCGTGTCCGGCATCGGCGAACTCGTGGAAGCGGACGCCGGCGGAGCGAGCGGCCCAGCGCCGTACCGGATCTATCGCGGCGATGTGGTCGTCGGCCCCGTGCAGCAGCAGCGCCGGGATCGGCGGGGCGGGCAAGTTCATGATCACATCGCGGGTCGGGGTGCCGGTCAGCACGAGGGCCCGCACCTGCCGCGCGGCGGCTCCGCCGGCCTGGGTGGCGAGTAGCGCCACACCGGCGCCGAGCGAGTGCCCGGCCAGGATCAGCGGCGTCCGGGGATGCGCCGCGTGCGCCATGGCCAGGAAGAGTTCGGCATTGGCCACGAGGGTCGGAATCGGCGCCATCGTGTCCGGCTCGCCCTCGCTCAGCCCGTGTCCGGCGTGATCGAGCCCCCAGACCTCGAAACCGCCGCGATTCATCGCCCTGCCGAATCGGTGGTAGAGGGCACTGGACTGCCCGATACCGTGCAGAAAGACCATGACGGCGGCGGCGTCGCCGTCACACCGCCAGATTCGATAACTCATGCGGCCACCCGCGCCGTCGAAAAACACAGTGCACCCTCTCCGCAGCGGATGCTGCCGGAAACGCGGTCGACATTCGTTGACGGCGGGTACTTTCCGGCAGGCGCCGGGGCTACCGCATGGGCTCCGCGGCGCCGTCGACTCGGCTCGCTTCGCCCACCGGGACGCCGCCCACGACCCCGGACACGATCGCCATCAGCGCCCGCAGGGCGCGGTCGGCGGCGAGGTCCGGGTCGGGGGCGCTCGCGACGATCAGTCCCGCCTCGGTGATCGCGCTGAGCAATAGTTGGGCCAGAACGGGTATGTCGACATCGGCCAGGCTCCCGGCCGCCCGCGCCGCTTCCAGCGGCGGGACGACCAGGCCCAGCCCGTGCCGGATCTCGAATTCGCGCCACGCCTGCCTGCCGAGCACCGCGGGACCGTCCGACAGCGCGATGCGCACCATCTCCGGGCGCACGCAGATGTCGAGGAATGTCCGCAGGGCCACCTCGATCAGGACGATCGGTTCCTCCGAGTTCGCGGCGGCTGTCGCCACGCTGATCTCCTCGCTGTTCTCTCGTTCCAATCGTTCGAGCACCACCAGGAACAGTCCGCGCTTGTCGCCGTACTGGTACTGCAGTGCGCCACGGGTGACGCCCGCCGCCGCGACGATCTGATCGGCGGACACGGCGCTGAAGCCGTGCTCGGCGAACAGTTCACGAGCGGCACTCTCGAGGGCGAGTCGTGTAGTGAGCGAACGCTTTTCGTGGCTAGTGGTCATACATGCGAGTGAACTCCAGAATCATGCGGGTCAGCAACTCGGGCTGATCCTCCGGGCTCGCGGTATAGGAGTCGTCTATGAGTTTGAGGGTCGCGTTCGGCAGGTCCGCGGCCAGTCGCTCGGCCAGCCGCAGCGGGAACAATTTGTCCTCGCGCGCCCAGGCCAGCAGGACCGGAATATCGATCTTGTCGAATCGGGCGGCCGCCTCCAGGGTGTACTTCCGGTCGGCGGTCAGCAGGAAGCGGCGCAGGTCCGCGCGGATGGCCGCCGAATTCCGGCTCGGCAGTAGGTAACTGTCGACGATCTCGTACGGCACCTGGTGTTTGGCCACCCAGCCCAGGGCCACCGGCAGCGGATGCAGTGCGCGGATGCGCAGCAGTTCGGTCAGCGGCCGAATGGATCCGGGGATCCGCGCCAGCGGCGGCAGGACGTTGAACGGCGGCGGCAGGAATCGCTCGTAGCAGTCCACCGAGGCGAGCACCACCCGCCCGATCCGGTCGGTCCGGCGGCTGAGCAGCACCTGGGTGATGGCCCCGCCGGTGTCGTTGGCGACCAGGGTCACATCGTTCAGGTCGAGCCGGTCCAGGAAGGCGGCCATGAGATCGGCCAGGCCGGTCGGGGTCAGGTCGGCGTCGGGGACCGGGATCGAATGCGCGCCCAGCGGCCAATCGGGGGTCAGGCAGCGATAGCCGGCGGCCACGATGTCCGGCACGATCTTGCGCCACAGGTTGGCGTTGACCAGCAGCCCGTGGACGAACACCACCGGTGCGCCGGACCCGGCCTCGTAGTACCGGATGCGCGCGCCGGGCAGATCGATGTCGCGCGGGTGACCGAGGGATGCACTGAGCGTCATGGGTTCTCCGTATTCCGGGTAGCGGGATCGGGTGAGGTCGGCCGGCGCCGGCCGGCGAATCTGCGCATCAGCGGCTCGTCGAGCCGGTGGAAGATCAGCGCCGCCGCGGCCGTGGAGACCACCAGGCTCAGCGTGGCGAACCCCAGCCAGCCCAGCGGGCCGAACTGCCGCCCGCCGATGAACCAGCGGGTGATCAAGACCATCACCGGGAACTGGATCAGATAGAAGGCGTAGGAGATCTTTCCGAACCACACCATGGTGCGGGTGGAGTTCAGCCCGCCCCGGCCGGTCAGATCCCGGGCCGCCATCGTCGCCACGACCGCGACCATGGGCCCCACCAGCAGGGCCGACATCTTGTAGTTCACCGGCACGACCCAGGTCGCCAGGTACGCGAGGGCCAGCGCGGCCAGCGGCAGCCGCACGTCGGTCAGACGCCAGCGCCCTTCCAGGACGAGCCTTCCCGCGAGCACGCCCAGGAAGAACTCGGGCAGTCGTGACAGCGGGAAGTAGTAGCTGAGCCAATAGGCCTGCGGCACCGGGATATCCGCCTGCCGGAACCATGCCTGCGACGCGTGGATCTCGTAGTGCGGTGAATCCTCACCCGGTAGCAGCCGCGGGGCGAAGGCGTTCTCGATCCCCTTGGGGCCGGGCGCCCCCAGGTAGTAGATCGTGTGCAGGACGAGGACGAAGGCCAGCAGTCCGCCCAGCCACCACCACAGCCGGCCCCCGCCGATCCGCAGCACCAGCGGCAGGAACAGCGGAAAGCTCAGGTAGAAAAGGATTTCCGCGCCGAGCGACCAGGCCGGGACATTGAGCCCGCCGACCGTCGTCCACTTCGGCACCCAGGTGTGCACCAGGAACAGATTCGGGACCCACACCACCGCGCGATACAGCGGCACGGACGCGGCCAGGATGAAGACCGCGGCCGCCGCGAGATGGGTGGGATAGATCTTCAGCACGCGCCGCCAGTAGAACATCCGCACCGAGCTGCCCGGCGTGAACGACCAGTAGATGATGAAGCCGGACAGCACGAAGAAGAAGGTGACCCCCGCCGCGCCCAGCTGCATCGGAATCGCCTGGTGCAGTTGCCGGAACAGCTCCGACTTCTGGAACGGATACACCGGCAGGAACACCAGTGCGTGCAGGACGAACACCGCGAACGCCGCCCACCACCGCGCGCCCGTCAGCGACGGCAGGGCCGGGCGCGCGGCGCCGGGCGCGGGTGGGGCGTGCGACCGGGGCGTGGCGATCTCGCGGGTCACGGTCAGCCCGCGATCAGCTGCCGCAGCCCGGCGGCCACCACGGCGTCACCGCGGGTGGACGGGTGCACCGGCGTGCCGAGGAATTCACTGGCGGGATCGAGGATTCCGGCCAGCCACGGCTCGGGCGTGCACAGGCCGTGGCCCGCGGTGACGGCTCGGGCATCGAAGAACTCGACGCCGAGCCGGCGCGCGCCCTCGCGCTGGGCCGTATCCACCCGGTTCCACAGCTCGATCGCCGAACCCGCACGCTGCTGCACGATCTGGCCGACGCCGAGCACGTTGACGCACCAGGTCTGCGAACCGGGGGCGTTCATCTCCGGGTAGCCGACGAAGATGATGCGGGCGTTCGGCGCGTAGTAGCGAACGTAATTCACCACGGGCTCGACCCGTTTCACGTATTCGTCGGTGGTCAGGCCGCGGTAGTCGGTCGCGCGCCCCTCGGCGGCGGCCTCGGGCCCGCAGCCGCGGATGACGTCGAGTACACAGTTCAGCAGCGTCTGGCGCAGCTTGACCTGGTTGTCGCCCCAGGAGTCGTTGAGTCCGGTCTGGATCAGCACGGCCTCGGTGCGCGGCCCGAAGGCGCCCTGCGCGTCGACGGCGCGGGCCTCGTGCACCAGGGTGTACCCGGGGCCGCTCACCAGCGTCGCACCGCGGCAGGACGCGTCGATGAAATCCGTTGTGCCCCACAGTCCCATGCTCTGGGCCAGCTGGGTCGGCCACGAGGTGGGGCCGTGCGAGCAGTCGGGTTGCGCGCCGGGCGCGGTGTTCTCCAGCGCGGCGGCGATATCGCCGTTGGCCGTGAAGGAATCACCCATGACCACGATGGATTTGCCGCCGTCGGCGGGGGCGGCCGCGGCGTGCGGCGCGGGCGCGGACAGCAGGGCCGCGGCCGTGATGACGGCGGCGGCGCCCAGCACACTGGGTCGGGTCGAATTCGTCATGCTCTTCCTTGTCGAGTGCATCGGAAACGGACCTGCGGGAGATCAGTAACCGGCTTTGGGTTCGAAGCCCGGCTCGGGCAGGGTCGGAGCTTCGGCCGCGGGCGGTTGCGGCGCGGGCTTCTCCGGCGCCGGGGGCTGGGTCGCGGGACCCTGGGGCGCGCGGGTCGGCGCCGGGGGCGCGACGGTCTCCGGCTCCGGAGCCCGGGCGGGCGGCTCGGTGGTGATGGGTGCGGTACCTGGGGACTCCGGCGCCGTGCTCGGCGGCGCGGACGGCGCGGCCGCGGTGGTGGTGGCCGCGACCGTGGTGGTCGTGGTCGCGGGGCTCTCGGAACTGTCCGAGCCGCACGCGGCGCCGCCGATCGCGATCGCGCCGGCGGCGGCCGCGGCCAGGACGGCCCGTGCCGCGCGTGAGTGAATGACGTGCTGTCGCATGGCGACTCCTGCCGATCGGATGCGGATTACGCGAGCAGTTCGTCCAGGGTGGGCATGTGGCCGCCGATGGGGTCGCCGGTGAAATCGCCGACCCAGCCGTCCTCGCGCTCGAAGAAGCGGATGGCGCAGAATTCCGGCCGTTCGCCCATGTCGAACCAGTGCGTGGTGCCCGCCGGAACGGAGATCAGATCACCGCGCTCGCAGACGACGGCGAAGACCTTGTCACCGAGATGGAGGTAGAAACAGCCCCGCCCCTCGACGAAGAATCGCACCTCGTCCTCGGCGTGCCGGTGTTCGTCGAGAAACTTCTCGCGCGCCGAGACCGCCAGCTCGCGCCAGTGCGCGCTGTCGGGCTCCGGGACCATACGCACCACGTCGACCAGCTGGTAGCCGCCTTCGGCGCAGACCTCGTCGATCTCGGCCCGGTAGGCGGCGATGATCTGATCGGTTCCGGCGTCGAGCGCCAGTTCCCGGGTTTCCCACTGCCGCAGCGTGATTCCGTACGGCGCGAGCAGCGTCGCGATCACCTCGGGGTCGGTGGTTCGTTCGATGACGGTGTGGCGGTCGCCCTCCGGCATCACCTGCACGATGGTCATGGCCGTCGCTCCCTGGTTCGTAGATGTAGTTCGCACAGCAATTCCAGGCACTCCATCCGGTTGCGCGCCGTCTCCAGATCCGGGCCCCACACCGTCGCGCCGTGCCGGCGGATGAGGACGGCGGGTGGGCCGTCCGGTCGCAGCGTCTCGGCCAGATCGGCGGCGATGCGCGGGACGTCGTCGTGATTGGTGAGGACGGGCAGCTCGAAGGGTCCCGGCCGGCGCGGGCCGAAACCCTTGATGATCTCGAAGTTCTCGAAGTCGATCGTCGGGCCGTAGGACATTCCGGCGACCAGGGTCGCGTGCGGTGGATGCGCGTGCACCACCGCGCCGCAGTCGGGCAGCGCGGTGTAGAGCGCGGCGTGCAGCGATGCCTCCGCAGACGGTCGCGGTCCCCGATCCGAGACCGCCGCAGCGGTTTTGGTATCGATGTGGACCAGATCCCGTGCGGTGAGCGCGCCCTTGCTCAGTCCGCTGCCGGTGATGACCGCCCGATCCGGTGAACCGGGCAGCCGCACCGACAGGTTGCCCGCGGTGCCGTCCATCCACCCGCGCCGGTAGAGCTCGGCGGCAACGTGGGGGAGGCCGAAACCGGCTGCGGGCCAGAGGGTTCGCGTCTCGGTCACCACGGCGGTGACCAGGTCGCGCGGGGTGACGTCGAAGGCGGGATTGAAGGCGGCGGTGCCCTCCGGTGCGATCCGGCGCCCCGCCAGGGTGGTCACCTCGTCGGCGGTCCGCTCCTCGATGACGATGTCGCCCGCGTCGTCGAGGGTTTCGTCGACGGTGGACTCGGGCGCGACCACGACGAAGGGGATCCCGGCCCGGGCCGCGGCCAGCGCCAGCGGGTAGGTGCCGATCTTGTTGGCCACATCCCCGTGCGCGGTGATCCGGTCGGCCCCGACCAGCACGCAGTCGACGTGGCCGGATGCGATCGCGGTGGCTCCCGCCGAATCCACGCAGAGCCGGTGCGGGATACCGGCTTCGGCGAGTTCCCACGCGGTCAGCCGGGCGCCCTGCAGCAGCGGTCGCGTCTCCCCGGCGAGAACGGAGTCGAGCCGCCCCCGCTCGGCCAGGTCGCGAATGGCTCCGAGGGCGGTCCCGCCCGCGACGGTCGCCAGGCGGCCGGTGTTGCAGTGCGTCAGCACCCGGAGTCGTTGCCCGCGGGTCAGGGTCAGCACCTCGTCGGCCGCTCGCCGGGCCACGGTCCGATTGACCCGCTCGTCCTCGTCGAGCAGAGCGAGCGCCGCGTCCAGGACCGCGGCGGGTCCCCGTTCGAGCCGCTCCGACACCCGCCGCACCGCCCAGGCCAGATTGACCGCGGTGGGCCGGGCGGCCGCGATGCGCCGGATGTCGGCCGTCACGGCCGCGATGTCCGCGCCGTGCGTGCGCGCCGCGATCGCCACCGCCAGTGCCCCGGCCGCTCCGATGGCCGGCGCGCCGCGGATGGTGAGTGTGCGGATGGCGGCGATGACCTCGTCCACCGTGCGCAGCACGACGATGCGGTACTCCTCGGGCAGCGCGCGCTGGTCCACGGCGTGGACGCTGCCGTCCACCCAGTCGAGTGAGCGCTCCATGATCCGTTCCCCGCTACCGGTTGCCCGCGCCGACGGTGAAGATCTCGAACTGGTAGACGAAGGCGTAGTCGTCGAAGTAGAGCCGGGTGCACAGCTCGTCCTCGCGGTGCAGCAGCTGCCGCAGATCCGCGTCCGGCGTGTGCCGGGACAGGAAGTTGCGGTAGCAGATTCGCGCACCCGGCCGCGCCACGCGCACGACCTCTTTCATGAGGGTCGCGAACTGCTCGCGGTCGATGCAGCTGGTGACGTCCGAGAGCGAGAACTTGTCCACCGAGCCGTCCGGCAGCGCGCGCAGCTGTTCCATGAGATCGCCGCGCACCACGTTCACCTTGGTGGTCGCGGCGCGAATGGCCTCGACGTTCTCCCGAAGCAGGTAGTGCGGCAGCACATCCCGGCGCGGGTAGCGGCCGTGGAACATGAACGACACCCAGTCGTTCTCCCCGGCGAGATGGTTCTCGAAGGTGTGGTCGAGCCGCTCGAGCACGTAGTCGCCGCAGGACTTCTCGTCGGTGACCACGTTGTAGGAATCGTCGTTGAGCACGGCCTTGAGCGTGCGCTCGGTGAAACCGTAGCGAATCATGCTGCGCCACAGCACACCGTCGACCCGCTCGCGGTAGACGCGCCGCTGGGTCGCGAGATCGGGGGCGGCGAACAGGTCCCGCATCGCGCGCCCGTACAGCAGTCTCATGGCCGGCGCGACCAGCCGGACATACAGCTGTTCGTGCCGCCCGGCCTGGAGCACCCCGCCCACGATGGCCTTGCGGTAGTGCGTGAAGTAGGCGACCGCGCCGTCGGACAGTTCCGGCTTCAGTTCCTCGAAAAGCCGCCACCTGCGCGTGGATTCGTCCACCCCGAGGAACTCCAGCAGGGTGTCGTAGGGGAAGTGCCGGATGGCGGCGAGCTTGAGTTCGAGCAGGTAGGTCTGCCCGGGGGAGCTGTCGATGGCGGTGACGGTGTGCGGATTGTTCACCACCAGGCTCAGCGCCCGGCAGCCGCTGCCGGTCACCGCGAGCACATCGTCGTTCTTCTCGATCTCGAGCGCCCGCATCTCCGAGCGGGAGTCCTCGTCACAGGTGCTGTAGAGCAGCCAGCGGTCCTCGGTCTTGCCTGCGGTAGTCACTGTTGTTCACCCTTCGCGGAGCGCACGGCTCGGGGCCGGGCCGCGTCCGTCGGATCGATGTCGGAGTCGTCGGAGGTCACCGGCGGTGGTGGCGGCCCGGAGGGCAGCAGCGCGGCGGCGATCACCGCGGCCACGGCACACACCACGGTCACCACCAGACAGGTGATCTGGAAGCCGTGCACGAACGCGTCCTGGACGGCGACGCGCAGCGCCTCGGCCGCGCCGGCCTGCCCCCGGTCGAGCAGTCCGGCCGCCTGCTGCAGGGCCGCGCCCACGGAATCGCGGGCGCTCTCCAGCACCGGGGCGGGTACGCCCGGCACGCTGCCGTCGGGCAGTTCGCCGGTGTAGAGCGAGTGGTGCACGCTGCCCACCACGGCGATGCCGAGCGCGCCGCCGAGCAGCCGGGTGGCGTCGTTCATGGCCGACCCCACGCCGGCCTTGGCGGCGGGCACCACACCCATGATCGATTCGGTGGCCGGGATGGCGACCATGCCGATACCGAGTCCGATCACCGCCATCTGCGCCGCGATGATCGGGTAGCCGGTCGCCGCGTCGTCGAAGGCGAACCAGGCGTAGGCGATTCCCATCAGGATCAGCCCGGCCGTCACCACCGCGCGGGTGCCGAGTTTGACGGTCAGCTTGCCGCCCAGCACCGAGCCGATGATGATCGCCACCGCGACCGGGATGAGCCGCACGCCCGCGCCCAGCGGGGTGTAGGCCTTGAGGAACTGGAAGTACTGCGTCACCAGGAAGGTGAAGCCGTTCAGCGTGAAGAACGTGATGGTGATGATGCCGCAGGCCGCGGAGAACCGGAGGTTGCCGAACAGGCGCACATCGAGCATCGGCGCCCGGGTGGTGAGCTCGCGCCGGACGAGCCCGGCCAGCAGCACCGCCGCGCCGGCGAACCCGAGCAGGGTCCGCGCCGAGAGCCAACCCTGTTCCGGCGCTTCGATGATCGTGTACACCAGCACGCCCAGCCCGGCCGTGGACAGCACCAGCCCGGGCAGATCGAGCCCGCGCCCCCGCGGATCCCGGGAGTCGGGCACCAGCAGCGCCACCAGCACCAGGCACACCACGCCGACGGGCACCACGACGACGAACACACTGCCCCACCAGAAGTGGTCGAGCAGCAGGCCGCCCACGATCGGCCCGAGCACCACGCCGATGCCCGACACCGCGCCCCACACGCCGATGGCCGCGGCGCGCTCCTTGCGCTCGGTGAACACGGTGGTGAGAATCGACAGCGTCGACGGGTAGATCATCGCCGCGCCGACGCCCATCACCGTGCGCGCCGCGATCAGCTGTTCGGTGCTCTCGCACAGCGCGCCGGCGCCGGTGGCGACGGTGAACACCACCAGCCCGGCGAGCAGGATCCCGCGGCGGCCGAACCGGTCGCCGAGGCTGCCCGCCACGAGCACCAGGGCGGCGAAGGTGAGCGCGTAGGCGTCCACGATCCATTGCAATCCGCTGGTGCTGGAACCCAATTCGCGCACCAGGCTGGGCAGCGCGAGATTGACGATCATCGCGTCCATGTAGATCGCGATGACGCACAGGCACAGCACCGCCAGGATCGGCCCCTTGGCGCGGGTCGGCGTCGTGGTCATGACAGTCGGACTCCTTCGTCGTCGATCGTGCGCAATGCGGTGGCGAGCAACACGGCTTGGAAGGACAGGGCGATGACGTCGTTGGTCACCAGCACCGCGCCGCGAATCAGATCGCCGAGGATGTGCAGGCCCGGCACCGGGGCGCCGGTGGCGTCGAGCGCCTCGAAGGTCGCCACGTTCACCCGCACGCCGCCCAGCGGATGCGCGCTGAGCAGCCCGGCGTCGAGCAGCCCGGCCAGCAGCGGTTGGGTGCGCAGCGCGACGGCGTCGGTACCGGCCCCGGTGGCGTTGACCACCACGTCGGCGAATTCGACCGTGTCATCGAGGTGTACGGCGAATTCCGACCCGGTGTGCCGGACCTCGCGCAGTCCGGCGCGCACCCGCAGCCGCCCGGCGTCCATGGCCGCGACCAGCCGGTGGGCGGTCTCGGCGGGGATGGGTGCGCCGTGCACCAGCAGCGGGGTGAGCCACCGGGCGAAGAACTCCGCCCGATCCGGCTCGACCAGCAGCTGCCAGGCCGGCAGCAGGGTGGGGGAGGCGCCGTTGACGACGCGCTGCCAGCCGCGTTCGACCCCGGCCTCGACCTCGGCCAGTTCGCGGGCGAGCAGGTCCCGGGTGGTCGGGCCGCCGTCACGCACCTCGGCCCAGTCCGGCGGTTCGGGCGAGGCCGCCTCGATGTCGGCCATGAGCGCCCGCCCGAAGTCGTCGAGCCGCAACGCGCCGGCCGCCGCGGCCCGTCCCATGCACGCCTCGATGTGCGGGGTGGGAGCGGTGGTCTCGGGGCCGCGCAGCCGGGGCAGGCGGCCCGATCGCGACGCCAGCAGTACCGGGCCGGTGTGCCCGCGCGCGGCCAGCGTCAGGGCGATGTCGACGGCGGTGAGCCGGGTGCCCAGCACCGCGACCCGGGCGTCGCCCGCGATCTCCGGCAGTTGCCATGGATCGGTGAAATATCCTGCCGCACCGGTGATCCCGGGATACGGGTCCCCCTGCGGCAGCATGCCGATCCCGACGACGACGCGGTGCGCGTCGAAGCCCTGCCCGCTCGCGCACTCCACCCGCCAGCGGGTGCCGGTTCCGGCCCGCACCCCGACCGCCTCGTCGGTGATGACGTCGACAACGACCCCGGCCGCCGTCGCCTCCTTCACCGCCCGATCGAACATGTCGCGCACGTAGCGGCCGAACCAGTACCGGGCCGGGAACTCGGTGACCGACTCGCCCGCGGCCGCGGCCTGTTCGGTGACCCAGCGGTCGTACTCCTCCGGATCACCCAGGTTCAGACTGGATTTCGCGGCCCGGGTGTTGATCAGATGGGTCGGCTCCGGCGAACCGAACGGCAACCGCGGGGCCGCCGGATCCCGGTCGATGACGACGTAGCGCGATCCGGGCGGCATGGCGGGCAGCAGGTGCCGTGCCAGCGCGGTGCCGGTGGGCCCGCGCCCGATCTGGACGACCGCGCTCCCGACGTTGATGGTCATGGGCTGTGCACCTCGATCCTGTTCTGCGACAGCGGCGTCAGGCGACGATCAGCGGCTCGCCGGCCACGAATCGGTCCAGCGGCTCGGCGATGTTCATGCGCGCCGGCGGATGGAAGGCCAGAGCCCGGCAGCCGGTGTAGAGGTGCGCGGAGTCGCCGGTCATGAAGGCGATGCCGCCGAGCAGCTCGGTCGCCAGCGCCGAGGTGCGCTCGATCACCCGCTGGGTGGCGAAGCGCAGGTGCAGCGCGCGGGCCACGGTGGCGGGATCGACAGCGCCCCCGTCGATGTCGGCGGCCACCGACTCGATGGCGGCCATGGCCGTGTCCAGATCGCCGACCATGGTCATCCGGTCCGCGGCGGTGCCCCTGCGGCCGTCCAGGACCCGCTCGACCAGCCCGCCGGCCATACCGAGGTAGCAGGAGGAGACCAGCACGCTGAAGGTCAGCCAGGCCGCGCTGAGCGCGTCGTTGAGGGTGTCGTCGGCGCCGCCGAAGAACGAGACGGCCTCATCGGCGACCTCGACATCGGTGAGGACCACCTCGTGGGTCTCCGAGCCGGGGAAGATCGCGGTGCCGGGCAGTGGACGCACCTCGACACCGGGCGAGGCGGCCGGAATGACCGCCAGGGCAAGCTGATCGGCGTCTGCGCCGTCCGGGCGCAGGCGCACGCTCGCGGTCAGGATGTCCATGGACTTGGACAGGCTGCACGGCTTCTTGCTGCCGCTGATCCGCCAGCCGCCCGCCACGCGTTCGCCGTGCAGCGTCGGGGTGACGACGCTCGCCCCCGGAATCCCCTCGGCGAAGGCCGACGCCAGGTACAGCCGGGCCTGGGCGACCATGTCCAGCATCATGTCGCCCGCCGGGCCGGGCGGCATCGCGGCGACCGTGCACGAGTGCATGTTCACCGCGATGGCGAGCGAGGGCGACCGCGCGCCCAACGCCCGGTGCACCCGGGCGGCCTCGACCAGATTCGCGCCGCTACCACCGCGTTCGGCGGGGATGAGCAGACCGGTGCCGCCCGCGTCGCGGAACAGCGCCAGGGCCGGGGTGTCGGCCGATTCCAGCAGATCCAGCGGCATGCCGGCGAGCTTGGCATCCAATCCGGGGAGGAAACGCTCGGTTGTCTCGCGTTCTCTGACCATGAAGTTCATTGCGTTCCTTGGGAAGTCAGGTGGTTGCGGGTCAGATGACGAAGAGTTGATCGGCGAGCATCTCGTCGAGGCTCTTCTCGAACGCGTGCGCCACCTGGTCGAGATCCTCGATGGTATGCGCGGCGCTGATCAGGAAGCTGTGCAGTTCCGGCAGGTACACCTGGTGCTTGCGCATGTAGTACGCCAGCGCGATCGTGGCCTTGAAGTTGCTGCCCGCCATACGCTCTCGGTACAGCCCGGCCTCGCGATGGCTGAAGTTGAGCGAGAAGATCGAATTGCGGGCATTGATGCGGCAGGCGATCTCACGCTGCGCGGCGGCCTCGCGCATCAGATCCGCCAGGCGCCCGGTGTTCTCGTCCAGCGTGGCGTAGATGTGCTGGTTGTCGCGCAGGTACCGCAGCGCGCCCAGGCCGGCCGCGCAGGTGAGCGAGTTGCCGCTCAGCGTGCCGCCCGCGAAGACCTTGTTCTCGTAGTCGTAGTACGGGTCCTGCGAGCTCTTGGCCATATCGATGAAGCGCGCCTCGCCGATCACCGCGCCGCACGGCAGCCCGCCGCCGATCACCTTGCCCAGGGCCGTCAGGTCGGGGTGGATGTCGGCCATGACCTGCACGCCGCCGTAGGCGACCCGGAAGCCCGAGACCACCTCGTCGAAGATCAGCGGAATGCCGAGTTCGGTGCACAGCCGCCGCAATTCGACCAGGAAGTCGCGGTGCAGGGCGACCACCGACGTGGGCATGGGCTCGAGCAGGACACAGGCCAGCTCGTGGGCGTGCTCGCGCAGCCGGGACAGCCCCGCGATGTCGCCGTACTGCAGCACAACGGTATTGGCCACCGCGCCGGGGTCGACGCCCTGCGATCCGGCCACCGGATCGGGCCGGTCCTTGTCGCCGGCGAAGCGGAACCACGAGCTGACCATGCCCTGATCGGAGAAGCCGTGGTAGTGGCCCTCGAACTTGGCGACCATGTTCTTGCGCCGGTAGCCGCGGCACATGCGAATGGCGAACTGGATCGCCTCGGTACCCGAATTGCACAGCAGCGCTTTGTCCGCCGCCGGGAAGGCGTCCACCAGCAGTTCGGCCAGCTCGATCTCGGCGCGATTGCCGATGCCGTTGACCAGGCCGCGCGCGGTGCCCTCGGTGATGGCGGTGTTGATCGCCGGATGCGCGTACCCGAGCAGGTGCGGGCCGTAGCCGCCGGACAGGTCGATGTACTGGTTGCCGTCGTAGTCGGTGACACTGCCGCCGGCCGCCTCGGCCACGAACACCGGGAACCCGCTGGGGAAGAAATACCGGTCGATGTGCGTCGGCGCCACGAGCGAATCGCGGGCGCGGTCACGCAGTTCCAGCGAGGCGGGCATCTGCCGTTCGAAATCGACGGCGAATCGCCGCTCCACCTCCGCGTTCATGTACGGCGAGTACCGGTCGGTGAACTTGCGGGCATTGGCCCAGATGTCGATATCCGGATCGATCTGGGTGGCGAAGCCCTCGCACGACAGGAAGACCAGCTCGACCTTCGTGAAATTGGTCGTGTAGCGCGAATCATACTGGCGCAGAATGGCGTTCACGTCGTTGAAGTACGAGATGGTAGACCACTGGCTGGAGCTGACGTCGAAGTGGAACTTCAGGACCTCGGCCATCTGCGCGTCGTAGGCGGCGCGTTCGCGCTCGAGCCTGTCCCCGGCGATGACGAAGTACCGCGTGAAGCGGTCGATCGCGATGTCCCATTCCTTGCGGGTGCAGGCGTAGTAGAACGACGACAGCCCCCACTTCTCGTCCTCGGTCAGCTCCACCGTCACGCCGTAGTCCAGCAGCACGAGCTTGCCGTCGGGGGTGAACAGCACATTGCCCGGATGCGGGTCGCCGTGACAGACCCCGTGCATGTACAGCATGGTGTAGATGACGTCCTGGAGCCGGCGCGCCAGCTGGTCGTCCGGGAAATCGACGGTGCGCGAGAGCTTTCCGGGGATGCCCTCCATGAACTCCATGACCAGCATGCGCGGCGTGACCAGCTCCGGGATCACCGAGGGCACCAGCACGTAGGGGTGGGACTTGAAGTTCCGGTGGATCCGCTGCTGCTGACGGGCCTCGTAGGTCATGTCGGCCTGCGGCCGCAGCAACCGCGCCACCTCCGCGAAGCGATCGGGCAGGCCCAGCTCACGCACCTGCGGGGTCACCCGGTGCACGAGCTTCACCAGCGAGCCGATCGCGGTGAGGCTCTGATCGATCTGCTCGGGCACGGTGTTCTTGACCAGCTTGACCGCGACCTTGCGACCGTCGGGCAGCGTGCCGATGTGCACCTGTGCCACCGAGGCGCTGGCGATCGGGACCAGATCGATGGAACTGAACGTGGATTCGAGCGGCCCGCGCAATTCCCGCTCCAGCGCCGCGCGCGACTCCTCCGGGCTCATATGGGGCGCCTGGTCCTGCAGCACCCGCAGGGTGTCGACCCAGGAGGGCGGCAGCAGATCCGAACGGGTGGCCGCGATCTGGCCCATCTTGATGTAGATGGGCCCCATGCGCAGCAGGAACGCCAGGATGGCGTCGGCGCGCCGCTGCTCGGCGCCGACGTCCTTGCGCAGAATCCACGCCACCGAGTACTCGGCGGCCCCCAGCGCCGTGCACGCGGTCGCCTTGGCTAGATGTCGCAACACTGAAATCACCTGATCCGATCGCGTGTCAGAAGACGAAAGTGAAGGCGCCGAAGGACATTCCGGCACTGCCGACCCAGCCGACGGCCCGATCGCCGGGCCGGACCAGGCCCTGCTCCAGCGCCGAGGCGATGGCCGCGGGCACCGACGCGGAAACCACGTTGCCGGTCCGGTCGAAGACGTGGTGGATGGCCGAGCCCAGACCGACCTTGTCGGCCATACCCTGCCAGTAGCGCTTGCTGGAGGCGTGCGTGAACAGCGCCTTCACCTCGTCCACGGGCGGGTCGAGCCGTTCGAACACCTCGAAGCCGTCGTCGGCGTGCTCGTGCATCTCGAAGCCGTAGGAGGTGAAGAAGCCGACGCCGTTCGCGGCCAGCTTGTCCGACGGATCGCAGAAGCCCTCGTAGCCCTCGAGGGTCACGTTGCACAGCGGCGCGAGATCGGGCCGCGACGCGAAACGGAACTCCCACGGCTCGTGATCCTCGGCGGTGAGCACGGTAGCGGTGGCCGCCTCGCCCAGCGTGTAGGCGGGGAAGATCGACTCCAGCGCCTCGACCTTCGGAATATGGAACAGATGCGGGAACACCACGCCGCCCGAGCGCAGATTGAACTCGGCGTTCACGATCAGCGCGGTGCGGTATTGCCCGGTGCGGAACAGGGATTCGGTGACCTGCACCGCCCGCGTCCAGCTCATACAGGCGTCCAGGATGTCGAAACAGTGCGCGTTGTCCAGTCCCATCGCCGCGGCGGAGTGGTACGCCCCGCCCGGTTCGATGAAGCCGCGGCCGATGCCGGTGTAGATCAGCAGATCCACGTCTTCGCGCCGCACCTCGGCCTGTTCGAGGGCGGTGCTCGTGGCCGCACGCAGCAGGTCGATCGGGCGTTCGCCCTCGTCCAGCCACCGGCGCGATTCCGAGCCCGCGTACTTGAGGTAGTACTCCACCTTGCGCAGGGCGTCGTCGAGATCGCCGGTGAACCCGGCCGCGCTGTGCTCGGCGATGAGGGCGGTGATGTCGGCGTTGGTCACCGTGCGCGAGGGCAGACCGGCGACGGCGGATTTGAGTCTCATGTCAGCGCACTCCCACCGCGGAATCGGTGGCGGGCGCGGTGATGTGCGCGGCGATCGCCTCGATCATCTCGGCGACGGACGGCGCGTCCCACATGAGCTCGGGCGGGAAGCGCTTGCCGGACCAGGACTCCAGGTGTTCGTGCAGGGTCATCTGGTCCAGGGAGGCCAGGCCGAGCTCGGCGAGGGAGCGGGACTCGTCGAGTTCCTGGTCACCCGGGTGCTCGGCGAACCAATCCCGCGTCGCGGCCAGCAGGCCCTGCTGCACGAGAACGCGCATCGAGGGCATCCCCGTGGATGCGGATTCGGTTGTGGTGGTAGCGGTTTCGGTGACAGTGGTGGTTTCCGAAGCCATGTCGGCCTCCCATCGGTAGACCTCGCTGAGCGCACCCGCGAGGTAGTCGGTTCGACATTGCTGCCGGCGGAGCTTGCCGCTGGTGGTCCGGGGCACCGTGCCCTCGGTGATGAGCACGATCGCGCTCGGCGCGATACCGTGCGTGCGTGCGACGGCGTCGTGGACGGTCGCGACCAGACGTTCGGGGTCGAGATCCTCGGCGCGTGGCTCCGCGGCCACCACCAGGCTCTCCTGCCCCGCGCGTTCGACCGCGAACGCGAGAACGGCA
Source organism: Nocardia sp. NPDC055321 (assembly GCF_053645575.1). NCBI lineage: Bacteria > Bacillati > Actinomycetota > Actinomycetes > Mycobacteriales > Nocardiaceae > Nocardia > Nocardia sp. NPDC055321. Next base: position 171,360 of record NZ_JBSHMS010000012.1, read on the forward strand.
CCGGCGCGCAGGGATTCGTCGCAGTTCACCACCGTGGCCTCGAGATCCTCGAGGTAGTAGTTGACGCCGTTGACGATCATCAGGTTCTTGATGCGACCGCAGATGTAGAGCTCGCCCCGATGGAAGAAGCCCAGATCGCCGGTGCGCAGGTAGGTGCGATCGTCCTCGGCCCCGGTGATGCGCGCGCGGAAGACCGCGGCGCTCTCGGAGTCCCTGTTCCAGTACCCGGGCGCGACGATCGGTCCGCTGGCCCAGATCTCACCGATCTCGCCGTCCGGCACCCGCACGCCGGATTCCGGTGTGACGATGGCGATTTCGGTGGGCAGCGTGGTGGTCCCGCAGGCGACGAGTTCGGTCGCGGGCGACATGCCGCCCGGCACCACCTTGCGCCGGCCCAGCGCCTCGTTGTCGAAACGGGTCGCGACGTAGGGCGCGGCCGAGGTGCCCGAGGCCAATTTCAGGGTGGCCTCGGCCAATCCGTAGCCGGGGGTCACCGCGGTGGGCGGCAGACCGTGCGGCAGGAACGTCTCCTGGAAGCGGTCGAGCGTCGCCCTGCGCACCGGCTCGGCGCCATTGCTGACCATGCGCCAGGAGCTCAGGTCGAGTGCGGCGCGTTGCTCCGGGGTGGTTTTCTCCGAGCACAGGTCGAACGCGAAATTCGGTGAGCCACTGTGTGTTCCGCGATAGGCGGTTACCGCGTCGAGCCAGCGGATCGGATTCTTGACGAAGGTGGCGGGTGCCATCAGTACGGCTCGGATGCCGCTGTACACGGGCAGCAGTACGCCGCTGACCTGCCCGAAGTCATGGAAATGGGGCAGCCAGGAGACCACCGTGCTGTCGGTGTCGATGCCCCAGGTGTACGCCAGTTCCGCGCACTGCTGGAGCATCATCCGATGCGTGATGATGACGCCCTTCGGGGCCGAAGTGGAACCCGACGTGTATTGCAGATAGGCGATATCGAAAACGCGCGGAGTGAATTCGGACATTGAATCCGGTGTGGCCTCGAAAGAATCCGAAGAAATTCTCGGAAGGCTCTCGAGATAGGTTTCGCCCGGCGCCTCGCGCATTCTTGACAATGTCGCCGATGTGCTGATCACCACGCTCGCCGCACAGTCGCGAGCCACTTCGTCGATGTGATCCAAGCGTGCGCGTTGCGGTGGAAAAAGTGGTACTGCGATCACGCCGGCATACAGGCAGGCGTAGAACGAGATGACATATTCCAGTCCCGGCGGATGCAGCAGCAGCGCTCGATCCCCGGGTGAATATGTGCTGCTCAAGTGGGTTGCCAGCGCCTTTGCGCGCAGGTCGAGTTCGCGATAGGTGAGCGCTTCGGACGCACGGCCCTCGTCGTCGAGAAATTCGAATGCTGCTTTCTCGCCATTCGTGGTGGCACGGTCGCCCAGCAGCTCGATCCAGTTTTCGAATGCGGCGGACTGAATTGACGCTGAATTCATCGACTACTACTCCCGTTGGTCCCCCCAAACGGAACTGAAGACTTCGCCACGAAGATGCACTGCTGCGTCGGAGATGCAATGTGGGGCTTGAAATCCGAAGCCGACGTTAGACGAGGCGGAGGGGCCCGTCAACCGATGGAATTTAAATTCGAAAATATGACATCCATGTTAACTGGACGCGGAAACCCCCGCTACGCTGCGGATTTAGTGCATCCGAAGTGCTTGTGTTGCAACGTATTCGACCAGTATTAACCTGAATACCCTTCATCTGCAGCGTGTTTCAGCGATAGCGTGTGCGAGCATGTCCGATTTCTGTGACTCAGACCCTGTCCTGCTGCCCGCCGCCGAGCTCGCACAGCGGATCCGCGGCCGGCGGGTGTCGCCGGTGGAGGTGGTCGAGGCGTACCTCGCGCGCATCGACGCGGTGAACCCGGATCTCAACGCCTACGTCAGCGTCTCGGCCGACACCGCGCGCGAGGACGCGAAGACGGCCGAGCGTGAGCTGAGCGAAGGCCGGCTGCGCGGGCCGCTGCACGGCGTCCCGATCGCCATCAAGGATCTGTTCGACTTCCAGCGAGGCGTGCCGAACACCTTCGGCGTCAAGGAGTTCGCCGGTTATCTCCCCGAGGATACCGCCCCGCACGTCCAGCGGCTGCAACGGCTCGGCGCGATCATCCTCGGCAAGACGAACACCCCGGAATTCGGGCACAAGGCCACCACCGACAACCGCCTGTTCGGGCCGACCAGCACCCCCTTCGCGACCGGTCACAACGCGGGCGGCTCCTCGGGCGGCAGCGCCGCGGCGGTCGCCGCCGGCCTGTGCGCGCTGGCGCAGGGCTCCGACGGCGGTGGCTCCGTGCGCATCCCGGCCGCGCTGTGCGGTGTGGTCGGGCTCAAGCCCAGCTACGGCCTGCTGGCCGGAGTGGTCCGGCCCGACGCGTTCTTCGCCTTCAATCCGTTCATGGGCAACGGCCCGCTGACCCGCACGGTGGAAGACTGCGTGCTCATGTTCGAGGCCATGGCCGGCTTCGACGCCCGCGATCCCGGCAGCGTGCCGCTCCCGGCGCGGTCCTACCGCGAGGCCCTGTTCGCTCCGGCCGCGGGCCTGCGCGTCGCCTATCTACCCACCCTGGGCGGTTTTCCGGTGGCCGCCGACGTCGCCGCGGTCGTCGAGACCGCCGCCCGCACTCTCGAATCCGCGGGCGTCGTCGTCGAACAGCCCGGCTTCACCCTGCCCGCCGCGCACACCGAGGTCACCGATCTGTGGCTGCGCTATACGGGCTCGGCGATGATCGGCCTCATCGAGACCTTCCGCGACTCCGGCCTCGATCTGCGCGCGGTGTCCTGGGAGAACCTGCCGCCGCAGCTGCGCGCCGCCGCCGACCGCGCCGAATCCTTCTCCGTCGCCGACACCCGGCGCGATCAGTTCCTGCGCACCGCGATCTTCGACGCGCTGGCCGCGGTCCTGGAGAACTTCGACGCGATCATCACCCCGACGACGGGCGTGGCCGCCGTGCCCAACGCCGCCGACGGCTGGACCGTCGGCCCGGCCGAGATCGACGGCGAGGCCGTGGACCCCGTCCTGGGCTGGTGCCTGACGCACCCGTTCAATTACACCGGCGGCCCGGCCATCTCGGTCCCGGCGGGCCTCACCCCCGACGGCTTCCCGGTCGGCCTCCAGATCGCGAGCAGCCGCTTCCGCGACGACACGGTCCTCACCCTGGCCGCGGCGTTCGAGCGCATCGCCCCGTGGCACGACCGGCTGCGGTTCCCCCGCTGGGACTCGAACGACACCGGCCTCGCCGCGGCTCCGTCCTTACGTGCCGGCGCCGCATGAGGATTCGCGCGGATTCACCTGTCCGGTGGCGCCCAGCGCGTGCGCGACGGCGCCGCTGATCGAATCGGCGACGGCGCCCGTTCGAACGCCCCGCGATCCACACGGTTCGGTGCCCCGCGTCCCCAACTCGGTGCGATGCCTGCCGCCAACTCCCGTGGCATCTCTCGCGGTCGCCGCAGGTCGACGGGCAAGGCGGTCATTCGCCACCCGCAGCGGCGTCGGCGGGGCGCAACCGCATCCGGATCGATGGGATGCCCCTGTCTATCAAGGGTGATAGGGACTTATCGGGGACGGGACACCGCGTCCCCGGGCGCGATCGGACGACACGGTTCCCACGGGGCGCTCGGCCCGACAGCGGTGCGAGGTCTCGCGCCCCGATGGCATGTCCGCTTCGCCGACGGGCCGGAAAGCTCAGGGGCGCAGGGCCGCCCGCCGGTGCTTGATCGCCCACCACACTCGCAGGGCGGTGTTCGCGGACTTCAGGTCTATCCCCGCGAGCTCCTCGAACCGGCCGATCCGGTAGCGAATCGTATTGGGGTGCAGCCCGAGCCGCTCGGCTGTCGTCTCGAACCGCATGCCCGTGTCCAGGAAGGACTCGGTCGTCTCGATCAGAGTTCGTGCCTGCTCGGCGTCACCGAGCGGGTCGAGGTAGCGGCGGGTGAGTTCGGTTCCCACGTCGGTGTCGGCGATGACCGCGGTCAGCAACCCGGCGCGCTCGAGATCGATCGGGCCGTCCAGGTCGAAGGCGCGGGCGGTCGCCAGCAGGCGACCGGCGAGCCGGAAGGAGTGGTCCAGCTCGCTCAGCCGGGCCGGCGGGCCGTAGCCGACGCGGTCCTCGAACTCGAACAGGGCCGTGCCGCCGCGGAACCCGGCGACGTCGCCGTCGATGGTGGTGGTGAACACCGGCGCGCCCGGGGTCGCGCGCGACCGATGCCGCAGCTCGGCGTCGACGACGGGGTGGGTGGAGGCGTGCGCCCGGAACGCCCGGTACTCGGCCTGGAGATCCAGCCCGTACTGCTGTGCGCGAATGCGCAGATCGGCGGGTGTCAGCGTGCCGAGCAGCAGACCGCGCGTGAACTCCGCGCGCGCCTGGTGGTCGCGCCGGGTCAGGTCCAGCTCGACGTCGTGATGACCGCTGGTGTACGCGTGGGTGGCCTCGTCGATGATGTCCAGCAGATCGTGGGTGAGCTCGAGCAGGGTGCGGTCCGATGCCCGGCACGCGCGTCCCGCGGCGGTGAGTTCGGCGCGCGCCCGGATCAGCGCGATCCGCCATCCGGTCTGCACGTCGATCAGCGAAATGCCCTGTCTGGCACGGACTTCGCCGTACTTGCGCAGGTTCCGCACATCGTCGGCGGTCAACGCGCCGATCCCGCTCAGCGCGGTGAGTATGCGGTCGACGATGGCGGTGGTGTCGCCGGTGATCGTGGTCTCGGACAGTGCCGCGTAGGCGGGCAGGCGTTCGCGGGTCGTCTGCGCGATCGCCGCGGCGATCGCGTCGGTGCGCGCGGTCATTCGGGCGACGACTCGGGCGCGCTCGCCGGCGGCGCGGGGGGTGGGCCGACTCGGCTCGCTCAACTCGGTGGATCCTTCGGGCGGTCGGAGCGGTCGGCGACCGGCGGGGCCCGAGTTCGATCCGTCTCCATGGTCTGAGGGCGGTCGCCTTCAGATGCTGGAAACTTACAGCACGCGGTCTCGGCGCCACCGTCGGTCCAGGGCCGTCACGCCGATCGGCGTCGCGCGGGCCGGCACTCGCGCTCTCGGCCGGTATCTATGCCGAGGTCGCGTCGCACGACGGCTCGCACTCGTCCGGCAGGACCGCGTCGGCGATGCTGCTGCGGCCCGCGGTGGCGAGTAGAGCGTCGTGTTCCTCGATCAGCCACTTGCCGCAGACGCACAGCAGGTAGCGGACGCTGCCGTGGGTGGACACGAGGGCCGGGTCGGGCCAGGAGCAGGACGGGCAGGTGGCGGTCATGAGGCCACTCTGATGTAATGGTCTAGTGCATTTCAACCCTTACGGTGGGGCCGCGGTGGAGCTGGCCGTCCGGCTGGTGAACGCGCCACCGGAACGGGACCTGAGCGAGCTGCTGCGGGAGTCCGACTACCGGCCGTTCGTGCCGGTGACGCCCGAGCAGGACGCCGAACTCCGGAGCTGGATCGGGGAACTGGACGCCGTGTTCCGCGCCCCCTCGGTCGACCTGCTGAACGCGCTGCTGGCCAAAACCACCAGCCGCCCCTACATCTCCACGCACGACGGCAGAAGCCCGCACCTGCACTACTCGCAGGAGACCGCGCCCGTCGACGAACGCGTCAAGGCGTACACCGCCTTCGGCCTCGCCGCGCTCTTCTGCGAGGCGCCCTCCCGCATCGGCTGCTGTGCCCGCCCGGGCTGCGCGATCGTCTTCGTCGACACCTCCCGAAACGGCAGGCGCCGTTACTGTTCCACCCGCTGCGCCACCCAGGTGCACGTCGCCGACCACCGCCGCCGCGCGTCCTGAGCCCGGCCCCGGCAGTGGCGGACCGGCCCGCGCCTGCAAGGGTTGCGGTGTGCGGGTACTGGTGACGGGAGCGGCGGGCTATCTGGGACGCGAGGTCGTGCGAGCGCTCGCCACCGCGGGACACACGCCCGTCGCGATGGTGCGAGCCGGGACCGCGGCGATCGCCGGGGCGCGCGAGACCCGGCACGCGGACCTGCTGGATCCGGCGGCGCTGCGGACAGCCGTGGCCGATGTGGACGCGGTGTGCCATCTGGCCGGGCTGGCGCGCGCCCGGGAGTCGGTCACCGATCCGCTGCCGTTCTTCCGCGTCAATACCGAGGGCACCGTCTCGCTGCTGGAAGCCATGGCCGCCGCGCGGGTGGAGCGCATGGTCTTCGCGTCCACCGGGTCCATCTACGGCACCCCCGAGCGGCAGCCCATGACCGAGGACTGTCCCGACGCGCCGCCGCATCCCTACGCGAGCAGCAAACTCGCCGCCGAATACGCGATCGAGGCGCAGGCCGGGTCCGGTGCACTGGGCGCGATCGTCGTGCGGTTGCTCAACGTGGCCGGGGGCGACGACCCCGACCCGACGCGGCTGCTACCCCGCACCCTGGCCGCCGCGCGCGAGCGGTCCGCGTTGCGAATCAACGGGGACGGCACCGCCGTTCGCGACTACCTGCACGTGCGGGACGCGGCCGCCGCGTTCGCCGCCTGCGTGGACCGCGTGCCCGCGCCCGGTGCGAGCACCCGCTACAACATCGGAAGCGGCCGCGGTACAAGCATTCTCGACGTGATCGCGGCCGTGGAGCGCGTGACCGGGCGCTCGGTGCCCGTGGTGCACGGCCCGGCCGCGCCCGAACCCGCGGCGCTGATCAGCGATCCGGCCAAGGCCCGGGCCGAACTCGGGTGGTCACCCGGCCGGTCGGCCATCGACGACATCATCGGGGAGATGGCGGGGAACTGACCGCCGCGCGTACTGCCCGGCGGGTGACCCGCGTCGATACCGGGCTACTCCTCGGAGAACACGCCCATGACCGGCAGCCACTCCACCGCGCGCTTGTCCTCGATCAGCCCGAGCTTGGCGAACGGATCCTGCGGCAGCAGATCGGTGACGAACTCGAGGCTCTCCGCGCGGAACAGGATCAGCGCGCCCGTGCCGTCGGGGTAGGGGCCGCTGGTCAGGATGGTGCCCTGATCCACCAGGTTGTTGAGCCAGGCGCGGTGCTCGGGGCGGTTCTCCAGGCGCGCGGCGGCGGTGGCCTCGGTGTAGACGTAGTGGACGGCGAAGATCGGCACGGGTGTCGCTTTCTGGCTCGAATGAATCGGGGGTGAATCGAATAGTTCAGAGGGTCAACAGCATTCGGGTGTTGCCGAGCGTATTCGGCTTCACGAAGCTCAGGTCGAGAAATTCCGCGATGCCCTCGTCGTAGGAGCGGCACATCTCCTCGTAGACCTCGGCGGTCACCGGGGTGCCCTCGATCTCCGCGAAGCCGTGCCTGGCGAAGAAGTCCACCTCGAAGGTCAGCACGAACAGCCGCGACAGGGAGAGCTCGCGCGCGACCGCGATCAACTGCCGCACCAGCAGATGCCCGGCGCCGGTGCCCTTGATGTCGGGCCGCACCGCGACCGTGCGCACCTCGCCCAGATCCGCCCACAGCACGTGCAGCGCGCCGCAGCCGATGAGCTCGCCGTCGCGCTCGGCCACCCAGAACTCCTGGACCGACTCGTACAGGGTGACCAGGTTCTTCTCGAGCAGGATCTTGCCCGCGTAGAAGTCGATCAGCTTTTTGATACCGGGCACGTCAGAGGTTCGGGCGCGACGAACGAGCGGCGCCGAGGCCGTCGTACCGTCCGCAGAACCGCTGTGGGGTGCCCGTGTTGTCATGGGGTGCACAGTAGTCGGCCCCCGTACCGATAGGCTTGGGGTGTGTCGTACTTCCAACCCCTCCCGATACCGGATAACTCCGGGAACCATGGCCGTTGCCGCGGCCGGTGGGGGTGCTGGTGACGGTGCAGCGTGATGAGGTGGAAGGTCGCTGGGCAGATGCCGCTCCAGCGAGATCCGGATTTGCCCCGGCACCCCGGACCGAACCGGGCGCGGTAGAACCGGCGGCGGTGCCGCTGATGAACATCGCCAACGTGCTGACGGTGCTGCGCATCGTGCTGGTCCCGATCTTCCTGGCCGCGCTGTTCGCCGGCGACGGGCACGATCCCCGCTGGCGCTGGGGAGCGGCCGCGCTGTTCGGCATCGCGGCCATCACCGATCGCATCGACGGTCAGCTGGCCCGCAAATACGGCCTCGTCACCGACTTCGGCAAGCTCGCGGATCCGATCGCGGACAAGGCCCTGATCGGCGCCGCCCTCGTCGGGTTGTCCATGCTCGGTGATCTGCCCTGGTGGATGACGATCGTCATCGTGGCCCGCGAGATCGGGGTGACCCTGCTGCGGCTGGCCGTGGTGCGCCGCGGCGTGATCCCGGCCGGGCGCGGCGGCAAGCTCAAGACGCTGGTCCAGTCGGTTGCCATCGGGGTGCTGCTGCTACCCCTGTCCGGCGGGTTCGAGTCCGCCGGAATGTCTTTGATGTATCTGGCCGTCGCGCTGACCGTGGTCACCGGCCTGGACTATGTGGTGCAGGCGGCCCGGCTCTGGTTCGGTTCGCCCGGCGGCAGCCGTGCGGCCTGAGCTCGACTCGGCCCCGAATCCCGGATCGCTCGATCCACTCGTCTCCGCCGTGCCCGCCGCCGATCTGGTCGCGGCCCTGAAGTCGGCCCGGCTCACCGTCGCCACCGCGGAATCGCTCACCGCGGGGTTGCTCGCCGCCACCATCGCGGGAATTCCGGGCGCGAGCGCGGTGTTGCGGGGTGGGCTGATCGTGTACGCCACCGATCTGAAACACGACCTTGCCGGTGTGAGTACCGATACTCTCGCCAGCGATGGACCGGTTGCCGCGAGTACCGCCGAACAGCTGGCCGTCGGGGCCAGACTGCGCTGCGGCGCGGATTGGGGAGTGGGGCTCACCGGCGTGGCGGGCCCCGATCCGCAGGACGGCCGCGAGGTCGGCACGGTGTTTCTCGGGCTGGCCGGTCCGGACGGTACGGAGGTCATCCGGTTGAAACTCCCGGGCGACCGGTGGACGATCAGGGTGGGCGCGGTCCGCGAGGCGATCACCGAGCTCGCCCGGAGTATTCGGGGCGGGTGAGCAAGACCGGGAACGCAAGCCCGACGCCGGACGTTGTCCAGTCAAACGCTGGGTCCGGCGAGACGAGTGTGAGGAGAACGAGATGACGCTGCTGCGAGAAGCGATCGGGGAAAGCCTGCGGCGTGCTCGTGTCGCCCAGAGCCGGACCCTGCGTGAGGTCTCCACCTCCGCGCGGGTGAGCCTGGGCTACCTTTCGGAGGTGGAACGCGGGCGCAAGGAGGCTTCCAGCGAGCTGCTGGCCGCCATCTGCCAGGCGCTGGATCTGCCGCTGTCACAGGTACTTTTCGATGTGAGCGCCGCCATGGCCGACGCCGATCGGGCGCAGGGTCGCACGACCCCGGCCGAGTCGCTGTCCGCGGCCACCACTCCGGCTCCGGCGGGCGCAGCGCGCCGGGCCGAACCGGTCGGCGCCGGCGCCAAGGCCCCCGCTGCCTCGGCGAATGCCAAGATTTCGACCGCCCGCAAGGGCATGCCGCCCCGCCGCGGGGACGGTGGTTTCGGCCCGCGCATCGTCATTCCGGCCCCCAAGTCGGACCGGCTGGTGCTGGTGGCCGCGAAGTGAACGATGTGCGCTGGAGCCGAAAGGGATAAATTCTCTGTAGGCTTCGTGCCGGAGGCGTCGCGCGGCTGCGAGTTTTCCGGTCGCCGCCGCGCAGTGGATTAGTAGGGACAACCGGGTGCGTGACGGTCGCGCACTATGTCGCGCGGCAGCGCGCGGCATGTCAGATGGAGGCGGGATCAATCGATGGCTAATCCGTTCGTGAAGGCCTGGAAGTACCTGATGGCCCTCTTCGATTCCAAGATCGAGGAGCATGCGGATCCGAAGGTTCAGATCCAGCAGGCTATCGAGGAGGCCCAGCGGCAGCATCAGGCCCTGTCGCAGCAGGCGGCGTCGGTGATCGGTAACCAGCGCCAGCTGGAGATGAAGCTGAACCGCCAGCTCGACGAGGTCGAGAAGCTCAATGCCAATGCGCGCCAGGCGGTTCTGCTGGCCGATCAGGCGTCGGGCGCGGGCGACACCGAGAAGGCGATCCAGTACACCAACGCCGCCGAGGCGTTCGCGGCGCAGCTGGTCACCGCCGAGCAGTCCGTCGAGGATCTGAAGGTGCTGCACGATCAGTCGCTGCAGGCGGCCGCGCAGGCCAAGAAGGCGGTCGAGCAGAACGCCATGCTGCTGCAGCAGAAGGTCGCCGAGCGCACCAAGCTGCTGTCCCAGCTCGAGCAGGCCAAGATGCAGGAGCAGGTGTCGGCCTCGCTGCAGCAGATGGATTCGACCCTGTCCGCCCCCGGCTCCACCCCGAGCCTGGACGCGGTGCGCGAGAAGATCGAGCGCCGCTACGCCAACGCGCTCGGTTCGGCCGAGTTGGCGCAGAACTCGGTGCAGGGCCGCATGATGGAAGTACAGCAGGCGAGCATTCAGATGGCCGGTCACAGCCGTCTGGAGCAGATCCGTGCCTCCATGCGCGGGGACGCGCTGCCCGCCGGCGGCAACCAGCAGGCCGTCCCGAACCCGGCCGCAGCGCAGCCGCAGATCAACAAGGGCCAGGCCGCCCAGCAGTAGGCAGGCGCGGCACCGAAAGGCGTTGGAGTGATGGGGAGATCGCGGGCCGGACAGGACCCCGCGGCCTCCCCTGCGCGTTTTCCCCGCCTGACCCGCACGAAGAAGGCTCCGTCCCCGATCCCCGGCTTCCCGACTCTGCTGGAAGCCAATTCGCCGGGCGCCCGCGACAGCGCCCCGCCGGCCCCGGATTCCGCGCCCGGCGCCCAGCCTCCGCCGCGCGAGGGCGGCGCGCACGCCCCGGACTCCGGGCGGGCCGACCGGTCCGTGACCGGGGACAGCGCGCCCTCGCATACGGTGCCCATCGCGGACGCGAACACCGTTCCGGCGCACGTCGACCCCGCGCGATCGCACGCCCACCCTCCGGCTCACCCCACCGAGCGGCTCCCGAATCCCGGCGCGTCGCCGACCCGCCGCTACCCGCCCGGATTCGAAAGTTCTTCCGCCGCAACCGAGTTCGCATCCGGCCGAGCGGGCGCTGGTTCCACAGCCGTCCCGCATCGGGGTGCGCCGGGTGCTGCTCCGGCCGGTCCGCCGCCGGGTGAGTCCCCGTGGGCGGCTGCTCACGCGCCGTCGTATTCGCCGTCGGCCGAAGGGTTTTCCGCGCCGCAGGTGTCGTTCGGCGACGTCCGGCCGCGAGCCGGGGCCGAACCGGCGATGGACGCCGGCGTCGACGCGCGCGCACGGCGTCGCCGGGCCCGGGCGGCCGATCGCGAACGGGATGTGCCGCCGCCGCCCGGATACGGCTTCGACCCGGGTGCCACGTCCGTGCCCGGTGACAAGGGCGGCAGGCGTGAGCGGGCCACCCGCGTCGCCCGAGACTTCCTGGCTCCCACCGGCGTCGAGCCGGAGGAGCTCGCGCAGCGACTGCCCGACACCCTGCGCGGGGTGGGGGAGCAGGCGCTGGTCGCGGTGCGCAAGTGGGCCGATCCGCGCGAGCGGGAACTGCGGAAGCGCAGGCGGTCGCGGCGGCGCAGCTTCCGGCTCGGCACCGCCTCGGGTCTCACCACCGCGGGAACCGTTGGACTGGTGCTCATCTCGGCCCCGGCCTGGGCCGTGATCGTGGTCGGCGGCGGCGCGGTCGCCCTGGTGACCGGTGCCGCGGTGACGACCCGCCGCTACCTGCAACTGCGCAAGGAGCCGTTGCCGCAGGCCGCGTTCATCCCCCGGAAGCTGCCGCCCGGGCGTTCGGCCGCCCGCGCCTCGATCGCCCGGCTCGTGCGCGCCGAACGCGCGCTGCACGGTCTGATCGGCCAGATCGCCAAGTCCCAGCGTCTGCTCGCCGACGATCTGACCGACACCGTCGACACCGCCGCCTCGGGCGCGGCCGCCCTGCACGCCCTGGCCGCCGACGTGGTCGCCATGGAGAACGCCGCCGGCGCCCTCGGCCCCCGCAATTCTCCACTGGGCGAGCACATCCGGGCGGTCTCGATCCGCTTGGACTCCGGCGTCGTCGAGTTCGAGGGCATGGTGGCCGCCGCCGCCCGCGTCCTCGCGGTCCCCGACAGCGCCCCCCTGGCCGACGATCTCGGCTGGGCCACCCTGCACCTCCGCGACGCCGCCGACCGCCTCGACGGCTGGGCCCAGGCCCTCACCGAGCTGGCCGACGGCCGCTTCCGCGCCGGCCCCTGATCCCCGGCGCTCGGCCCGAAGCTCTTTCACGCCCGCCATCTCGGCACGACTCGGCGACCGACTCCGGCCCCTCGATCCGGACCGGCGCCGGGTCAGGGGGTGTGGGTGGGAACCCTGAACTTTCCCGGATATCGGGTGTGACCTGGTGCTTTTCGATCGGTAGGCGGCCAGTATGGAGGGTGTCGGATCGCGCTGACGGCGGTTCGGAGACATCTCCGGGAGGATTCACCCATGTTGTGGAAGATCATCGGCGTCGTCGCGGTCATCTGGATCGCGCTCGCCATCATCGGTGCGCTGATCAAGGGTCTGTTCCCGATCCTCATGATCAGCCTGGTGGTGTTCGGCCTGTACCTGCTCTACAAGGCGGTGTCGGGGTCGAACGACAAGTCGCCGCTGAGCAAGCTGTAGCGCTCGGTTTGCGGTGGTCGTGCCCGCACGGCGCGCGACCGGCGGGTGGGCCGTCCGGATTTCCGGGCGGCCCACCGGTGTCCGGGGAATCGATCACCGCGCGGCGACGCTACGTTGAGGTATGACAATCGCGATCGTCGCCACCGCCTACGGTGGCCCCGAGGTACTGGCTCCGCTGGAGATCGAACTTCCCGATCCGGGACCGGGCGAAGTCACCGTCGAGATCCGCGCGGCGGGTGTGAACCCCTTCGACTACAAGCGCTACAGCGGCGCGTTCGGCACCGACTCGAGCGCCCTGCCGATCCGTCTCGGCCTGGAATCCTCGGGCGTGGTGACCGCGGCCGGTCCGGACGCGGTGGGCCCGGCCGGTCCGGTCCGGGTCGGTGACGAGGTCATCGTGCGCGGCGGCGCCTACGCCACCGCGGTGACCGTGCCCGCCGACCGGGTCGTGCCCAAGCCGCTCGAGATCGGCTGGGAGGTCGCGAGCGGTTTGCTCGCCGTCGGCGGCACCGCCGTGCACCTGCTCACCGCCACCGCCGTCGGCCCGGGCGACACCGTGCTCGTGCACGGCGCGGCGGGCAGCGTCGGCTCGCTGGCCGCGCAGCTCGCCGTGGCCCGCGGGGCCCGGGTGATCGGCACGGCCTCGGCCTCGCGGCACGAACGGCTGCGGGGCTACGGGGTCGAACCGGTCACGTACGGACCGGGTCTGGCCGATCGGGTCCGAGAGCTGGCCCCCGGGGGCGTCAGCGCCGCCATCGACACCGCGGGTACCGATGAGGCGGTGGACGTTTCGCTCGAGCTGGTCGCCGACCGTTCCCGCATCGCCACCGTCGTCGCGTTCGGCCGCGCCGCTGAGGCGGGCTTCCAGGCCCTGGGCGGCGGCCCCGGCGCGGATCCCGGTACCGAGATCCGGGCGGGCGCGTGGCGCGAACTCATCCCGCTGACCGCCGCCGGAAAACTGGATCTGGTGATCAGCGCGACCTATCCGCTGGCCGAGGCCGCCGACGCGCACCGGTACGTCATCGGCGGACACGCCGGTGGAAAGGTTGTTCTGCTGCCCTGATTCGGCGAATTCCCCCGTCGGGGTGACCCCACTCGCATATGTTGTTGCCCACAACATATAGCTCGCGCACGGCCGCAATCCGGTGGCCGCCGCTCGAAAGGGTCACCCTGATGAGGTCGAAAACCCCGCTCCCACAGTTGTATCCGGGCCACCGCCGCGCCCGCCGAAAAACGGCGATGCTGGCCGTCGCCCTCACCGGGTTGCTCACCCTGACCGCGTGCGGCTCCAACTCCAGCGGCGACGACGCGCCCGATTCCCCCTCCGGCGGCGGCGCCAACGGCACCGTGGGCGTCATCCTGCCCGAGACCGCCACCTCCGCCCGCTGGGAGTCCTTCGACAAGCCGATGCTCCAATCCGCTTTGCGCGCGGAGGGTTTCGACGCCGACGTGCAGAACGCGCAGGGCGACGTGCAGAAGTTCAGCACCCTCGCCGACGGCATGATCGCCAAGGGCGTCAAGGTCCTCATCATCGCCTCGATCAACAGCGAGGTGGGCGGCGCGGTGGCGGCAAAGGCCAAGCGCGCGGGCATTCCCGCCATCGACTACGACCGCCTCAATCTGGGCGGATCCTCGGACTACTACGTGTCCTTCGACAACGTGCGGGTGGGTGAACTCCAGGGTCAGGCGCTGGCCGGCGCGCTGAAGGACAAGCCGGGCGCCGAGGTCGTGGAGATCGAGGGCGCGCCGACGGACAACAACGCGACTCTGTTCCATGAGGGGCAACAGAAGGCGTTGCGTCCGCTGTACGACTCGGGCGCGCTGAAACTGGTGCGCAGCCAGGCCATCGACGGCTGGGACAATCAGAAGGGCGGCAGCACCTTCGAGCAGATCCTGACCGGCAACGGCGGCAAGGTCGACGGCGTGGTCGCCGCCAACGACGGCCTCGCGGGCGCGGTGATCACCGTGCTGAAGAAGAACGGTCTCAACGGCAAGGTGCCGGTCACCGGCCAGGACGCGACGGCCGACGGCCTGAAGGCGATCCTGCGCGGGGATCAGTACATGACCGTGTTCAAGCCGATCCGCGACGAGGCGGAGGCCGCCGCGAAACTCGCCGTGGCCCTGGCCAAGGGCGACACCGCGGCCGCGGATGCGCTGGCGCAGGCCGTGAGTCAGGATCCCAAGGGCAAGCGCACCGTGAAGTCGGTGCTGCTCACCCCGCAGACCGTGACCCGGGCCGAGGTCAAGACCGTGACCGACGCCGGATTCGTGAAGCCCGCCGACATCTGCGGCGGTGATCTGCAGGCCGCCTGCACCGAACTCGGCATCTCCTGAGTTCTCGGCCACCGCTCGCTGACAAGGAATGACGACGTGACCGAGCCGCTACTCCGAATCACCGGTCTGAACAAGAGTTTCGGCCCGGTGCACGTACTCCACGATGTGGCCTTCACCGTGCCGGCGGGGGAGGTGACCGCGTTGGTCGGCGACAACGGCGCGGGCAAATCCACACTCGTGAAATGCGTCGCGGGCATCCACCCGGCCGACTCCGGCGAGATTCGCTTCCGGGGTGAGCCGGTCCAGGTGAAAGCGCCGAAAGACGCTGCCGCACTGGGGATCGAGGTGGTCTACCAGGATCTGGCCCTGGCCGACAATCTCGATATCGTGGCCAACATGTTCCTCGGGCGCGAACGCGGGAAACCGTGGCTGCTGGACGAGGCGAGTATGGAGGAGGCGGCGCGGCGCACGCTGGCCTCGCTGGGCGTGCGCACCGTCAAGTCGGTGCGCACGCCGGTGGCGGCGCTGTCCGGCGGGCAGCGCCAGACGGTGGCCATCGCCAAGGCGGTGCTGTGGAACAGCGAGCTGGTGCTGCTGGACGAGCCCACCGCCGCCCTCGGGGTGGCGCAGACCAGGCAGGTGCTGGATCTGGTGCGGCGCTTGGCCGAACAGGGTCTGGGGGTGGTGCTCATCAGTCACAATCTGGCCGATGTCTTCGAGGTGGCCGATCGCATCGCGGTGCTGTACCTGGGTCGCACGGCGGCGCAGGTGCGCACCGCGGACGTCACCCACGCCCAGGTGGTCGAACTGATCACCGCGGGGCGATCGGGCGACCTGGGCCTGGCTCGCCCCGAGGCGGTGGCGCTGTGAGCGAGCAAGCGGCGGAACGGGATTCGGTGACGGAGCGGGTGACCGAGCAGGCGGTCGCCGATTTCGGCATCGACACCACCACGCTCACCACGACCGAGGCCGTGCGCGAGTACCTCACGCGGCTGCGCGCCGGGGAGATCGGCTCGCTGCCCGCGCTGCTCGGGCTGGTGGCGCTGGTGGTCCTGTTCTCGGTCCTGTCCGATGTCTTCCTCTCGCTCAACAACATCGCCAATCTGCTCGCCCAGGGCGCGGGTCAGACGATCATCGCCATCGGCATCGTGTTCGTCCTGCTCATCGGCGAGATCGACCTGTCGGCCGGCACCGCGTCCGGGGTGGCGGGGGCGGTGCTGGCCATGCACTACGTGGAGAACGGAAACCTGCTCGCGGGCATGGGAAACACCGTGTTCTTCGTGTTCATCGCGATGCTGCTGCTCGCGGCCCTGCTGGCCGGGCTGCTGCGGATCTGGCCCGGGGTCGTGTTCTCGCTGCTCGGGGTGCTGATCACGGTGCTCGGCCTGGCCGCCAACCCGTGGGTGGAGATGCTGCTCGCGGTGTGTGTCGGCGTCGGAATCGGTTGTATCACCGGATTTCTCATCGCCAGGATCGGCATGCCGTCCTTCGTGGTCACCCTCGCGCTGTTCCTGACCTGGCAGGGCGTGATCCTGCAACTCATCGGCGAGGGCGGGGTGCTCGGCATCAGTTCCTCGCCCGTGCTGGACAAGGTGGCCAACGGCAACCTGTCCACGGCGGGCAGCTGGGCGCTGTGCGTGCTCGCGGCCGGGGGCTACGCGGCGGTGACCCTGGGCGGTCAGCTGCTGCGCCGGCGGCGCGGCCTGGTCACCCCGCCCACCCCGCTGGTGGCCGCGAAAGTGGTGGCGCTGTGCGTGTTCGCGGTCGGGGTGACGGCGCTGCTCACCATGAACCGCTCACCGAGCACGCTGATCGAGATCTCCGGCGTGCCCTACGTGGTGCCGATCGTGCTCGCCCTGCTGGTGGCGGGTACCTACGTGCTCACCCGCACCACCTACGGCCGGCACATCTACGCCGTCGGCGGCAACGCCGAGGCCGCGCGCCGCGCCGGAATCAACGTGACCCGTTTGCGGGCAAGCGTTTTCGTCATCTGCTCGGCGTGCGCCGCCGTCGGCGCGATCGTGTACTCCTCCAAGGTGGGTTCGGTCGACCCGCAGGCGGGCGGGCTCAACACCCTGCTGTTCGCGGTCGGCGCGGCCGTGATCGGCGGCACCTCGCTGTTCGGCGGCAAGGGCCGGGTGGCCGACGCGGTGATCGGCGGCGCGGTGCTGGCGGTGGTCTCCAACGGCCTCGGGCTGCTGAGCCAGCCCGCCGCGGTGGTGTCCATCGTGACCGGTCTGGTGCTGCTGCTGGCCGCGACCGTCGACGCCCTCTCGCGCAGGCGCGCCGCGGTCGCGACCCGATGAGGGCGGGCGTACCCGAACCGGGCGGTGCCGTCGCGGCCCGCGCGGTAGTGGTATTGCTTTCTCCATGACCGTCGCCCGACCGGACGAGGTGCGCCGCTTCAACCGGTCGAGCCTCCTGCGCCTGCTGCACACCGGGGGCCCGGCCACGCGCGCGGCGCTGGCCGCCGCCCTGGGACTGAACCGGTCCACGATCAAGATGCTGGTCGACGGGCTCGCCGAGGGCGGGTTCGTGGAGGAGCGGGTGCCGCGCCTGGCGCGCGGGGCGGGCCGTCCGTCGCTGCTGGTGCTCCCGCAACCGCACGCGGCCGCGGTGCTGGCGGTGGACGTGCAGGCCGAGCGGGCGGGTATCGCGGTGATCGGGTTCGGCGGGCAGATCCTGGCCCGCAACAGCTGGAATCTGCACGGTCGCCAGCGCGAACCCGAGGAACTCATCACCCACATCGCCGAGTCGGCCGCGCTGCTCACCGGCGATCTCGGGATTTCGCCTCGGGCGGTGGGTGTTTCGGTGCCGGGGGTGGTGCGCCGCGCCGACGGGCTCGTGCACACGGCGGTCGCGCTGGGCTGGTCCGAGGTGGCCCTGGGCCGGCGCCTGACCACCGTTCTGGACCTGCCCGTCGTGGTGGGCAACGACGCCGAGTTCGGTGCGCTGGCCGAACACGTTCGCGGCGCCGGTCGCGGCGCGAACGACACCGTGTTCGTCGCCGCCGATGTCGGGGTCGGCGGCGGGCTCATCGCACAGGGCGCGCTGTTGCGCGGCGCCGCCGGGTATCTGGGCGAGATCGGTCACATGAGCGTGCGCCCCGACGGCCGCCCGTGCCACTGCGGCAATACCGGGTGCTGGGAGACCGAGGTCGGCGAGGCGGCGCTGTGCCGGGCGCTGGGCTTGCCCGGCTACGGCCCGCGCGGGGTGATCGTCGCCGAACTCCGTGCGCTGCGGGGTGATTGGGAACCGGCGCTGCGCGACTACCTGGACTGGCTCACCCTCGGACTGGTCAACGTCGTCAATATCCTGGGTCCGGAGCTGGTGGTGCTGGGCGATCTGTTCACCGCGCTGCCGGACGCGGCGGTGACGCGGGTCGGCGAGCAGGTTCGCGCGCGCAGCATGGTCAGCCGCGCGATCGGCGGGGTGCGGATCGAGAAGTCCGGGCTGGGGCCCGATCTCAAGCTGCTCGGCGCGGCCGAAGCCGCCTTCGACGACGTGCTGTCCCAGCTGTGAACGCGCCGTGCGCCGAAGGAGTGTGCGTATGCGACCGGACGGCGGTTGAATTCAGGTATGGAACAGCTTCCCGAGGATTGGCAGCGCGGCCTGGTCATCGTCGCGCACCCCGATGACATCGAATACGGCGCCGCCGCGGCGGTCGCCCGCTGGACCGCGCAGGGCAAGGACGTGCGCTACCTGCTCGTCACCAGTGGCGAGGCGGGCATCGCGGGGTTGCCGCCCGCCGAATCGGGGCCGCTGCGCGAGGACGAGGAACGCGCGAGCGCCGAGGTGGTCGGGGTGAGCGTCGTGGAGTTCCTCGGCTACCCGGACGGACGGGTGGTCGAAAGCCTGGAACTCCGAAGGGATCTGGCCGCGGCGATCCGCAGGCACCGGCCGGAACTGGTGGTGCTGTTCAACTTCGGGGACATCTGGGCGCGCGGCTACGCCAACAGCGCCGACCATCGCGCCGTCGGCCGCGCCGCCCTGGACGCGGTCTCGGACGCGGGCAACGAGTGGATCTTCCCCGAAATCGCCGATCTGCCCAGGCATTCCCCGCGCTGGGCGGCGGTGGCCGGGGTCGCCGACGGCAGCCACGCGGTGGACGTCACCGACCATATCGAGCAGGCCGTCGAGTCGCTGACCTGCCATCACCGGTACCTCGCGGCGCTGAGCGACGAACCGGTCGCCGACCAGGCCCGCGCGGTGCTGGACATGACCTCCGGTCCGAAGGAGGGCTTCCCGGCCGCCCGCGCGGTGGCCTTCGAGCTCTACAACTTCGGCTGAAGCGATTCCCGGCGGGGCGACATCGGCGGTGTTGGTGCCGCCGTTCCCGGCGGGATATGACACCCTGGGCGCGTGCGAGTAGCAGTGGTGGCCGGGCCGGATCCCGGACATGCCTTTCCGGCGATCGCCCTGTGCGTCCGGTTGCTGGCGGCGGGCGACGAGCCGGTGCTGTTCACCAGCCCGCGCTGGTTCGACGCGGCGCGCGACTCCGGGATCGGGGTGCGCAGGCTCAAGGGCCTGGCGCCCCGCGCCGGGGACGACGACGCCGACGCGGGCGCGCGGATTCACGAACGCGCCGCGCACATCTCGACCGAGATCCTGCCCGATCTCAGTGCCATGCTGCCCGAGCTGGTGGTCTCGGACGTGCTGACCGCCGGGGGCGGCATGGCGGCCGAACGGCTCGGCCTGCCGTGGCTCGAGCTCTCGCCGCATCCGCTGTATCTGCCGTCCAAGGGGCTGCCGCCGATCGGCAGCGGGCTCGCCGCGGGCGAGGGCGTGCGGGGCCGGGCGCGCGACTCGGTGCTGCGCACGCTGACCGCCCGCGATATCCGCCGCGGGGAGACCCAGCGCGGCCTCGCGCGCGCCGGTGTCGGTCTGCCGGCACAGGATCCGGGGCCGACGGCACGGCTCGTGGCGACGCTGCCCGCGCTCGAGGTGCCGCGCCCGGACTGGCCGGACAACGCGCACCTGGTCGGACCGCTGCTGTGGGAGCCGACCCGGGATGTGCTGGCGCTGCCGCCGGGCGACGAGCCGCTGGTGATGGTCGCGCCGTCGACCGCGCACACCGGCGTGGCGGACATGGTCGAGACAGTGCTGGCGGGTCTGGACGGCGCGGGCGTCCGGGTCGCGGTGTCCACCCTGGACACCCCGCCCGCGGATCTACCCGACTGGGCCACAGCGGGTTTGGGCCGCCAGGACGAACTGCTGAAGCACGCGTCGGTCGTCATCGGCGGCGGCGGGCACGGGCTGCTGGCCAAATCGCTGCTGGCCGGCGTGCCGCTGGTCACCATCCCGGGCGGCGGAGATCAGTGGGAACTGGCCAATCGCGCTGCGCGCCGGGGCAGTTCGATCCTGGTTCGCCCGCTCACCGCCGACGCCGTGCGGGACGCGGTCGCCCGCGTGCTCGCCGAGCCCTCCTACCGGGCCGCCGCGCAATCGGCCGCCGCGGGGATAGCGGTGGTGTCCGATCCGGTTCAAATCTGCCACGACGTGCTCGCGGCCGCGCGCGCGTGAATCGCAGGACAGCTCGGGCGCTCGACCCGTGCGGGTGATCGGGATCGGCGCGGACGGTCGGCACCTCGGCGTCGTTCGCCCGCGGCACGGTCACCTACCGGCCCGCTCTCCCGGTGCGCGGCGGTCGATTCGGCCCGTGGCGTAGGCTCGCGGCCGTGCGATTGACGGAATTCCAGGAGCTCCTGCATACCGAATTCGGCACGGCGCGCGGTGACGCGCTGCTGATCGACCATGTGCTGCCGTCGATGGGACGCACCGGCGCGGCCGCCATCGAATCGGGTGTCGACCCGCGGGATGTGTGGCGGGCGCTGTGCGCGGAATTCGACGTCCCGCGCTCGCGCTGGTGAGTACCCGCTGATCACTCCTCGGCGCGCGTCTTCTTCGCGTAGTGCCGGGTCGCCTTGGCGCGATTGCCGCAGGTGAGCATGGAATGCCAGCGACGGGTGCCGTTCTTGGACGTGTCGTAGAAATACAGCACGCACTGGGGGTGAGCGCACTGTTTGATGCGCTCGGGGGCCAGGCTCCACAGCCGCAGTAGATCGTCGGCGGCGAGCCAGGCCGGCAGCCAGCGGGCCTGGCCGACGTCGGGCAGGTCGGCGGGCCCGTCGGGGGTGAGCCTGCGGCGCACGCGGCCGTGGTCCAGGACGGTGTTCAGCGGGTCGAACGAGTGGTCGCCGATGGCGGTGGCGATCGCCGCGCGGGCGGTGAGCAGCGCGCGCAGGGTGGGCTCGTCGGCGGGCGCGGTGAGGGCGTTCTCGGCCAGCCACTGGCGCAGGCCGTCCACATCGGTCAGCAGGTCCTGCGGTCCCTCGGGGGATATCCAGCGGGTGTTCAGCAGGTCCAGGGCGAGGGGTTCGCCGAGATGCGGGCGGGGAACGAGCACGCCTGAGGGTAACGGGCGGGCGGTCGTCATCGTGGGAACACCACCTTCCACCGGGTGAACTCTAACCGGTAATCACCGTCACAGGGGTTGACGAGGTCCTGTCGGCGGCCTTAGTTTCTAACCTGTCAAACAACGAACGACCGTTAGTTCTTCCGGTTCCCGCTCGAGAGACAGGACGCGTGATGCGACCCCCTTTGCCACCCTTCGACCTGGATTCGGCCACAGCCAAGGTGCGGGCCGCCGAGAACGCCTGGAACACCCGCGACCCCGAAACCGTCGCCGGCGCCTATACCGAGGACTCGGTGTGGCGCAATCGTGAGGAGTTCCTGACCGGCCGCGCCGAGATCGTGGACTTCCTGAAGCGCAAGTGGTCCACCGAGAACGGCTACGCCCTGCGCAAGGAACTCTGGGGCTTCCGCGAGAATCGCATCGCCGTGCGATTCCAGTACGAATGGCACGACGAGGCCGGGCAGTGGTGGCGCAGCTACGGCAACGAACTGTGGGAGTTCTCGCCCGAGGGGCTCATGTCGCGCCGCGAGGCCAGCATCAACGACACCCGTATCGAGGAATCCGAGCGCCGGATCTTCGGCCCGCGCACCGAAGCGGACGCGGAGTGGGAATTGCCCCTGCGGTAACTTCGCGCGACCGGTTGAGTCCGGGCGCGCCGAGGATCATGATCGATATGAGCATCCCTGCTCCGGTCGCGCCCGAGCCACAGCGGTTTTCAGGTTCCCGGTACCCCGCTGCGGCCGGGCGCGCCGACTCAATCGACCGGGATCGGTGCGGGCTGTTGCGCGGTCACCGCGGTCCCCGCGCGCCGCAGCAGTGCGAACGCCGCCGCGCCGAATCCGACACCGACCGCTCCCGCCACCACCAGCGCGGTATCGAGCCCGGAGACGAACTCCGCGCGCGGCAGCGGCCGCTCGTCCCCGGCCGTACCGCGAAATACGGTGCCCAGCACCGCGACTCCCAGCGCCAGGCCCAGTTGCCTGGCGGTGTTCACCGCGCCCGCGGCGATGCCTGCCTGCCGCGCCGGAACCGCCGCCATGCTCGTCGCGACCAGCGCCGGGGCGTTGATCCCCGCGCCCGCGCCGATCACCATGAATCCGGGAATCAGTGCGGTCCACGAGGATTCGGGGCCGATCAGGGTGAGCAGGCCCGCGCCCGCGCCGATCACGATCAGGCCCGCGCCGATCGTCCACTCCGGTGCGGCGTCGTGCAGGATCCGGCCCGTCGCCCCGGCCACCACGAACGCGGTGATCGCCATCGGCAGCATCGCCAGACCGGTGTGCAGTGGTGACAGATTCAGCTGCTGCTGCAACCACAGCGAGAGCAGCGGGGCGGAGGCGAACGCGGCGAAGGTCTGCCCGGACGCGCCGAGCAGCGTCGCGGACAGCACCCGGTTGCGCAACAGGCCGAGCGGGAACATCGGTGCGGCGGAACGGGCTTCGACGGCCGTGAACAGGATCAGGGCCGCGCCGCCGAGCAGCAGCGCCGCCAGCGTGCCGCCGTCGGCCCAGCCGTGCTCGCCGCCGCGAATGATGCCGACGGTGATGCCGGCCGCTGCGGCGGTGAAGGTCGTCATGCCCGGCAGATCCAGCCCCCGGCCCGGAATCCGTTGCGAGGCCGGGAAAGCCAGTACCGACAACACGATGGTGAGCGCCGCGACCGGGAGGTTGACGTAGAAGATCCAGCGCCAGGACAGCAGGTCGGTGAGCACGCCGCCGAGCACCACCCCCAGCGCGGCGGCCGCGCCGCCCACCGCGCCCCACGCGCCGAAGGCGATACCGCGGTCGCGGCCGGTGTAGGTGGCGTGCAACAGGGCCAGGGTGGTGGCGAACATGGCCGCGCCGCCCACCCCCTGCGCGATCCGGGCGACGACGAGAAACGCGGTGTCCCCGGCCATTCCGCAGGCCAGGGACGCGATCGCGAACAGGGTGAGGCCGGCCAGGTAGACCGGCTTCGCGCCGATCCGGTCCGAGATCGAGCCCATGGCCAGCACCAGCGCCGCCAGGGCCAGCGCGTACCCGTCCACGATCCATTGCAGGCCGGACAGGCCCGCGCCGAGATCGGCCGTCATATCGGGGAGCGCGACATTGACGATGGTGACGTCGATGAGCAGCATGAGCGTGCCCAGGCACGCGGCGTACAGCGGGAGCCATTTCCGCACGGGAACCTCCGGGAGAACGAACGACTATGTTCGCTCAGCCTGTGACTCGCGCCGGTTTTGTCCTACTCGTGGCCGGAAAATCGTTAGATTCCTCCGGTGGAGGTCGAAACACCGCACTATTCCGTCATTTTCGATGATCTAGATAAACGAATCGTCCACGCGCTGGTCGTGGACGCGCGCATACCGTTCGCGAAACTCGGTGAGATCCTGGGTGTGTCGGAGCAGACGGTGGCGCGGCGGTACCGGTCGCTGCGCGTGCGCGGAATCATCCACCTCTCCGGGCAGGTGAACGTGGTGCCGCTCGGGCACGCGCGCTGGATCATGCGCATCAGATCCATGCCGGACGCCGCGCTGCGACTGGGGGAGTCGCTGGCGCGCATCCCCGATCTGAGCTGGGTGTCGCTGCTGTCCACCGGATCCGAGGTGATGTGCGTGAGCCGGGCGCGGTCGGCGCAGCGGCGCGACGCGCTGCTGCTGCAATTGATTCCGCGCGCCCCACACGTCACCGGCCTGCTCGCCTACGAAGTGCTGCACAACTTCCCGCTCGACGAGGAGTGGCCGCGCTACAGCCGGTTGTTCGACGCCGATCAACTGCGCGAGCTGGGACCCCGTCGCCCGGTACAGGATCGGGCCGTGCACGAGTTGCCCATCGCCCTCTCACCCGAGGACGAGGCCATGCTGGCGGTGCTCGGGCGCGACGCCCGCGCGCCGTACGCGCAGCTGGCCGCGGCCACCGGGTGGAGCCCGCCCCGGGCGGCGCGGCGCATGAGCGAACTGATCGAGGCCGGGGTGCTGTACTTCGACCTCGACTTCGCCTTGGAGCGTATGGGTTTCGCGGTGCGGGCGGCGCTGTGGATGCGGACCAGGCCGGCGGATCTGGCCGCGGTGGGCGCGATCCTGGCCACGCATCCCGAGGTCACCTACGTCGCTGCCACCACCGGGCCGACCAATCTGACCGCCGCGCTGGTGTGCCGGGACACCTCGCACCTGTACCGCTATCTCACCGAACGGCTGGGCGCGCTGGCCGGCATCACCGACGTGGAGGTGACGCCCGCGCTGCGGGTGTTCAAACAGGCGCAGACGCTGCTGGACGCTGATCGGATCACTCCGGTGCCGTGAGTGCGGGACGGTCGCGGGGGAGTCATGCGTGATCGCTGTGCCCGGTGGCCGCTCGCGCGCGGATTGGTCCCGCGTGTCGCGTGGCGTGGTGTTTGCCTCGAACAGGTGTTCGTTTAAGCTGTCGTCGGAACTTGTCGGTGCCGCCCTCTAACGTGGGCGCCAACCACAGATTGAGACTCACCCGTCGAAAAGGGGACCGGACGATGGCACCACAGGCATTCGATCGCGACAAGGCACTCGAGCTGGCGCTCGCGCAGATCGAGAAGGGCTTCGGCAAGGGCGCGGTCATGCGCCTGGGCGAGGAGTCCCGTCAGCCCATCGCGGTGATTCCGACCGGCTCCATCTCGCTGGACGTCGCGCTCGGCATCGGCGGTCTGCCGCGTGGCCGTGTCGTCGAGATCTACGGTCCGGAATCCTCCGGTAAGACCACGGTCGCGCTGCACGCGGTAGCCAACGCGCAGGCCCAGGGCGGTGTGGCGGCGTTCATCGACGCCGAGCACGCGCTCGATCCCGACTACGCCCGCAAGCTCGGCGTCGACACCGACGCGCTGCTGGTCTCCCAGCCCGACACCGGTGAGCAGGCGCTCGAAATCGCCGACATGCTGGTGCGTTCCGGCGCCATCGACATCATCGTCATCGACTCCGTCGCCGCCCTGGTGCCGCGCGCGGAAATCGAGGGCGAGATGGGTGACAGCCACGTCGGTCTGCAGGCCCGCCTCATGAGCCAGGCGCTGCGCAAGATGACGGGCGCGCTGAACAACTCGGGCACCACCGCCATCTTCATCAACCAGCTGCGCGAGAAGATCGGCGTGATGTTCGGCTCCCCCGAGACCACGACCGGTGGTAAGGCGCTGAAGTTCTACGCCTCGGTCCGCCTGGACGTGCGCCGCATCGAGACCCTCAAGGACGGTTCCGACGCGGTCGGCAACCGCACCCGCGTCAAGGTCGTCAAGAACAAGGTCAGCCCGCCGTTCAAGCAGGCCGAGTTCGACATCCTCTACGGTGCGGGCATCTCCAAGGAGGGCTCGATCATCGACATGGGTGTCGAGCACGGCTTCATCCGCAAGTCCGGCTCCTGGTACACCTACGAGGGCGACCAGCTCGGCCAGGGCAAGGAGAACGCCCGCAAGTTCCTGCTCGAGAACAACGACGTGCGCGACGAGATCGAGAAGAAGATCAAGGAGAAGCTCGGCATCGGCGCCGATGTCACCGCGGAAGCGGCGGCGGCCCCCGCTGACTTCTAGGCCTTCGTGCCCGATGAACGTCCCGCCACCGGGCCCCGGCAGCTTCCGCCGGGGCCCGATGGTTCGCGCCTGGACGCGGTAGAGAACCTCCGGCGCCAGTTCGAGAACTCGAAGTCCCGAAAGTCACGTTCGCGCGGCGGTTCCCGCACCGCCGATCCGTGGGCTCCCACCAGCCGCTGGGATGAAGGCGGCGCCGCGGGTAACTGGGATTCCGGCGCGGCCGCCGACGAATCCGCCCGCGTGGCAACCAATTCCCGCCATATCTCGGACTGGGAGAACGCCGCCCCGCCCGCCGGCGCCGATCCGTGGGGCGCGCCCCCGCCGGTCGACGACGCCGCCTGGCAGGGCGTCACCACCGACGATTCCTGGGACCGGACCGGCACTCGCGAAGATCCCTGGGCCGCACCGTCCGAGCCCGACGCCGGGATCCGCACCGAGCCGGATGGCCGGAACGACCTCGGCGCGGGCGCGCGGAATGCCGCGGCGCAGCGCACAGCAGACCCGCGCAGCCCCGAATACTCCGGTCGGCGTCGGCCGAACGGGCAGCGAGAGGAAGCGCCGCCCGCCCCAGGCGACGTCGACCGGCTCCGCCCCGAAAATCACTCGGCGGCAACGTATCCCGACGCCGATGCCCGGGATTCCGCGAGCTCGCCCCGTCGTGCCCGCCGCTCGCGTCCCGCACCCGAGGACTCCGGTGAGCCACCCCGCATCGAAGATTTGTTGCGCGCGGGCCTGCTCCGCCGCGGCACCGGCCCGGCGGACGAATCGGGTAGTGCGGAGTCGGCGAAGAAGCGGTCGTCTCGTCTCGGAGACGCGACGGCTCCCGGTGCGGATCGCCGGACGGCCGACTACGAACCGGCGGACGGTGAAGCCGCTCGCCGCACGAGGCGTTCGCGAGCACACGAGCATTCGCAAGGCGGTGTGACCGAGGCGGATTCGTGGTCGGGTGACGACGCGTCGTCGGATGATGGCCGGCCGGGCGGCGGTCGTCGCTCGCGCGGTGACGATGAGCTATCTGGCGCGCGGGAGTTCGGCGCTGACGACGTGCGGGATGGTCGGTCGTACGGTGCGGCGGACACGGACGCGTTCGAGCGCGAAGATCGTGGGCGACGTCGGCGCGGGGGCCGCCGGGGCCGCGAGGATTCGGCCGGAGGACGGGACGATGACGAGTCGCGCGCGGGTGGGCGGTCGCGGCGGGCCCGGCGGATGCCGGGGGAGCCGTTGCCGGACGGGGGCACCGAGGTCGCGGCCAAGGACGCGTGCCTGCGGCTGCTGACCGATCGGGCGCGCAGCCGGTCCGAGCTGGCGGATCGACTGGCCACCAAGGGGTTCAGCGTCGAGGTCGCGAATCGCGCCCTCGACCGGCTCACCGAGGTCGGGCTGATCGACGACGCCGCCTTCGCGCAGGAGTGGGTGTACTCGCGGCACACCTTCTCGGGTAGGGGCAAGAAGGCCCTCGCGCTGGAGTTGCGGCGCAAGGGCATCGACGAGGAGCAGGCGCAGGAAGCGCTCTCGGCGATCAGTTCCGACGACGAAACCGAGCGCGCTGCCGAACTGGTCCGGCGCAAACTTCGTTCCCTGCCCGCGTCTCTCGACCGCGAGAAGGCGATCCGCCGCCTGGTCGGCATGCTGGCCCGGCGCGGTTACAACCCCGGCACGGCCTACACGGTCGTCAAAGCCGAACTGGAAGGCTTCACCTTCGCCGCGCCCGGCGACGATTCCGAGGAATAGCGCACCGGCACGGTCCTTTCGACGACGTGTGCGCGGCGGCGCGCCGATCGATCGCACCGTCCTGCGCGTGCCATTTCCGTGTCAGCGGACCTGTCAGGCGGCTGTCAGCGCGGTGTCAGCCGGGCCGGACAAAGTGTGTACATCAACGAAGCGAGCGGGCCGGGAACCGAAACACCCGGGCAGCGAACAACAATCGAGGAGTACACCATGTCGAACACCACCGTCGCCCTGACCGCCGAGAACCAGAGCGTCCTGCGCACCGCCGCCTACGGCGCGGTCACCCTGCTGGCCGCCGCCGGCGCGCCCGCCAAGAGCGTCTCCCGCGGCTCCATCGCACTGCTGTCCGCGACGGGTCTGGTCGGGCACGTGCTTTCCGGCAAGTCCAACGACATCCACCTGTCCGGCAAGTCGGTCGCCGACATCGCCGAGCAGGTCCTGCCGAGCCTGACTGCGACCGTGCGGCTGCTCGACCAGTACCCGGGCGAGGCGGCCAACTTCCGCGACACGGTCATGGTCGCGGTGGCGG
The DNA here is from genome assembly GCF_053645575.1 of Nocardia sp. NPDC055321. Lineage (NCBI taxonomy): Bacteria > Bacillati > Actinomycetota > Actinomycetes > Mycobacteriales > Nocardiaceae > Nocardia > Nocardia sp. NPDC055321. The sequence goes on from NZ_JBSHMS010000012.1 coordinate 199,395, forward strand.
CCGCGTCGCAGCCGAAGAAGGGCGAGACCGCCCCGGCGGTGGTCGCGATGTCCCAGAAGATCGCCGCGGCGCTCGCGGCGTGACCCCCGCGCCGGTGGTTCCAGCCACCGCGGAAGGCCTGGCTCGAGGCTGTGCTGCGGGAGCGGCTGGGTCGCGGCGAATATGCCGCGACCCGGCGTTCTCGCCTCGGCTTTCCCGCCCGGGTATCGGCGCTCGGGTGCTGTCCGCCGCGACACCGGACGGCGGTGGTGTTGCGGCCCAACGGATGCGGCTTCGCCGGGTATCGGCGAGGCCGCATCGGCGCGGGTGCGCCGGATCAGTTGGCGGGCGCGGGCATCACCCCGCGCGGCACCACCCGGACGAAATCGGTGGGCCCCAGGTTCCCGTCGACGCCGACGCAGGTGACGTCGACGCCGCCGCCGGGCACGCTCGCGGGCGCGGCGATCGTATAGAACGGCAGGTAGGTGCCGCCGTGGGCGGCGGATTCGGGTTCGGCGTCGGCCGGGGGCGGCAGCAGTTCGACCGGGCTACCCGCGGAATCGACGACCGTGCACTGCACCCAGGCGGGCTCCCACTTCGCCTTGCCCTTGATGTCGAGCACCGCGTCCGCCGGCACCGCGACCCGCTGGGTGTCGCCCAGTGGAATCCGCACGCCCCCACCCTGTTCGCCCGGGTCGTCGCTCTCGTTCGCGGGCCCGGGCGTCGGGGTGACCGTCGTGACCGTCGTGGCCGGTGCACTCGGCGTCCCGGCATCGGCCTCGGCGTCGTCCTTCGTCGAACATCCGGCCATCGCCAGCCCCGCCGCCGCGACAGCCGCTACCACCACAACCTTCTTCCCACCGAACATCGCAACCTCCCGACTAGACGAATGAGTTCAGACGGTAAACCGGCAGCATTCGAACCGCTGTTAGCCTCGAGTGGCACCTGTCACGCCCGCCGATTAAAGCGATGAAACTAGCCTTGAAAAGCACTTATACAACAAAACCGCACGGTGATGATAGGCGAGTTCGTCAATCGAATCGGCGGAGTCCGGCGATAGACACGCCCCGAGAGAACGATTCAGCAAACTTTTCGCACACGAGGCGTCTCATCTCCCCGAAACCCGTTCCCGCTCTCCGCCGTCGCCCGATGCGATGATCGGACGGTGAACACGGACCTCGAAACGGCGCTCACGGCCGTGTCCTCCGCGTTCGACACCTATCCCCGCCGCCCGGTCCTCGACCGCTGCCCCCACTGCGGCCCGCCGGTTCACGTCGACCGGGTGGACCTCTTCTGGCTGTTGATCAAGCTCGGCAACACCGTCGGCGATCGCGCCGACGTGAAGGCCCTGCTGCCGATGTTCCTGGGCCGCTTGGTCACCACCACCGAACTCGATGCGGACCTGGTACTCGGCCTGCTCGACCGCAACGAGTGGCTGACCTGGCCGCCCGTGGAGCAGCGAGCGGTGGCGGACTACCTGAACGCGGTGTGGCGGGCGTTGCTTGCCGAGTTCCCGGCCGAGTTGGGCGCTTTCACCGGCACGGGTGAATTCCTCGGCTCCCTCGCGCGGGCCGTCGTCGACACGAACCGTTTTCTGCGGGAGTGGTCGTCCCACGACACCGAAGCCGCCGACCGGCACCTCGCGCTGCTCGTGTCGGACATCGCCGATGGCCGGATCGGCGCGAACCTGATCGAGGGTTTCGGCCGGGGTGCCGTGCGGGACCGGCTGTTTCGGGCCTTCGAACGGGACTGCGACCGAGAATGGGCGGGGGAGTTGGCGCGGGCGTACGACCTGGCCTGCTGTTGGGAACTCTGAACTCGACGCGGCCGCGTGGTCGGGACGCACCCGGACCGGGTACGGAACCGATTGATTCAGTGCAGGATTCGGCCGGTGTGGCGGGTGGGGGCGCGGCGGGGGCGGCGGTGGTCGGTGCGGCCGGCGGGGCGCGGGGTGGGGAGGCGGGCGGGGGAATCGGGGCGTCTGGGGGGAGATTCGGCGGCGGACAGGTGGTTTCGGGCATCCTCCACCAGGCGGGCGCCGATCGCGGCGGCCAGGGCCGCGCAGAGGGCGGCGAGGGGGGCGATGACCGCGGCCACTATCAGGCCGAGGTACAGCTGCCTGCGCGCGCGGTCATGGTCGCTCATGAGATTCAGTATGGGAGCCGGGAGCGCCGATTGTCCTGCTCTCCAGTGACATTGGACGTAACGACTCGGCCCGGCGGAACCGGATCGGGCGGAATCGGACAGCGAAACGGCCCCGGAGGTGGAACCTCCGGGGCCGGTCACGGTCGTATCTACGGGCGGGTGACTACTTCTTGCCGCCGGTCAGATCCATGCCGGGGGTCGCGTCGGCGATATTGGCGTCGGCCGACACCACCGCGCTGCCCCGCTTGCGCGTGCGCAGCCACTTCTCCAGGCGGGTGGCCGCCACGGACAGCGCGTAGTTGAGCGCGATCATCAGCGCCGCCACCACCAGCAGCGCGGGAATGGTGTTCTGCTCCGCCGCGCCCAGGCGTTTGCCCGCCCGCACCACCTCGGGGTAGGTGATCGCGTACCCCAGCGCGGAATCCTTGAGCGCCACCACCATCTGCGACACCAGCGCGGGCAGCATGGCGGTGATCGCCTGCGGCAGCAGCACCAGCCGCATGAGCTGGCCCTTGCGCATACCGAGCGCGACCGCGGCCTCACCCTGACCGCGCGGCAGCGAGCGGATGCCCGAGCGCACGATCTCGGCGATGACCGAACCGTTGTAGATGGTCAGCGCCGTCACCACCGCCGCCAGCGCCAGCTGATCGGACGGGAAGACGTTGTACTCGGAGTAGATCGCGAACAGGAAGATCATCAGTATCAGCACCGGAATCGCCCGCGACACCTCCACCACGGCGCCCGCGATCCAGCGCACCACCCGGTGGTCGGACAGTCGCAGGATGCCGAAGGTCATGCCGATCAGCAGCGCGAGGGTGATCGAGAGCACCGCGGCCACGATCGTGCCCTGCAAACCCGGCAGCAGGTAGGTCGTCCAGACCTGCCCCTCCAGGAACGGCTTCCACTTCTCCGCGGTGAACTGATCCTTCTCCGCGAGCCCGCTGTAGACGAACCAGCCCGCCGCGAGCACCAGCGCGATCACGACCACCGAGTACAGCCGGTAGCGCAGGCGCGCCTTGGGACCGGGCGCGTCGTACAGGACCGAAGCCGACGTCATCGTGCCACCTCGTATCGTTTGGCCAGCCAGCCGAACAGCAGCCCGGCGGGCAGGGTGAGCAGCACGAAGCCGAAGGCGAAGATCGCGCCGACCAGCAGCGGCGCGGCCTCGACCTCGATCATGTCGTCCATCAGCAGCGCGGCCTCGGTGACACCGATCACCGAGGCGACGGTGGAGTTCTTGGTCAACGCGATGAACACGCTACCCAGCGGCGCGATCACCGCGCGAAAAGCCTGCGGCAGCACCACGAGACGCAGATTCTGGAAGAACGTCAGCCCCAGCGAGCGGCCCGCCTCGGACTGCCCCAGCGGCACGGTGTTGATGCCCGAGCGCAGCGACTCACACACGAAAGCCGCCGTGTACACGCTCAATCCGAGCACCGCGTACCGGAAGTTGTTCTCCATGAGGTCGTTCGGGCCGTCCGGCGCCAGTTTGATCTGCAGCGTCGTGTACAGGCCGAGCGAGCAGAACACGATGATCACGGTCAGCGGCGTATTGCGGAAGATGTTGACGTACGCCGTGCCGACCCAGCGCGCGATCGGCACCGGCGAGACCCGCATGCCGGCCACCAGGGTGCCCAGGATCAGCGCGCCGAGCGCCGAGTACAGCGTCAGTTTGATGGTCACCCAGAACGCGTCGTACAGCTGGGTGTCGTACCGGGAGATCAAGTCGAACACGGCTGTCGCGTCCCTCCGATCGAAATGCGAAGCGTGCCGGGCGGATTCGGAAGAACCGCCCGGCACGCGCCATCAACTCAGTAGCGGTCGACCGTCGGCGGGGCGGGGACCTCGAAGCCGACGCCCGCGAAGTTCTTCTCCACCGCGCTCTTCCAGGCGCCGCTGGTGATCATGGCCTCGATGGCGTCATTGATCTTGTTGCGCGACTCGGTGTCGCCCTTCTTCACGCCGATGCCGTACTTCTCGGTGGTGAAGGGCTGCCCGACGACCTTGAACACACCCGGCTGCTGCGCCGCGTAACCGGCCAGGATCACCGCGTCGGTGGTGACCGCGTCCACGGCCTTGCCCTTGAGGCCCTCGAGGCACAGCGAGTACGTGTCGTAGGTCTGCAGCTGGGTCTCGGGGTAGTTCTTCTCGATGTTCTGGGCCGGGGTCGACCCCTTGACCGAGCACACCTTCTTGCCCTTGAGGCTGTCCGGCCCGGTGATGTCGGTGTTGTCCGAGCGCACCAGGAACGACTGTCCCGTAATGAAATACGGTCCCGCGAAGTCGACCTTCTCCTTGCGCTTGTCGTTGATCGAATAGGTCGCGACGACGAAGTCGACCTGCCCGTTCTCGATCAGCGTCTCACGCTGCGGGGACGGGGCCTCCACGAACTTGATGTCCTCGGCCTTGACGCCCATCTTGTCCGCGACGTAGGTCGCCACGTCCACGTCCAGGCCGCTGAACGAGCCGTCCTTGTTCTGCAGCCCCAGACCCGGCTGGTCGTACTTGATGCCGATGGTCAGCTTGCCGTCGGCGGCGTTCTCGCTGGCGGTCTTGTCACTGCCGCCGCCACAGCCGCTGGCGACGACCGCGAGCGCGAGTGCGCCGGCCGCGACCTTGAGCGTGTGTGTGAACCTCATCGCGAGTCCTCTTCTCTCGGTGAAACGTCTCTCGGTACTGCTCGGTCAGTGGCTGAGGATCTTGCCCAGGAAGTCCTTGGCGCGATCGGATTCGGGTGCGGTGAAGAATTTCTCGGGGTCGGTGTCCTCGACGATCTGCCCGTCCGCCATGAACAGCACGCGATTGCCGGCCTTGCGCGCGAAGCCCATCTCGTGGGTGACCACGACCATGGTCATGCCGTCCTTGGCCAGCTGCACCATGACCTCGAGGACCTCGGACACCATCTCCGGATCCAGCGCGGAGGTCGGCTCGTCGAACAGCATGACCTTGGGATTCATGGCCAGCGCGCGAGCGATCGCCACGCGCTGCTGCTGCCCGCCGGACAGCTGCGCCGGGTACTTGTCGGCCTGGTTGGCGATGCCGACCCGGTTGAGCAGCTCCATGGCGCTGGTCTTGGCCTTGGCCTTGTCGATGCCGCGCACCTTGACCGGCGCGAGCATGACGTTCTCGAGAATGGTCTTGTGCGCGAACAGATTGAAGGACTGGAACACCATCCCCACATCGGCGCGCAGCTTGGCCAGGGCGCGGCCTTCGTCGGGCAGTTGCACCCCGTCGATGGCGATGGTTCCGGAGTCGATGGTTTCGAGGCGGTTGATGGTGCGACACAGCGTCGACTTGCCGGATCCGGACGGTCCCACCACGATCACGACCTGCCCTTTGGGCACTTCGAGGTTGATGTCCCGCAGAACGTGCAGCGAGCCGAAGTGCTTGTCCACCGTCCGCATGGAGATCATCGGCGCGGATTTCGTGACGGATACAGGCGCGTCGGTCATGACCAGTGACCTTAGAGGGATCATGCCCGAAATGCTCGTCTTTGCTCTGGCAAAGGACACTGTGCCTGGACTCGACATCCCCGCGTAACCGCGGGTTGACGCTCGTGTGACCGGGGAGAGCCAGGTCACCGTCGGTGGACGGGGTGGATGAGCCGATCCGCACAGCCATTACCCTGGTTGGGTGAATTCGTTGGGGCAGGTTTCGGCACTTGGCGTGGTTGACGGGCTCGGCGCGGACGCGGAGCTGGGTACGGCCACGCGGACCTATGAGGTCCGCACCTACGGGTGCCAGATGAACGTGCATGACTCCGAACGCCTCTCGGGTCTGCTCGAGGACGCCGGCTACCGCCGCGCCGTCCCGGGCGCCACCGCCGACCTGGTGGTCTTCAACACCTGCGCGGTGCGCGAGAACGCCGACAACAAGCTGTACGGCACGCTCGGGCACCTCGCGCCGATCAAGGCCGAGCGCCCCGGCATGCAGATCGCCGTCGGCGGCTGCCTGGCGCAGAAGGACCGCGACACCGTGGTCAAGAAGGCGCCGTGGGTGGACGTGGTGTTCGGCACCCACAACATCGGCTCGCTGCCGGTGCTGCTCGAGCGCGCCCGCCACAACGAGCAGGCGCAGGTCGAGATCATCGAATCGCTCGAGGCGTTCCCGTCCACGCTGCCCGCCAAGCGGGAGTCGGCCTACGCCGGGTGGGTGTCGATCTCGGTGGGCTGCAACAACACCTGCACGTTCTGCATCGTGCCCGCGCTGCGCGGCAAGGAAGTCGACCGCCGTCCCGGCGACGTGCTGGCCGAGGTGCAGGCCCTGGTCGATCAGGGCGTGCTCGAGGTGACCCTGCTCGGCCAGAACGTGAACGCCTACGGCGTCTCCTTCGCCGATCCCACCGAGGAGCGCGACCGCGGCGCGTTCGCCAAACTGCTGCGCGCCTGCGGGAACATCGAGGGGCTCGAGCGCGTGCGCTTCACCTCCCCGCATCCGGCGGAGTTCACCGACGACGTCATCGAGGCCATGGCCGAGACGCCGAACGTGTGCCCGCAGCTGCACATGCCGCTGCAGTCCGGGTCCGACCGGGTCCTCAAGGCCATGAAGCGGTCCTACCGCAGCAAGAAGTTCCTGGGCATCATCGAGAAGGTGCGCGCGGTCATGCCGCACGCGGCCATCACCACCGACATCATCGTCGGCTTCCCGGGCGAGACCGAGGAGGATTTCCAGGCCACCCTGGACGTGGTGCGCGCGGCGCGGTTCACCAGCGCCTACACCTTCCAGTACTCGATCCGCCCGGGCACACCGGCCGCGGACATGCCCGATCAGCTGCCCAAGGAAGTGGTGCAGGAGCGCTACATGCGGCTCATCGCGCTGCAGGAACAGATGTCCCTGGAAGGCAATCAGGCGCTCATCGGCACCCGGGTCGAGCTGCTGGTCGCCGAGGGCGCGGGCAAGAAGAACGCCGCCACCGCGCGCATGAGCGGGCGGGCCCGCGACGGCCGCCTGGTGCATTTCCGGCCGCCCGCCGACCTGCCCGCGGGCTCGGAGATCCGTCCCGGCGACATCGTCACCGTGGATGTGACCGAAGCGGCCCCGCATCACCTCATCGCCGACAGCGCGGTCTTCAGCCATCGCCGCACCGCCGCGGGCGACGCCCACGAGCGCGGCGTCACCCCCAAGACCGCGCCCATCGGCGTCGGACTGGGCCTGCCGCGCATCGGCGCGCCCGTGGTCGTGGAGACGGCGGCGGCCGGGTGCGGCTCGGCCTGCGGCGACTGATTCGGCCGGTGACGGCGGATTCCGGGACGACGCGCGCCGACTGATTCCGACACCCCGTAGTAGATCGAATCGGCGGCCGGGCATGATGTGGGTCGACACCACTCCCGCATGACTCAGGACCACACCCCATGAGCGAGCACAAGCCCACCGGCCCCGAAGATGCCGAACCGGACCGTGTCGAGAACCGGGACGCGGCGAGCGGGCGTACGGAAGATCGAGCCGCACAATCCGATTCGGCGCCCGAGTGCGCGCCCGAGGCGAACGAGGAGACCATGAAGTCGGCGAAGGACAGTCAGGACTTCGAACAGTTCCGCGCGGATCTGGAAGCCGTCGAGCGCAGGATCGCCGGGGAGATCGACCCGGGCGTGCGCGCCATGGTGGTCGCGATCGCGGTGTTCGCCCTGCTGATCTCGCTGGTGCTCCCGCACGCCGGCGGCGCTCGCGGCTTCGACGTACTGCTCTACGACGCGGCCGCCCAGGCCGAGCACATCGGGCTGCCCTCGCGGATCTTCGAATGGTTCGTGGTCGTGTTCGGCATCGGCTTCTCGCTGCTGGCGCTCATGACCCGCCGCTGGGTGCTGGCGTGGATCGCGGTCGCCGGCTCGGCCATCGCCAGCGTGTTCGGCGTCTTCTCGATCTGGCACCGGAACACCCCCGGCCTCGGCAACTACCAGGGCGCGGGCCCCGGCTTCGGCCTGATCCTGGCCACGATCGCGGTGATGGTCCTGACCTTCCACTGGATTCGCGTGGTGTGGAGCCGGACCGCCCTGCACCTCGAGGCCGAGGAGCAGCGCCGCCTGGCCGCCGCCGAGGCCGAGCAGCGCGATCGCCGCCGCCTCTTCGGCGAGGACTGAGCGGTAGGGTCAGGAACCCAGGACGAACTCGGCGAGCAGGTCGTACTGCTCCTCGTCGATGCCGTCGTCGAGGGGAACCGCGACCAGGACCGTGCCCTCTTCCTCGCCGACGAACAGGGCGGGGTCGTTGCAGTCCGCGAAGCCGATCGCGTCTATCCCCGCGAAAGCCGCGCCGCCGCACCAACCGTGGTCGGCGACCACCAGATCCGGCGGCGGGGCCCCGGCCGCGGCCATCTCCTCGAGGACCACCCGCGCGGCCTGGGCGGTATGTGAATGCACCGAGTTGCCGGCCACCGCCACGGTCGCCACACCCAGGTCGAATCGGACTTCCTGTTCCTGCACCGCCCATTTCGTATCGCCCTGGAAGCGCGCGCCCGCACCGAATTCCAGCACCGTGCCGCCCGCCGCGCTCAACTCCCGCGCCAGCCGCTGATACATGCGCCGCAGCGTGCGCGGATGGCCCGTCGCGAACAGCACCCGCTCCCGGTCGCGCAGCGCCCGGCGGAACCGGACCGCATACCGCTCCAGCGCGTCGGCGGTCAGTTCGGGGTCGATGGTGTCCACCCCGCGCCGGAAGTTCAGCCGCGGGTTGACCCCGGCCCGGCGCACCATCACCCCCAGCACGGCGTCCGCGTCCCACCGCCCGCCGAAGTCCATCCCGAACTGAAAGTACGTGTCCCCCTCCGCCATCATGCGGTAGTGCTCGAGGTTGTTCTCCCGGGGCGTGGCCACCGACCCCGCCATACCGGTTTTCAGCAGATGGGTGATCAGTTCGTCCCGTGTCGGAGCCATACTTCCGAGCGTAACCCCGCCCGACCCGCCACCGTGCCCCTATTTCCCCTGGAGCCCAACATGATTGACGCACGGACCCCGGCCCGCTGCCCCACACCCACCGGCTGCCCGACAAACCCCGTTCCGGGACAACGACTTCGAGACGCGAGTTCCTGGTGCGCACGCCGCGCCGGTGAGCGTGCGCGGTCGGAGGCATGCGACAGCCCATTATTCCGCCCGGCGAGACGGCAACGGACACCACGCGATCGAGTGGGACGCCATGCTCACGACTCCGCTCGGGCACGACAGCGCCCCTGCACGACAGCGCCCGCCGACCACAAGGTCGGCGGGCGCGGTTGCTACCTCGGGGCGGGATCAGCGCTGGCTGACCGCGCCTTCGGCGGCCTCGGCCCATTCACGCCACTGCTTGGCCTGCTCCAGGGCCTTCTCGGCGTCCCTGGTCTTGCCCGCGGCCTGGGCCTTGGCGGCCTGCTCTTCGAACTGGGCCACGCGCTCGCGGAACTGGGCCGCGCGGGCCATCGCCTCGGGATCGCTGCGCCGCCACTGGGCGTCCACGGCGTCGCGCACGCGCTTCTCGACCGCGCGCAGACGGGCCTCGAGGTCGTGGATGCGCTCGCGCGGGACCTTGCCGATCGCGTCCCACTTCTCCTGCAGCTCACGCAGCGCCGCGCGGGCGGCGTCGAGACCCGTTTCCGGGTTGAGGTTCTCGTAGTGCAGCAGCAGCTCTTCCTTGGCCGTCGCGTTCTGCTCGAACTCGGCGTCGCGCTCGGAGGCGGCGGAGTTGCGGGCCGCGAAGAACACGTCCTGCGCGGCCTTGAACCGCTTCCACAGCTGCTCGTCCGCTTCGCGGGGCGCGCGACCCGAACCCTTCCACTCGGCCAGCAGATCGCGGAAGATCGCCGCGGTGCCCGCCCAGTCGGTGGAGCCGGAGAGCTCCTCGGCCCGCACGCACAGCTCTTCCTTGTGCGACTTGGCCGAGGCGCGTTCGCGATCGAGCTCGGCGAAGTGCGCGCCACGGCGCCGGTTGAACGCCTCACGCGCCTTGGAGAACCGCCGCCACAGCGCGTCGTCGACCTTGCGGTCGACGCCGCGGATGGTCTTCCACTCGTCGAGGATCTCGCGCAGCCGGTCGCCGGCCACCTTCCACTGGGTGGAGTCGGCGGCGATCTGCTCGGCCTCGGCGGCCAGCGCCTCTTTGCGCTCGGTTTGCTCGTGCCGCGAGCGTTCCTTCTCCTCTTTGGCGTGCGCGGCGGCCTCGTCCGAGTGCTCGATGATGGCCCGCAGGCGCACCGTCAGCCCGTCGATATCGCCGATGACCGCGGCGGTCGGCAACGTTTCGGCAAGCGCGGTGGCGGCCGCCTTGGTCTTGCGTGCGTCGGTGCCGGCGGCCAGGCGCGCCTCCAGCAGGGCGACCTCGGTGGCCAGATCGTCGAAGCGGCGGCCGAAGTGGGCCAGCCCCTCGGTGGCGTCGCCGGCCTGCCAGGAGCCGATGACGCGTTCGCCCTCGGTGGTCTTGACCCACGCGGTGCCGTCCTCGTCGACGCGTCCCCACTGGCTGGGGTCGCTCGAGGCGGGTACGACCACGGGATGCGGGTGCGGGGTGGCCGGGCCGGGAGCGGGCTTGACGGCGTGAGGTTTGGGGGCTTCCGGTTTGTGCGGCACGGGCCCGGGACGGGGTCCGGCGGCAGCGGCCGGTGACGGTCGCGCGGCGGCGCCGGACACGGGCGTCGCGGTCGACTCCGGGTGGGTAGCCTTCTCGTTTCCGCTGTTCTCGGTCATCGCTCCTCGTCCCTGCCGCGCGTCACGGCTGCCTGGTTACGCCCTAGCTCATCTGCCTAGCAGATCCCATTCAACCAGGCTGAGGTGGGAAATGCTGTCTTTGAGCCCACCTCCGTGGCGCGGCGACCCGGGCGGGGTGGGGCTGGTGAGGCACGGTAGCGCTACGGTTGACGGCGTGTTCTGTGTTGCGTCGCTGGTTCCTTCCCCGCCCGTGCTGGTGCCCCGGCTCGGGGGCGCGGCGGGTACCGCGGCTGAGGGCGAGGTAGCCGCGCTGCGTGCGGCGGTGCGCCGGGCGGCGACCGAACTCGCCGAGGCCGCCGACCAGTGGATCGTGGTCGGCGCGGCCGACGCCGATCGAGTCCTGGGGCCGGAGACGGTGGGCACGTTCCGGGGATACGGCGTGGATGTGCGCGCCGGTTTCACCGAGACCCCCCTTGACGACAATTCCGCGATCGCCGACCCGACGCTGCCGCTGCCCGCGCTGATCGGCGCGTGGCTGCGCGAGCAGGTGGCCCCGCACGCGGTGGCCCAGGCGCGCCTGGTCGCGGCCGACACCCCGGCCGCCGAGTGCGTGGCCTTCGGCTCGTGCCTGCGCGGCTCGCTGGACGCCGGTCCCGCGCGCTACGGCGTCCTCGTGGTCGGCGACGGCGCGGCAACCCTGACCACCGCCTCGCCCGGTTACTTCGACGAACGCGCCGCGGACGTGCAGGCCGAGATCGATCGCGCCCTGAGCGCGGGGGACAGGCGCGCGCTGGCCGAACTCGATCCCGGTCTCTGCGCCGAACTGCACATCGGCGGCCGCGCCGCGTACCAGATACTGGCCGGGCTCTTCCAGCCCGAGGCCGCCGACCCCAAGGTCGAAACCCTGTACAGCGCAGCGCCGTTCGGGGTGGGCTACCACGTGAGCGTCTGGCATCCGGAAGGCGCCGCGTGAGGCCGCCCATCGCGGTGGTCGGGCCCACCGCCACCGGAAAGTCCGATCTCGCACTGGATCTGGCCGAACACTTCGACGGCGAGATCGTGAACATCGACGCCATGCAGCTCTATCGCGGCATGGACGTCGGCACCGCGAAACTGACGCTCGCCGAGCGCCGCGGCATCCCGCACCATCAGCTGGACGTGCTGGACGTCACCGAAACCGCCACCGTCGCGGCGTATCAGAGCGCGGCCCGCGCCGACGTCGAGGCCATCCTGGCCCGCGGTCGCACCCCGGTCATCGTGGGCGGCTCCATGATGTACGTGCAGGCGCTGCTCGACGACTGGGATTTCCCGGCCACCGACCCCGAGATCCGCGCGAAATGGGAAGCGCTGCTGGCCGAACGCGGCGTCGTGGTCGTGCACGAGGCGCTGCGCGCGGCCGATCCGGTGGCCGCCGCCACGATCCTGCCCACCGACGGCCGCCGCATGGTGCGCGCGCTCGAGGTGGTCGAGATCACCGGCCGCCCGTTCGCCGCCTCCGCGCCGCAGATCGGCGAACCCCGCTGGGGCACGGTCATTCTCGGCGTGGATCGCGACACCACGGCGCTCGACGCGCGCATCGAACTGCGCACGGCGGGTATGTTCACCTCCGGCTTGGTGGAGGAGGTGCGCACCCTCATCGGTCAGGGCCTGCGCGAAGGGCAGACCGCCCGGCGCGCAATCGGTTACGCACAAGTCCTGGACTACCTGGACAACGAATACGACCTGAACGAAGCACAGGAGCGCACCTTCATCGGTACCCGGCGCTATGTCCGACGGCAGCGGTCGTGGTTCCGCCGCGACAAGCGGGTGCGATGGGTGGACGGCGCCGATCCGGAGCTGCTGGGTACGGCGCTGGCCCGCATTCACTCCGCTACGACGAGGGATGAACAGGAAGTCCGGTAATTTGACGCGCCGCGCGAACGCCCGCAACGCCTCGGTCCAGGTGTGGCAGGCCTACTTGAACAACCGGGCCAGCAGACTGCGTGACAATCGATTCCTGGTGCACGGCCGCCGGCCCATCACCCGCGCGCTCGAATACCGTTGGCCCCTGGAGACTCTCGTCTACCGGCTGGGCTCGACCGAGCTCTCGGAGTGGGCCCGGCAGGTGCTCGAGACCAGCGGGGTGCCGAGCGTGGGGCTGGTACCCGAGGTGATGGCCGAGCTGGCCGAGCCGACCGAGGGGATTCCTGAGGTGGTGGCGGTGGCGGCCACCCGGCGCATGGAGCTGGAGGACTTCGCGCCGGGCAGCCCGCAGGAGCCGCCGACCGTGGTCGTGATCGACCGTCCGACCGCGCCCGCGCGACTGGGCGCCGTCATCCGCTCGGCGGTGGCCTTCGGCGCGGGCGGGGTGATCATCACCGGCACCGGCGCCGACCAGTACGACCCCCAGACCGTGCGCGTCTCCGACGGCGCGCTCTTCGCGATCCCGGTGCTGCGCGCCTCGGGACCGAGCCAGGTGGCGGTGTTCGCCGACCGGCAGGCGGAGCGGGGTATCGAGACCCGTATCGTCGGCAGTGACGATCGCGGTGGAATAGCCCTCGACGACTTCGAGTTCGACGGGGGAACCATCCTGGTTCTCGGTGACGAGCGGGAGGCGCTCGATACCTCCTGGTCGCAGGTGTGCGACGAGCTGGTGTGCATTCCGACCGACGGCACCCTCGGTGCGCCGTCGGCGGCGGCGGTGGCCCTGTACGAAATTTCCCGGCAGCGCCGGGCGGTGCGGTGAGTGGTGAGGACTATGGCGAACGAGAACGCGGCTGATATCGCATTCAGCAAAGGGCACGGCACCCAGAACGATTTCGTGGTGCTGCCGGACCCCGATGCCTGGCTGGAGTTGACCGAGTCCCGGGTGCGGGCGCTGTGCGACCGCCAGCGCGGCCTCGGCGCGGACGGCGTGCTGCGTGTGGCCCGCGCGGGCGCGCTCATCGAAACCGGCGCTCTCCCAACCCTGCCCGAGGGCGTGAGCGCCGACGACTGGTTCATGGACTACCGCAACGCCGACGGCTCCATCGCCGAGATGTGCGGCAACGGCGTGCGCGTGTTCGCCCACTACCTGGTGGCCACCGGCCTGGAAGCGCGCACCGAGTTCGTGGTCGGCAGCCGCGCGGGCGCCCGCCCGGTGGTCGTGCACCACGCCGACCCCGTGCACGGTGAGGTCACCGTCGCCATGGGCCGGGTCGGCGTCCTCGGCGCCTCGACCGCGACCGTCGACGGCCGCGAGTTCACCGGCCTCGGCATCGACGTCGGCAACCCGCACCTCGCCTGCGTCGATCCCGCCCTGACCCCGCTGCTGCTGTCCGAGCTGGACCTGACCCGCGCACCCGCCTTCGACCGCACCTTCTTCCCGCACGGCGTCAACGTCGAGCTCCTGACCCCTCTGGCCGTCGCCTCCGACGGTCAGCGCGGCGTCCACATGCGCGTCTACGAACGCGGCGTGGGCGAAACCCGTTCCTGCGGAACCGGAACCGTGGCCGCCGCCGCGGCCGCCCTGGCCGCCGAGGGCTTCGACCTCGCCACCGACACCGGCCACATCCAGGTCCACATCCCCGGCGGCACGGTGACCGTGGGCGTCGAGTCCGGCGCCGCCTGGCTCCGCGGCCCCTCGGTCCTCCTTGCGACCGGCACCCTCGCCGCCAAATGGTGGCAGGACGCCTGACCCCACGCACACGCGCCCGTCGACTGCCCGGTCGGCTGGGCTTCGACCCTTCGGGGACAGGGCTCGGCCGCCCGCGTGTTCGGCTGTGCTCGATGTCCCGCCGGGGGTCCGGGGGCTCGGCCCCCGGTCTCTTCTCCAGGGGGTGTGGGGGCGAAGCCCCCACGGAACCTCCCGCGAATCGCGGTGAAATAACCGAATGCGTCATTCGGTTGGTCCGTGGGACCATGGAGGCGTATGAGTAAACAAGAAACGTACGAGTTCACTCCCGCTGAGGAGCACACCGACGACGCCGAGACCGGTTGGTCCGCGTCGCCGACCGTCGGTGAGTTGCAGCTCGAGGAGCGCGCCGCACTGCGCCGCACCGCCGGGCTCTCCACCGAACTCGAGGATGTCACCGAGGTCGAGTACCGGCAGCTGCGTCTCGAGCGCGTCGTGCTGGTCGGTGTCTGGACCGAGGGCACCCCCGCCCAGGTCGAGTCGAGAATGGCCGAGCTGGCCGCGCTCGCCGAGACCGCCGGTTCCGAAGTGCTCGACTCGCTGATCCAGCGGCGCGACAAGCCGGACAAGGCCACCTACATCGGTTCGGGCAAGACCGACGAGCTGCGCGAAATGGTGCTCGAGGTGGGCGCCGACACCGTCATCTGTGACGGCGAACTCTCCCCGGCGCAGCTGACCGCGCTGGAGAAGGTCGTCAAGGTCAAGGTCATCGACCGCACCGCGCTGATCCTGGACATCTTCGCCCAGCACGCGACCTCGCGGGAGGGCAAGGCCCAGGTCTCCCTGGCTCAGATGGAATACATGCTGCCGCGCCTGCGCGGCTGGGGTGAGTCCATGTCCCGGCAGGCCGGTGGCCGCGCGGGCGGCGCGAACGGCGGCGTGGGTACGCGCGGTCCGGGTGAGACGAAGATCGAGACCGACCGCCGGCGCATCCGCGAGCGCATGGCCAAACTGCGCCGTGAGATCCGCGAGATGAAGACCGCGCGCGACACCAAGCGCGCCAAGCGCACCGCCAGCGGCATTCCGCAGGTCGCGATCGTCGGCTACACCAACGCCGGCAAGTCGAGCCTGATGAATTCGCTGACCGGCGCCGGGCTGCTGGTGCAGGACGCGCTCTTCGCGACCCTCGACCCGACGACGCGCAAGGCGGCGCTGGAGGACGGTCGCGAGGTCGTGTTCACCGACACCGTCGGATTCGTCCGGCACCTGCCGACCCAGCTCGTCGAAGCCTTCCGGTCCACCCTCGAGGAGGTCACCGGCGCGGACCTGCTGCTGCACGTGGTCGACGGGTCCGATCCGCTGCCCGACATGCAGATCAAGGCCGTGCGCGAGGTCATCACCGACGTCCTGCGCGAGACCGGCACCCCGGCCCCGCCGGAGATGCTGGTGGTCAACAAGATCGACGCGCTCGATCCGATGGAGCTCACCCAGCTGCGCGGCTGGCTGCCGGAGGCGTCGTTCGTCTCCGCGCACACCGGCCAGGGCATCGACGAGCTGCGCGAGCGATTGGCGACGGCGCTGAACCTCGACGTGGAGGTCAGCGTGCTGCTGCCCTACACCCGCGGTGATCTGCTGGCCCGTATTCACGCGGACGGCCGCATCCTGAGCACCGAGCACGAGGAGTCCGGCACGCGCCTGCGGGCCCGGGTGCCGCAGTCCCTCGCGGGGGTGCTCGCCGAGTTCGCTTACGCGGGAACCGAATCCAGTGATTCGGACGAGTCCGCGGACTGACGTCCGATTCGGCATCCGGCGCCGCGGTGTTGCCATCACCGCGGCGCCGTCTCCGGGTGTGACCCCACACACGGTGCCCCGCACGGGATTTCGTTAGCATGCGGCTATCGAATATCTCTGCAGGGAGGGATGTCTTGTCTCGAAATGACGCCGATTCGGCCGTGACCGATCGGCTGACCGACGGTGCGCCGTTGCATGTCGAGTTGACCGATGGGGATCGCCGGTTGATCGATGTTCTGGTCGCGCCCTCGCGCGCCTGGTTCAGTCCGCGGTTCTACGGGCTGGAGAACTTCCCGACCGAGGGCCCGGTGCTCCTGGTCGGCAATCACACCCTCGCGGGTGGCACCGACGCGCCGCTGCTGGCGCACGAGATTCTGGTGAAGCACAACCGGCTGGTGCGGGGCCTGGCCGAGAACGTGCTGATCGATGTGCCCGTGCTGCGCGACGCGCTGCACCACCTGGGGATCGTGCGGGGCAATCGGCACAACTGCACCGCGCTGCTGCGCGAGGGCGAGGCCGTGGCGGTCTTCCCCGGCGGCGGCCGCGAAGCCATGCGGGGCAAGGGCCAGAAGTACAAGCTGCTGTGGGAGGGCCGGACCGGCTTCGCGCAGATGGCCATCGAGACCGGCGCGCCCATCGTCCCGATCGCCATGATCGGCGGTGACGACATCTTCGACATCGTCTTCGACGGTGACGACGCGGTCATGCGCCCGGTGCGCGGCCTGGTGCGGGCGCTGGGGTTGCGCGGCAGTCTGACGCCGCCGCTGATCCGGGGCCTGGGCCCGACCATCATTCCCAAGCCGGAGCGTTTCTACTTCGCCCTGGGCACCCCGATCGACACCGCGCCCTGGCGCGATACCGCCGACGTCGCCGCCGCGGCCGCGGAACTGCAGGTGGTCGTGGCCAAGGCGGTGGAGGAGGAACTGGGGTTCCTGCTCGGCGAGCGGGATCGCGATCGCGGCCGCAGCCTGCTCGGGCGGACCCTGTCCGCCGTGGGTCTCTGAGACCCTAGGTTTACCCAGGTTCCCGCACTGTGGACTGCGGCTCTTCGGTTAGGAGTCGCAGTTCGAACCTCTTTCCGGAGACTCGAAGTTAACAGCCATTCCGTTTTCGAGTACCGTGGACCACATCGGCGATGGGCCGCTGTGGCACTCAGGAGGTTGGCGTGGAACGCACTATTTTCGAACCGGAGCACGAGCTGTTCCGGGAGTCGTTCCGAAAGTTTCTCGATCAGCATGTCGCGCCGAACCACGAGCAGTGGGAACACGACGGCGTCGTCGATCGGGCGGTCTGGCTGGAGGCGGGCAAGCAGGGCTTCCTCGGTATGGCGGTGCCGGAGGAGTTCGGCGGCGGCGGGGTGAAGGACTTCCGCTACAACGCGGTGGTCACCGAGGAGGCGACCTACGGTCAGTACTCCGGCCTGGGCTTCGGCCTGCACAACGACGTCATCGCGCCGTACCTGCTGGAACTGGCGAACGACGAGCAGAAGGCGCGCTGGCTGCCCGGCTTCTGCACCGGCGAGATCATCACCGCCATCGCCATGACCGAACCCGGCACCGGCTCGGACCTGCAGGGCATCAAGACCCGCGCGGTCAAGGACGGCGACGATTGGATCCTGAACGGGTCCAAGACCTTCATCACCAACGGCATCAACGCCGACATCGTGATCGTGGTCGCGCAGACCGATCCGGCCAAGGGCGCCATGGGCTTCTCGCTGCTGGTCGTCGAGCGCGGCATGCCCGGATTCGAGCGCGGCCGCAACCTCGACAAGATCGGCCTCAAGGCCCAGGACACCGCCGAGCTCTCCTTCCAGGACGTGCGGGTGCCCGGCAAGAACCTGCTCGGCACCGAGGGCCAGGGTTTCGTGCACCTCATGCAGAACCTGCCCCAGGAGCGCCTGTCCATCGCCGTGATGGCCGCCGCCGCCATGGAGGGTTCGCTGCAGGGCACCATCCAGTACGTCCGCGACCGCAAGGCGTTCGGCAAGCCGATCGGCGCACAGCAGAACACCCGTTTCGTGCTGGCCGAGCTGGCCACCAAGACGACCGCCGTCCGCGTCTTCGTCGACCGCTGCATCGAGCTCCTGAACGCCGGGAAGCTGACGGTCGAGGAAGCCGCCATGGCCAAGTACTGGAGCACCGAGGAACAGCTCGACCTGATCACGAAGTGCCTGCAGCTGCACGGCGGCTACGGCTACATGCGCGAGTACCCGATCGCCAAGGCCTACATGGACGCCCGCGTGCAGACGATCTACGGCGGCACCACCGAGATCATGAAGGAGATCATCGGCCGCGGTCTGAAACTGACCTGATCCCGGTCGATGTCGCGGGGCCGCGCGGGTGTTTCCCGCGCGGCCCCGCGTGGCGTCGACGGGGGGAGCGGCCGGGCGGGGAGGTGCGCCGGCGCAGGTCCGGGCCACTTCTCCCGGGCCGGAATCTCTACAGACCGAGTGGTCTCATTTAGGCGACAGTACTGAGCAGCTAACTGATAGCGAATTAGCATGGCGTGTGGGGTCGGGTCCTACCCGATGGAGACACGCAATGCGAACAACCCGAGAGATTCTCAGGAACGCACTGGCCGTCGGCATGGCTGCCGCCGGTTTCGGAGCCGCCATCGCGCTTGCCCCGGCGATCGCGCCCTCCGCGCACGCCGACGCCGACTACGGCGGCGGGTGCGTGCTCTACGACGGCGACCGCGCGGCGACCATCGATTCCTTGAGATTCAGATGCGGCCCGGGTCAGCTCGAGGCGCTGTACCGCGACGCACCGCAGGGCGCGGTGCCCATGGGCGTCAAGAACGGGTGGGTCGCCGAACCGGCCGACATGCAGGTGTGGTCGCCGGCGCTGTGGATCGGCAAGACCTTCTTCACCGGACCCGACGGCGGCTACCTGCTCAACCGCGTCACCGGCGCGGGTGTCGAGGTCTACCAGGCCGACGTGTACCGCGGCCCCTCGGTCGTGGACGGCGGGCCGACCTGGGTCCTGAACTATCGCCCCTCGCCCACCCCGCAGCTGTGGGACGAGATCCGCGAGGTCACCCCGGGCGTGTGGTTCGGCTACTCCTACTGGCGTGACGGCCGCGACGCACAGCTGTTGAGTTTCATCCTCACCTGACCCCCGCACCGGCTTGCGATCACCTCGCACGTAACTCTCGTGGCGGGGGAGCGTCCCTTGATAGACGTGGACTCCGTTGTCTACGAAAGGGATTCAATGATCACCCTGCTACGCGCCGCCGCCCGCGCGCGCGGCGAGCTCAGTCGATCGCGGGTGGGCGTGTGAGCGCGCCGCCGGATACCCAACCCACCCTGTGGGCGCCCACCGGCCGGACCGTCGGCGCCGTGTGCGCGGTGGGCATTCTCGTGGTCGGGCAGCTGTATGTCGTGCTGCCCGTGCTGAATCGGCTCGCCGAGGACTGGGAAACCTCCACATCCGCGGTGACCTGGACGACCACGGCCTTCGGATTGGCCTACGGCGCGGGCTTTCTGGTGACGGGGCCGCTCTCGGATCGCTTCGGCCGGCGGCCGGTCATCGTGGGCGGCCTGCTCGCCACGGTGGTCAGCTCGCTGATCGTCGCGCTCGCGCCGGGGCTCGGCCTCGGGCTGGCGGCCCGGGTGCTGCAGGGCCTGACCGCGTCGTTCTTCGCCCCGGCGGCCTTCGCGTATCTGTCCGAACGCATTGCCCCGGAACGCAGAATCTTCGCCCTGACCTGCCTGACCAGCTCCTTCCTCGCCGCCGGGGTGGTGGCGCAGGTGCTGGCGCAGCTGGTGGGCGCCGCCTGGGGCTGGCACGCGATCTTCGTCACCGGCGCGGTCGCGTTCGCGCTGTCGGCGGGGCTGCTGTGGTTCGTGCTGGGCGCGAATCCGGCGGCGGGAGAGCCCGCCGCCGTCGTTGCCGACACGCCGCGTACGGTTTTCGCGCCGTTCGGCGCGCTGCTGCGGCGGCCCCGGCTGGTGCTGCTGTACGTCAGTTGCCTGGCGGTGCTCGGCTCGTTCGTCGGCATCTACACCGGAATCCAGCTCTCACCGCCGGACGGCGTGGGCGCGAGCAACGGCGCGCTACTGGCGTTGCGCGCCAGTGCGATTCCCGCCATGATCGCGGTTCCGCTGCTGGCCACTCGCCTGGGTGTCATCGCGCCGGAGACCCGGGTGATCGGCGCGCTCGGCATCGCCGGGGTCGCGGCGGCGGTGACCGCGGTACCGCTCGGGGGCATCTGGGTCGCGGTGTGGCTGCTGGTGTTCGTCGGGGCCATCGCGGTCGCGGCGCCGGCCGCTGTGCAGGCAATCGCGGCGCAGGCGGGCGCGGGACGGGGCGCGGCCACCGCGCTCTACACCTTCGCGCTGTTCCTCGGCGCCTCCCTGGGGCCGCAGCTGGCGAATCTCGTTGCACACCGCGGGTATTCGTCGGTCGCGCTGGTGATCGCCTCCCTGTCGGTGGCGGGCGCGGCACTGGCCTACGCCTCGACCCGGGTCCCCGATGCCGTCCGGAATTGATTTCGACCAGCCTGGTTTGAATCATTGTTGGTAATACGCAGTGCCACATAAGTTTTCGAACACGGTCATGAGTTCCAGCGACAAGCCCCGGCTTGCTGGGCGGCAACCCTCCAGTGGCGGCGGGGTGCTCCGGGTGACGACCGGATGGCGGCGAACGCGTCGCCATAAGCGTCTTCGCTCTCGGAGGAAAACAATGTCTGTAGCCCAACTCTCTTCGGCGACTCCGGAATCCGCGACCCTGAACCTCCGCGAGGTGGTACTGGTGGCAGATCGATTCCGGGGTCTCGCGGAGGACGACCGGGCATTCACGGTCTCCGGTTTGGTGGCCGTGCTGCGGAGCGGGGGATTGCGGGAGGCGGCCGAGCCGCTCACCGTCCGGATCGGGCAGGGGATCACCCGGCACGACCTGGACTACATCGAGCACGTGGCGGCCATTCACGCGCCCGCCGGGCTCCGGGTGGTCGACACGGTCGCCGAACCGGCGCCGCGGCATCAGGTGCACAAGTACCAGAACTCGAATGTGTTGCTGGCCAACCTGGTTCAGGAATCGGCGACCGAGTTCAGCGCCGATCTGCGAATCCACGGTGACAACGAGCTGCTGCTGGATCATCAGACCGGCGAGCACGTGCAGGGGATCGTCATCGTGGAGGCGGTGCGCCAGCTGTTCCTCGGGGCGTTCGAGCTCGAGTACGGCCGGCGCTGGCCCGAGCAGCACTTCTACATCGTCTGGAACAGCATCGAACTGAACTTCACCGCGTTCCTGTTCCCGCTGCCCGGCACGCTGCACGCGGTGCTCACCCCGATCTCGATCGAGGATCCCGGCAAGCTGGAATTCTCGATCGAGGTGCAGGTGCGCCAGGCCGGGAACAACGTCGCCGACGCCCGGATCGGGTACGCGGCGCTGCCCAACGAGCGCATCACCCGCATCGAACGGCACAAGGCCGCCAAGGCCATCGCCGCGCATCTGAACGAGGTCGCGTGAGCGCCGTCGCGCCGGTGCGCACGGCGGCGTTCTTCGACGTCGATGAAACCCTCATCACCGTCAAGAGCATGTTCACCTTCCTGCGCTTCTGGCTCGCCGAGCACGGCGACGACGGGAGCCGCTACGCGCGCGTCTCCGGCGAGATCAAGGAGCGCGCGGCCGCGGGTGTGCCGCGCGAGGAGGTGAACCGGCACTACTACCGCGCCTATCGCGGGGTGCCGGGCGCGGAACTGGCCGAGGCCGGGCAGCGCTGGTTCGCCGAGTTCGAGGCCGGTGGCGCGGCGTACTACACCGACGCCGTGCGAGCTCTTACGACACATCGGGATTCGGGTGCGGTCACGGTGCTGCTGTCCGGATCGTTCGCGGCGGCCATCGCCCCGGTCGCCGCGGCGCTGGGTGCGGACCGGCTCATCGCGACCACCCCGGTGGTCGACGATCACGGGCTGCTGACCGGCGAGGTCCTGCGGCCGATGATCGGTGCGGCCAAGGCGGACGCGGTCTCGGAGTTCCTGCGCGAGCACGGAATCGAGTTCGAAAACACCTTCGGGTACGGCGATCACGCCAGTGATCTGCCGTTCCTGTCGGCCGTGGCGCACCCCGGCTTCCGCGGGGCGGATCCGGTCCTGCTGGAGCGGGCCGGGACGCACGGCTGGATTCATCTGAGTGATCGGGTCAGCGCGACGGTCGGTGCGCCCGGCCGCCTGCTGTCCGAGCGGGAAGCGGAATCGGTATGGTGAACAAGATCTACGAGCTGACCCCCACCACCCAGGGTCCGCTGTATCCGCCGAGCGAAGTGCTGGACGCCGCAGGCGATTTCATCGTCGTCGGCTTCCTCAACGACTCGGGGCCAGATGGTTCGGTGACCAGGCGGTGGGGGCGGGCGATCGTGGCCGCCGACACCCCGGTGCCCGAGTTCGGCGCGGCCGCGCCGTACACGATCGTGCGCGAGCTGGACGCGGAACTGTCCCGCGAGGACGCGGCGAGCGTGCTCTACACGCTGCCGCTTCCGTTGCCCGCCAACAACTATCCGATCGTGTTCGCGCCGGATCAGCGACCGGACGCCGAATCGGTCCGGCGCCCGAGCTACGCGTTCCACGAGACGCCGATCCCGGACCTGCGACCGGAGGACGGGCGCAAGCTCACCACCCCGATCACCCTCGAGCAGTGGCTGCGCGCTCGCGGGACCGTCGAGGTGAGTGTGCGCGAGGACGGCCACCACGGTGACTTCCGCTTCGAGTTCACCGACCTGATCCCCGACTCGCTCTACACCGTGATGTCCCTGCGGGCACGGGATCTGGACCCGGACGCACCCACCAGGCCGGGTCCGCTGGGCGTGCCGAACGTCTTCGTCACCGATGCCGCCGGCTCCGGTTCGTACAGCGCGACACTGCCGAATCCCTTCCCGGATCCGGAGGCGCCGGGCGCGAACCGCGTCATCAGCGTCGTGGTGCTCTGGCAGAGCTACCAGCAGAACTACGGCGGGGCCATCGGGCACTTCGGCCTGGGCGGGGACATCCACGCGCAGTTGAAGCTGCCCACGCCCACCTTCGAGGAGTTCCGTACCGCCTGACAGCCTGTCGCGATGGCAACGGCCGCGTGGTCCTGGACCGCGCGGCCGTTGCCGTTGCGGCGCAGGGTTTCCGGCTGTGGTGTGGGAGCCGGACAGCGCATCTCCCGCCGCGCTGATCCTCAGCGTTCGGCCGGGCTCCCCGCGAGCAGGCGATGCGCCTCGAGCGCGAGGTGGATCTCGGTCGCGGCGTGCGGTGCGGTCAGGCGGCGGCCGGTGAGTTCGGCGACGCGATTGAGCCGGAAGCGCACGGTGTTGCGGTGGCAGAACAGCGCGGCGGCGATGGCCGAGACCTCGCCGTCGTGGGTGAACCAGGCGCGGACGGTGTCCAGCAGGATGTCCCGGTCGTGGTCGGGCAGTGCCAGCAGCGGGCCGAGCACCGCGTCGGCGAGGGTCATGGCGGTCTCGGGGGAGCCCACCAGGAGTACCGGGATGAGGGCGTCGCTGTAGCGAACCACTTCGCGCGAGCCGGGTTCCGTTGCGGCGCAGGCGAGTTCGGCCTGGCGCAATCCGGTCGCGGCGTCGGCGAGCCCGCCGAACGGGGAACCGATCCCGACCCGGCCCACCGCGCGCTCGGTGAGCATGGTCTGCAGCCGGGCCTGGGTGAATCGCGCTGTGAGAGTGACGATTCCGATGTGATGATCGGTGCGCAGCCGCCAGGCCGAGGCCACCCCGAGCATGGACAGCGCCTTGTCGATGCCGGGCAGTGCCTCCTCGGCGGAGTTGCCGGTTCCGGCCATGACCACCACGAACTCGCCCTGCACCGGGAGCCCCAGGGTGCGGGCGCACTCCCACAGGCGCGGCCCCTCGGCCTGACCGCCGAGCACCGCGTCCAGCGCGGCGTCCTGGGCGCGCGCGTCCCGGCGTAGCTGTTCGGTCACCGTCTCCTGATATCCGGCGGTGAGCGCCTGGGAGTAGTCGTCGACGAGCTTCCAGATATCGGTGGCCCGGATGAGCAGTTCCCGATTGGATTCGGGGTCGGCCCCGGCCATGGTCACCAGTTCATCCCAGATCACACCCGATCCGATGCGGAAGGCGCGCAGAATCGCGGGCAGCGGCACCCCGCTCTCGGCGCGGCGCTGACCGGTGCCGTGCGGTGCGGCGGTGTCGGGTCCGGTGTGGTTTCCCGCGAGATAGCCGAAGACCGCCTGCAGGTTCTCCCGGGTGGTGCGGCGCAGCTCGTCGGGCGAGACCTCCGCGGTCGGTCCGTAGACCGGGACGGTGCGTTCGATCTCCGTGGCCACCCGGTCCACGAAGGCGTCGAGGCGCTCCAGCAGCGCGACGCTGGCCCGGGCGAGAAAGCCGCCGGGCGGGGTGGGCGGGGTGTTCATGGACGATGATCGTACCGCCCGTCATCCCGTGCTCGCGCACCGTGACCTGCGCCGACCCGTCGCACCCCGGGTGCGCGCCCGGCGCTCGCGCGGTCGCGCCACGCCGAGGTCCACAACGGCCCGGCCACACCGGTTTCCGCCGGGCCCCGCGCGAAACACCCTCGTGGACGAGGGCTTCCGGCCTACCATCTGTGCCATGTCAGCCCCGCGAACCGGTTCGACAATGATCGAGGGGCGGGTCGCGCGCACCTCCCGGAGTCTGGAGATCACCTTCCACAGCGGCCCCGGCGACCCGCTCGCCGTCGCGGTCCGCGGCGACAGCGGCCGTACCGCGCGCATGGCGGCGTGGCTGGGCTTCCACACCGCGGGCACCGGCACCCACCGCATCACCTACTCCAACGGGACGACCCTGCTGGTTCGCTCCCGCACCAGCGCCCCGACGTTGCTCACCCGCAGCGACGGCACGGCGATCGCGACCATCTCGCGGGCGAGCACCTCCACGGCCGTGGCGGGCACCGCCGGCACCCTGTTCCACTTCGTCCCCGCGCCGAAGGACGCGGAGACCCCGGCCCTGTTCCGCCTGCACGTCCTGGATCGGATGGGCGAGAAGTTCGCCCGCCTCAACATCGTCCGCGCCGGCGAGGGCCCCACCCCGTTCCTGGGCACCCGGCTGCTGCTGTGCACCCCGCCCGACGCCACCGAACGCGACATCCTGGTGGCGGTGTGCGTGGACATCGCCCTGGGCCTGCGCCCCTACATCACCGCGATGAAGTAGCCGGATCTAGTCGGCGACCCGGATGACCGACTTCCCGAGGTTCTGCCCGACGAGCAGGCCCTGGAAGGCCGGGACCGCGTTCTCCAGCCCGTCGACGACATCCTCGAGGTAGGTGAGGCTGCCGTCGGCGAGCCACCGGGTCGCGTCGGGGTAGAAGTCGGAGAACTGGTGCAGGAACTCGGTCTGGATGAATCCGCGCAGCGTCAGGCTCTTGCGCAGGATCAGCGACATGAGCTGCCCGAGGCGATCGGGTCCCGGCGGCAGCTCGGTGTCGTTGTAGGAGGAGACGAGCCCGCACACCGGGATGCGCGCGAACGAATTGAGGCGGG
Organism: Nocardia sp. NPDC055321; assembly: GCF_053645575.1. Taxonomy (NCBI): domain Bacteria; kingdom Bacillati; phylum Actinomycetota; class Actinomycetes; order Mycobacteriales; family Nocardiaceae; genus Nocardia; species Nocardia sp. NPDC055321. The sequence goes on from NZ_JBSHMS010000012.1 coordinate 224,984, forward strand.
GCAGCACCGCGTCCAGGACCGCACCGCCGACGTTCTCGAAGTAGACGTCGATGCCGTCCGGCGTGGCGGCGGCCAACTGCTCGGCGAAGTCGGGCGCGCGGTGGTCCAGCGCCGCGTCGAACCCGAACTTCTCGCGCAGCAGCGCCACCTTGCGCGGCCCGCCCGCGATGCCGACCGCGCGAGCGCCCTTGATCCGCGCGATCTGCCCCACGGTCGCGCCGACCGGACCCGTGGCGGCGGCGACCACCACGGTCTCGCCCGGCTGCGGCTGCCCGATCGTGAGCAGCCCGGAGTACGCGGTGAACCCCGGCATGCCGAGCACCCCGAGCGCGGTGCTCAGCGGCGCGTCCGCTGGATCGAGGGTGCGCAGGTACCGCACGTACTCGACCGAATGCGTCTGCCAGCCGCCGTACCCCAGCACGAAGTTCCCGGGCCGCAGCGCGGGATCGGCGGATTCGATCACCCGCGACACCGTCGCCCCGCACATGACGTCACCGACCGCGACAGGTTCGGCGTACGAGGGCGCGTCGCTCATCCGTCCGCGCATGTAGGGATCCAGCGACAGGTACAGCGTCTGCAGCAGCGCCTGCCCGGGCCGCGGCGGCTCGAGTTCGACGGTCTCGGTGCGGAAGTTCTCGGCGGCGGGCATGCCGGTGGGGCGGGAGGCCAGGACGATGCGGGTGCTCTTCATCGGCGGCGCGACCTTTCGATGGGCGAGAGCCCCAGTGTGGAACACCGGGGCCCGCGGCCGACCGCTATTCGGGACGCGTGTCCCGCTCAGTGGACCCGATCGGGGCTACCGCAGCGCGCTGCCCGCCACCCACTGCTCCCACGGCACGCCCCAGTCGCCGCCCTGCCAGATGTCCAGCGGGTCGCCGCCGGTGTTGCGCACCTCGAGTACGTCGCCGGGCAGCGCGAATTCGTAGAACCAGCGCGCGTTCTCGGTGCTGAGGTTCAAACAGCCGTGTGAGACATCGGTATTGCCCTGCGCCCAGATGGTGGAGTCGAGCGCGTGCACGTAGATCCCGTCGGTGCTGACCCGGGTGGCCCAGCCGATCGTCTCCTTGTAGCCCAGTCGCGAATTGACCGGCAGCCCATAGGAAGAGGAGTCCATGATGATCGGATTGGCCTGATCCATCACGGTGTAGATGCCCGGCTGGGTCCAGAACGAGATCGTCCTGCCGCCGACGGTGGTGGAGCCGCCCATCCCCATCGAGGTCGGCATGCTGCGGATCAGATTGCCGTTCTCGAAGACGTCGATCATGTGCGTGTTGTCGTCGGCGATGGACACGTGCGCGGGGCCGATGGTGAACCCGACGCGCGAGTTCTCCTGACCGAAGAGTCCCGGCGCGAGTTCGACCCCGTACAGATCGGCCGACACGCCGACCTTGGTCCCCGGGGCGTAGTAGTCGCGCGGCCGCCAGTGCGCGAGCCGGTTGTCGAGCCAGTGCCACGCGCCCTCGACCTTGGGCTCGGTCGTCACGACCAGGTGCTTCTCGGCCGCGGCCCGATCCAGCACGTCCTCGTCGAAGTGCGCGCGGATGATCGTCCCGACGCCGTAGACCCCGCCCTCGGCCAGCAGCACCCCGCCCGAGGTCTTGAGCTGGGCCCTGGTCTGGTTGGCCGGGATGAGCGTGGTGAACGTGGAGGTGACCGGCCCGGTCGGCCCGGTGACGCTGATCCCGGTGGCCGAGATCGTGTAGCTGCGCCCGTATCCCGGGGCCTCGAACGGCGTCCAGGCGGTCTTGTCCGGGGTGAGCGCGCCGTCGTGAACCCGGCCGGTGTCGTCGGTCATGGTGACCGTGCCGAGGATGCCGTTGGTGGTGCCGACCCGGACCGGCAGCGCCGGATTCACGAACTCCGCGCCGGTCGCGGGCGCGATCGTGATGACCTGCGGGGGCGGCGCGGCGGTCGGCGGTATCTCGCTCGAGGTGGCCGAGGAACACGCGGAGAACAGCAGTACCAGCGCCGCGAATGACCCGATGGCGGCGGAGGGCCGAAAACGCCGGGGTTGCATAGGCTCTCCCATCCTGCACCTTGTTACTGGGCAGCCTAGTAGATGACCCATGGATTTCCGGGCTTGTGCCGACGTGGAGTTTTATCTACTGTCTACGGACGTAGATAGTAGATAAGGACTTGCGCCGGTCGACCACCCCGGCGCGGGCATCACCGCTCGGTGATGAGCTCGGAAGAAGCCGGGGCGTGCCACCCCCTCATCGGCATGCCCCGGCTTTTCTCCTCGCGCGCTACTGCGCGGGCGCCGGTAGTTCGCCCCGCACCAGCCCGCGCACGGTGCGGGTGGCCACGACCGCCCAGGCCGCGACGAGCAGCGCGTACAGCGCCACCGCGACCACGGCGAACAGGTCGGCCCCGGTGTGCTGGAAGAGCACGCTGCTGCCGGTGACGCAGGTGCCCAGGGGGAAGGTGAAGCCCCACCAGGTCAGGTTGAAGGGCATCGACTTGCGGGCGTGTGCGGTGACCGCGACCGCGAGCGCCAGCCACAGCATCGCGAATCCCCAAGTGGGAACGCCGAATACGAGCGAGAACACGTCCATGCCCGCCGAATCGCGATCGGGCAGCGCGGTGGGCGCGGCCGCGGCGAGCATGCCCGCGGCGGTGACCGACTGTCCCAGCGGGCCCAGCACCAGCCAGACGGTGGCGACCATGCCGGCGGCGGGCAGCCCGTGGTGCAGCAGCCGCGACCAGATCAGGGTGATCATGACGACGGCGGCGATCAGGCTCAGCCCGAACATCGCAAGGCAGGCGAAGAACATCGTGAGCCGGGCCTGGCCCGCGGGCAGGTGGGGGATCAGCAGCGCGCCGGTGGCGGCCGAGACCATGGGCGGCACCACGGGCATGAGCCAGCCGCCGAACGCCGAATCGGCGTCGAAGTGGTGCCGGGTGATCATGCGGTAGGGAATGGCGGCGGCGGTGAGCAGGCCGATGACGGTGCCGGCCGACCACAGGATCCAGTCCAGGGTCAGTGCGGCGCCGAGCCCGATCACGTCCGTGCCGAGCATGAGCGCGCCCGCGCCCACGGTGAGCAGCGCCATCGGCAGTGCGCCGTAGAACTGCATCATCACCGGATTCGCGCCGTGCCGGCGGGCGCTGTCGGGGTAGCGGATCCAGTGCAGCGCCCACGCGCCGACGAGGGTCAGCAGCAGCAGCGCGGCCAGCGCCCACACCAGGGTGGCCGCGGCGCGCAGGCCCGGGAACTGCAGCGGGAGGGTCGCCGCGGCATTCCCGATGATGCCGGTGCCCATGACCACGGCGAACCAGTTGGGGGCCAGGTGCCGCAGCGGCTGGGAGGGCGCCTGCGACCGGGTTCGCCCCGCGTGCAGCGTCGACATTCCGGCCCGAGTGCGCGCGGTCGGCTCGTGTTCGGTGCGGCGGAAGGTCACTGTGGTCATGTATCGAGCATCGGCCCGGACGAGATCGCCCGGTAGCCGCCGCGATCCGATGGGTACATAGAACGGTTCTATGCCCTTCGGGCCGGTCGATGACGGCGGCCGGTCAACTGACGACCGAGAACCGCCTGCCCGGCGTCGCGGCCCGCAGGTGCCGGGCCAGACCCAGATCCGTCGGCTGATCCCGGCGGCTGTCGAAACGCTCGAACACCGCCGCCATCTCCGGTGACCAGCGCGCGAACTCACCGCGCACCGGACCGGTGGTCCCGAGCTGGCACAGCACGCCGAGCGCGGTGAGCAGGGCGCGCGCGAACGGCGTGACGTAGGCCGGAATGGTCATCTGCCGGTGCGCGTTGGTCAGCCGCGGATCCAGGACGTAGCGCACCCGGTCGCGCATCCACGCGGTGCTGAACCGGAACTCGCTGTGCGCCAGCGGTTCCGTGACCATGGCCACGCCCTCGGCGATGGCCCGCACGTCGTAGTCGCGCTGCGGTTCGACGAAGCCGTGCCGGCGCAGCGCGGCGTCCAGGTCGCCGAGATCGCCGTTGAACACCGCGTCCATGACCTCGCTGACCAGATCCTCGAATCCGGCGTGCGGCCAGGACACGCAGGCCCCGAAATCGACGACGCCGAGCCGCCCGTCCGGCAGCACCCGGAAATTGCCCGGATGCGGATCGCAGTAGAGCAGCCCGGTGCGCACCCACGACGAGAGCAGGAAGCGCAGGATCAGCATGCCGACCCGATCGCGCTCCTCGGGCGCGCCGGATTCGATCACGCGGGTCACCGGGGTGCCGTGCAGCCATTCGCTGACGATGACGTCCCCGCGCTGGGTGACGACCCGGGGCACCACGAAATCCGGGTCGTCCGCGTAGGTTTCGGCGAAGATCCGCTGGTGCTCGGCTTCGGCCGCGTAGTCGAGTTCCTCGACCACGCTGGTGCAGATCGCCTCGGTCACCGCGGGCACGTCGGCGCCCGGCACGAACACCGTGGCCAGCACCGACAGTCGCCGCAGCTGTTCCAGGTCCCCGCGGACCGAGCGGTGCGCGCCGGGATACATGACCTTCACCGCGACCGGGCGGCCGTCGCGCCACACCGCGCGATGCACCTGGCCGATGGAGGCCCCGGCCGCGCGCCGGTCGTCGAATTCGCGGAAGTTCCAGCGCCAGCCCTGGCCGAGTTCCGAGGCCAGTACCCCGTGCACCGCGGCGGGCATCATCGCTGGCGCGGAATCCTGCAGCTGGGACAGTGCCGTGCCGTAGGGTTCGGCGAGTTCGGGCGGCAGCGCCAATTCGTAGAGCGCCAGCAGTTGCCCGAGCTTGGCGGCGCAGCCCTTCAATTCGCCGAGGACCTCGAAAATGTGCTGTGCGGTGCGCATCTGGATGTCGAGATTGATATCGGCGGTCGAACGGCCGCGGGCGCGCTGGGCGACCCCGGCGGCCTGTCTGCCCGCGAAAGCGATGGGCAGCGTGGCGATTTTGGCGTTGCGTACCGCCTTGCGAACCGGTGGTGTCCCGCCGGTGCCCCCTGCACGATTGCCGATTCGACGCTTCGCCATTGTTCACCTCATTGTGTGCACGGCCTGCCGCACCGCGCACGTGCAGTTTGGCATATGGAAGCATAAACTGTCTGGGACGTATCCGATAGGTTGTCGAAAGGTGACGGGATGGGTGCCCGAACGGTCGTCGCCGATGTCGCCGACATCCTCGCGCGTCGTGTCGCGACCGGCGAGTACGCGCCCGGCGACCTGCTGCCCTCGGTCCGCCAGGTCGCCGACGAATTCGGAATGAACAGGGCCACGGCGCAATTGGTGCTCGGGCGACTCGAGTCCTACGGTTTCGTCGTCGCGCATCGCGGGCGCGGGTTCATCGTGCGCGACGTGCGCCGCGCCGGCGGGCTCGACGTGTTCCGCCGCCTGTTCCCGCTGTCCATGCACGCTCCCGAGCTGGCGGCGGAGATGTTCGCCGACATCGTGGCCGCCGAGCGGGTGATCGTGCTGGAGGCGCTGCTGGACTACACCGATGCGGGCGGCGGCGTCGATCCGGTCGAATTGCACGCCGCCGTGGACGAACTCGAAGCGCTGGCGCGCGCGGACGAGCCCGATCACGCGGCCATGCTGGGTATCGAGATCGATATCGTGCGCGCGCTGCTCACCTGTCTCGGCCACGGCGTGCGGCGTTCGGTGCTGAACTCGGTGGGGGAGACGCTGTTCGAGGTGCCCGAGGCGGTACGGGCGTACTTCGCGGCCTCGCCCGATCTGCACGTGCTGGTGTGGCGGGCGCTACTGGCGGTGTGGGAGTCGGACTCCGGGCCGACCGAGGCGCAGCTGGCGCTGTTCGAGGATTTGTTCGGCCTGTACCACGAGAACGTGGTGGCCCGTTTCGGCGAACTGGCCGGGGTGCGCGCGGACGCGGTGGCCGCGCGCGGGGAGACCGCCTGAGCGCCGCCCCGCCGGGATGCGGGAAGCGCAGTGCCGCAGCCCGTTTGACCTACTGTCTGAGACAATCTAGATTCGGTTTGTGTGCCCCGCGCGCACCCGCCTCGCGGTAGTGCTCGAGGCGGCCTTCGCGATATCGAATCGAGGCACCCGATGGCGGGCAAGAGAAGAACCGGCCTGGCGCGTTCGGCGAAAATCGCCGCGCTGCCGGTGGGCATCATGGCCCGGCGCCTGACCGCGACGAGCAAGGCCATCATGACCGGGGCCGATCGCGCCACGATCGACGAGGCGCTCGTCGACAAGGCGGCGGACGAGGTGTTCCGGGTGCTCGGCGAGCTCAAGGGCGGCGCGATGAAGCTCGGGCAGGCGCTCAGCGTCGCCGAGGCCGCGGTGCCCCCGCGCTTCGCCGATCGCTACCGGGATGCGCTGGCGCGCCTGCAGAATCAGGCCCCGCCCATGCCGCTGGCACAGGCGCATCGGATGCTGGACGAGCAACTGGGTACGCGCTGGCGCGAGCGATTCGCCGGCTTCGAGGACGTGCCGGTGGCCGCGGCCAGCATCGGCCAGGTGCATCGCGCGGTGTGGAAGGACGGCCGCGCAGTCGCGGTCAAGATCCAGTACCCGGGAGCCGATGTCGCGCTCATGTCGGATCTCAAACTGCTGCGCATGCTGTCGGGCACGTTCGGGGTGTTCGTGCCCGGCGTGGACGTGAAATCTCTCATCGAGGAGTTCGTCGAGCGCACCGCCGACGAACTCGACTATCGCATCGAAGCCGATCATCAGCGCCGGTTCGCGATCGCCTACGCCGACGATCCCGACTTCTTCGTGCCCAAGGTGGTCGCCAGCGCGCCCAAGGTCATGGTGACCGAATGGATGGACGCCGTCCCGCTGGGCCGCGTCATCGCCGAAGGCACCGCGGCCCAGCGGGATCGGGCCGGGGAGCTGCTGGCCGCGTTCGGCCTGAGCTCACCCGTGCGGGTCGGTTACCTGCACTGCGATCCGCATCCGGGCAACTACCAGCTGCTCCCCGACGGCCGCCTGGGGATCCTCGATTTCGGAGCCGTCATCGCGCTGCCGGACGGGCTGCCGCCGGTGGTCGGCGCACTGGCGCAGCTCGCGCTCGACCGGGACTATGACGCCCTGGTGCGTACGTTGCGCGACAACGGCTTCGTGCGCCCGGGCCATCACCTGGACATGGAGCCGGTGCTGCGCGTGGTCGAGCCCATCGTCGCCGAGTTCCACGGCGATCGGCTGCGGATCAGTCGCGAGCTGGTGCAGGGGCACATGGAGCGCGCCACGGATGTGCGAAACCTGTCCGTGCAGAACACCTTCGCGGTCCGCACGCCGCCGGAGCTGCCGGATCTGGTCATGCTGGGCCGGGTGCTCGGCGGCATCGTCGGGGTGTGTGCGCAGCTCGACGCCGAGGCGCCGTACCTGGCGCTCGTGCGGCGCTGGCTCCCGGGCATGCGGCCGCCGGGGGCGGCGGCCGGGCACGAGCCGCGGACCGCGGGTGAGGGGCAGGAGCCGGTCCCGGCGCTGTGACGCGCCGGGCCGCTGCCCGCCGGTGAGTGTGGCTGCCCGGTCGGCAGCGGAGCTCAGCCGACCATCATTCCGGCGGCGACGAGCGCGGCGATCACGGTCAGCGCCATCGCCGCCAGGATGACCAGATTGCGGCGCAGCGGGGGCTCGGCGGGGGCGGGCTCTCGTTGTGTGCCAGACGGTTTGCCCGCGGATGTGGTGGACGCACCTGTGCCGGAGACGGTTTCGGCGCCCGGCTCGGGCGCCGCGTCGCCGGAACTGGTCGCGGTGGGCCGGGCAGCCTCGGAATCGGCCGGGATCGGCTCGGATTCGGCGGGGGTGGGCGGAACGGCAGTCACGGTGGTTCATCTCCTCATCGGTGTCGGTGGCGACGGTGGATCATCGTATTCCGGTGGTTCCCAATAGGTTTGCAGGCCCGGTCGCTGCGGCATGAGTTCGGCCGCCTCGCGCGCGATGCCCAGGACCGCGGGATGGTCGATGGCGAAGCGCACCGCGCGCTCCACCTCGGGCCCGCTGATGGTTCGCATGAGCGCTCGGGTGAGTCCGGGAAAGACACGGGTGAGCCGGTATGCCAGCTGGGATTCCGCGCGCAGGGGCAGGATGTCGCGGTTCGCCGCGGCGGCTTCGACGATCTTGCGCCCGGCTCGGTCCGGATGCATGCCGAGCAGGGTCATGCCCTTGACGACCATTTGCCGGGTGATCGCGACCTGTTCCCTGCCGAGGGTGGCCAGGGTGGCGGTGGCGGCGAGATTGGTCGCGACCAGACCGGGGCAGGCGACCGTCACACCGATTCCGTGCGTGGCCATTTCGGCGCGCAGGCTCAGGCTGAAATGCTGCACGGCGGCCGCGGTGAAGCAGTACGGGGTGCCGAGCCGCAGGGCCGCGAAAGCGGCGATCGAGGAGATGTTCACCAGCTGACCGCCGGCTCCGCGCTCGGCCATCTGCGCGCCGAACAGCTTGCAGCCGTGGACGATCGCGGTGAGGTTCACATCGACGATGCGCCGCAGATCGGCGGGCCGGATGTCGAAGAACGGCCCGCCGACCACGATTCCGGCGTTGTTGACCACCACGTCGGGTACCCCGTGCGCGGTGCGTACGTACTCGGCGAACGCCTCCAGCGAGAGCGGGTCTCCCACGTCCAGGGCGTACGACGCCGCGCGCCCGCCGTTCGCGCGAATCAGCGCCACGGTGTCCTGCGCTGTAGCGAAATTGATGTCGGCGACGATGACCTCGGCACCACGCGCGGCCAGCGCCTTGGCCGTGCCGCGTCCGATGCCGCTGCCCGCTCCGGTGACCACCGCGAGTTCCGGGTGGAAGGGTGTCATAGCTCGTCTCTCCTCCGGCCGGAGAGGCAGAGTGTACACTGTCTGGGACAGATGATTCCAGTCGAAATGCGCAGCGCCGCAACCGCGGACACAGGGGGCAACTCATGCCAGGCTTCGACGATGAGGTTGTCGTGGTCACCGGCGCGGGCGGCGGAACGGGCCGCGCGGTAGCCCTCCGCTTCGCGCGCGAGAGAGCGATGGTCGTCGTCGCCGATAGCGACAAGGCCCGCGCGGTGCGCACGGTGGAGGAGATCGAAGCCCACGGTGGCACGGCCGCGCCGTTCGCGGTGGACGTGGCCGACGCGGCGGCGATGGCGAGCTTCGCGGACGACGTGCACGCCGACTTCGGGCCGCCGAAGGTGCTGGTGAACGCCGCCGGATTCGCCACGACCGGCCCGTTTCTCGAACACACCCTCGAGGACTGGGAGCGATTGCTGGGCGTGAACGTCTGGGGACTGGTGCACGGCTGCACCTATTTCGGACGGCAGATGATCGCCTCGCGGCGAGGCGGGCGAATCATCAATGTCACGTCGGTGGCCGCCTTTGCTCCGAGTCCGTCCAGCGCCCCCTACTGCGCGACGAGGGCGGCCGCCCGGATGCTCACCGAAGGGCTGCGGCTGGAATTCGCCGGAACCGGCGTCGGCGTTACCGCTGTCTGTCCCGCGCCGGCGCCGACCGGGATCTACGCCGCCGACGGTCCGGACGGCATCGCCCGCATGATCGTTCGCATCGCGGCGCGAAATCCGGCGGTGGTGCCCACACCGATCGAAGCCGGGGCGCTGTACCTGGCGAACCGGGTGTCCCCGCGCGTCGCGCGGCGAGTGGCTCGGGTGCTCGAGCCCGAACGGCTGGCTCGCCTGCGGGGCCGGAGGCTCCGCGCTCAATAGCGCCCGAACAGCACCGCGGCATTGTGTCCGCCGAAACCGAACGAATTGTTGAGCGCGAAGTCCACGGTGGTCCGGCGCGGCGCGGTGTGCACGACGTCGAGATCGATCTCCGGATCGAGATTGTCGAGATTGAGCGTCGGCGGTATCACCTGATCGCGCAGGGTGAGCACCGACAGGATCGCCTCCAGCGCGCCGACCGCGCCGACCGAATGTCCCAGCGCCGATTTGGGCGCGTACACCGCCGGATGCGTGCCGACCGCGGCCGCTATGCCCTTGGCCTCGGCCAGATCCCCGATCGTGGTGCCGGTGGCGTGCGCGTTGACGTGATCGACCTCGCGGGGGCCCACCCCGGCGGTCTCGAGCGCGCGGCGCATGGCTCGCGCGCATCCGACCCCATCGGGATCGGGGGCGACCAGGTGGTAGCTGTCGGCGGTGAGCCCGGCGCCGAGCAGCCGGGCGAGTGGTTTGGCGCCGCGCGCCAGTGCGTGCTCCTCGGCCTCGATCACGAGCAGTGCCGCGGCCTCGCCGAACACGAACCCGTCCCGATCCCGGTCGAAGGGCCGGGACGCGCGCTCGGGCTGCTCGGCCCGGGTGCTGACCGCCCGGGCCATCGAGAATCCGGCGATGGCAACGGGATTGATGTACCCCTCGACCCCGCCGGCCACGATCATGTCGGCCTCACCCAGCACGATCGACCGCCACGCGTGCACCAGCGCCTCGCACCCCGAGGCACAGGCCGACACCGGTGTCACGAGGCCGGCTCGCGCGCCGATCTCGAGCCCCACCACACCGGAGACGCCGTTGGGCATCGACATCGGCACCGCGAAGGGAGACACCTTGCGATACCCGTGATCGCGCATGGCGTCATTGGCTTCGACGATGGAATCCGCGCCGCCGAGCCCGGTACCGATGCACACGCCGAGCCGTTCGGGATCCACCTCGGGTCGTCCGATGCTGTCCCACAGTCGTTTTCCCATGGCGTAGGACATCTGCTGCACGTAGCACATCCGCCGTTTGCGGACCCGATCCAGTTCATCGGTGGGATCGTCGACGAGTTTGCCGCCGATCGTCACCGGCAGTTCGAGCCGGGCCAGCTCCGGATCGGTGAGCTTGCCGATTCCGCTGGCTCCGGTGAGCAGGCCCTGCCAGGTGCCCTCGGTATCGGCGGCGATGGAGGTGGTCATCTCTACGGCGGTGACGACGACATCGCGGAACCCGCCGCCGCGGGTGGAGAAGGTCTCGAGTGTATTCACTGTGGAACCCCTTAGCGACCAATCAGCAAGCACGGCAGTGTTATTGCGGTCTCGACGAGGGTAGCCGCCACCGTCCGCGCGGGTGAGGTGAAGCTCAGATCCGCGTGCGGAGCCCGCCGAGCGCCCAGGCCGCGAAGGGACGCACGAACGGAGCTCCCCAGCGCAGTGGCAGAAAGCGGCCGAAGCGCGGGCGCACGGCGATGGTCCAGGCCACCGTAGTGCGGCCGTTCAGCTCGGTGAATCGGTAGTCCTGGGCGAAACCGGTGACCAGTAGGGGAATCGAGAGTGCGGTGCCTGTCACGGTGAGGCGAGTGTGCGGGGCCTGGATGATCACGCGTTCCCGCGCCGCGAACAGTGGTGCGTCGATCACGCGAGCCGCGCCCTCGTGGCGGCGGTCATCGGCGTAGCGAATGCCGTTGACCAGCGGCAGCCAGGAGAAGGCGCCGTCTAGTTGCAGCGCGTCCCAGACCCGCGCGGCGGGCGCTGCGAACTCGCGGATCGCGGTGACGGCGAAAGTGCCACGGTCGGCGAGGAATTCGTCGACGTGCTCGGCGGACACGGGACGCACCTCGAAGCCGCCGCCGGACAGCACCGCGCGTCGCCAGCGATGCAGGACGGCGGCGCTGATCGCGGCCACGATAGCGCCTGCCACCAGGAGAACGATCGCCGCGATGAGAAGGGTTTCGATCATGGCTCGGCTGCTTTCGGGAGAACTGCGGGGCAGCTGCTCCGAGACTGTCGACCGCCGTGCACCCAGATTGTCTCAGACACGATATCGGCTTACGTGGAATCGTGCCGACCATTGCCGTGCGATCGAGTGGCCCCTCTCGCTGACGGTGGCGCTCGCCGTCGGTGCCGTGGTCGCCGTCCTCGCGGTAGAGCCGCGTACCGGGATCGAGGTCAGAAAGGTTTGACGCCCTTCGTGTTTCGTCGCCCGAGATTGGTGAATGCCGTGTTCGCCGCACCGGCCGCGGCGCGGGCGGCGCGCACGCTGCGCAGTCGGAACATCTGCCGCACCCCGATCAGGGCGGCGAGCGCCGCTGGGATCAGCATCAGGGTCGAGGTGAGTCCCAGCGCGGCCCAGTGTGGCATCCACTGTCCGAGCAACTCGACGACGAAGGCGAAGAAGTAGATGGTGCCGTAGACCGCGGCGAGAAGCGCGAATCCCAGTGTCGCGGCGATGAACGCGGCTCGCGTGAGCTCGGCGCGCACCGCTCGACCGGCCCGACGTGCCCGTGGTGCGAGCCACCTGGTGAACTCGGCGAACAGCTCGCGCGCCGCCCGTTCGAACGGGCCGGGTGGCGTCTGCAGCGCCGTGCCGTAGGTGTGCTGACGGTCGGCCATCGCGGCCCCCTCGATGCGATCGGTAGGCGACGGCGGCCCGCCGCGAGAACTGTCGCAGCCTAGCATGACCGGCTACTCTGTCTCAGACGATATTTGCGCGCGTAGGAAGAGTGTGAAGGTGATGGCACAGGTGCACACGGCCGCGGCGAAGGCGGTCAATCCGCCCCTGATCGCCCGGCGCTGGACAGCCGACGATATCCCCGACCTCAGCGGCAAGACGGCCGTGGTCACCGGCGCGAACAGCGGTCTGGGCCTGCGCACCGCCGAAGCCCTGGCGGCCAAGGGCGCGCACGTTCTCATGGCCTGCCGCAACGAGATCAAGGCCGCTGCCGCCCTGGAGTCTGTCGCCGCCGGAGCCACCGGACCCAAACCCGAAGTCCTGCCGCTGGATCTGGCCGACCTCGGTTCCGTGCGGCGCGCGGCCGACCACCTCGATGTGCGCGGTGTTCCCATCGACCTGCTGGTCAACAATGCCGGCGTGATGGCGCTCCCGCGCAATGCGCGCACCGCCGAGGGCTTCGACGCCCAATTCGGCACCAATCATCTGGGCCACTACGCGCTGACGGGTTTGCTGCTCCCCGCGCTCCTGCGTGCCCCCGCGCCCCGAGTGGTGACGGTGTCGTCCATCGCGGCCTGGGGTGGCGCGATCAACTGGCTCGATCCCCAGTGGCGCGTGGTCTATCTGCGCTGGCTGGCCTACAGCCAATCGAAATTGGCCAACCTCCTCTTCACCGCCGAATTGGACCGGCGAGCCCGCGCCCACGGCACGCCCCTGATCGCCGTAGCCGCCCACCCCGGCCTGTCCGCCACCAACCTCTACGAGTCGACCCCCGAAAGCGGCTGGACCGCACGCATTTCCGCGCTACAGCAGCGCGCGCTGGTCGGGATGGCGCAGTCAGATCGGATGGGCGCACTGCCCCAGCTCTACGCGGCGACGGTCCCCGGCCTGGCCGGGAACTCCTACGTCGGCCCGGCGCTGGAGACTCTTGGCTATCCCCGGCGCACTCTTCGAAACCCGTTGGCCTACAGCCGCACCCAGGCCGGTGCGCTGTGGCGGTTGAGCGAGAAGCTGACCGGCGTCGCTTACGACTGGCCCGCGTAGACGGGGCTCGATGGCGTGTCGCTGGGGGCGCGTCAGGTGCTCGGTCAGCGGTGGGGTGCCCTACCGCGGGCGAGAAGCCAGGAGTGCGGGTACCGGCAGAGCGCCTGGAAGACTCGGCGGCGGCTGGGTGTCCTACTGCAGGAAGACGCTCTGACAACGAAGTACCGGCGGGGCACGGCGGAGACGCGATCGCGGTGGAGTGCCCTACCGCAGGGGAGAATCCTGGAAAGCGGAGTCCCAGTCGGGGAACGTTGGGTGCCTCGATCACGGTTGGGAGCCCTGCCGAGGAAGAGAAGCCCGGACAGCGGAGTACCGGCGGGAAGAGTTGGGTGCATCGGTTGCGGCTGGGAGGGCTACCGCAGGAAAGATGCCTGGATAACGGAGTACCGGCGGGGGCATGTCGGGAGGCTCGGCGGCGGTTGGGTGCCCTACCGCAGGGAAGATGCCTGGACAACGGAGTACCGGCGGAGGCACGTCGGGAAACTCGGCGGCGGTTGGGTGCCCTACCGGAGGAAAGATGCCTGGACAACGGAGTACCAGCGGGGGCACGTTGGGAGGCTCGATGGCGGTTGAGCCCTGCCGGAGGAAAGACGACTAGAAATCGGAGTACCGGCGGGGGCACGTCCGGAGACTCGGTTGCGGTTGGGTGCCCTGCCGGGGAAAGGACGCCTGGATAACGGAGTACCAGCGGGGGCGGGTTGGGTGCCTCGGCGGCGGTTCCAGCCCTTCCGGGCCGATCAACGGGATCGAAGCCCTTGGATGCGTGGCCGGGTTCCGAACCCTGGACCGGGCGCGGCAATCACCGCCAGAGACATCACCCTCATTGTGTTGACGTCGAGTCTTTGTCTGTAGGTCTCGAGAAGGTGCCCACGGCCGGCCGGCCCGGCTGGAAGGGTGAACGGGCTCCTGGCTGGGGAGCCGTAGGTCGGGTACGGCAGGCGAGGTAACCAGCACTGTCGCATATGTTTTGCCTGCTCTCCCGAACCCCGCGGGAAGCCGCACGGCCGGTGTGGGTGTGGGCTACGTCGGCCACGGGCGTGAACACCGGTGCGTGTGGTCGCACCAGCGGTGTGAGTGGGATGGCCGGGCCGGGGGCAAGGTGGGTGGGAGCCCGTTCGGTTCCGAAGGCCATGAGGCGGCGAGCGAAAGTGCTTGGAGCAGTGAGCGGTTCAAGGCAGGGGTGTGGTCGTTGGCGGAGTCGCCGTTCGGGGATGCCCGGTGCTGGGGTCGTGGTGGAGTTCGGGCGGGTTCGACGCCAAGGGGGTGGGTGGGCGTGTCGGCGCACGAAAGCCTCTTCGGCGTCGAAAGCCGAAGAGGCAGAGTGGAAAGCAGTGAGCGGGGAGTCACGACCGGGCGTGATGGTTAGCAGCGCCATCGTGCGGGGATACCCGGAAAGTGGGGGTGGTGGCGGAAGTTCACGCGTGGTCTCCGAGCTCGGTCGATGTGTGGTGGAGGAATCCAGCCGGTTTTGCCCGGATTCTCCGAGTCCTCGCTCATCACAACGGTTTCCCACCCGTTCGGGCCGGTGTTGATCTGGGCGTGGCAACCATCGCACGCCAGGGTCAGGTCCTCGATGTCCGTTTCGCCGCCATCGGCCCATTCTCGGATGTGGTGCACGGCCGAGCGGCTCGCTGGCGCATCGCATCCGGGGCGGGTGCACCCGCGCTCGGTGGCAGTCAACGCGAGCCGTTGTGCCGGGTTGGCGAGACGCTGCCCCCGAGACAGGTGCAGCGGTCGGCCGTTGCGATCGAGCACCACCAGATACGGGGTCGAATTCCTGGCCACCTGGAGCGCTTGGGTAATCGACATCGTCCCACCGGTCGCTGTGGTCGCGACCCCGGCGCGCTTCTCGAGGTCGTCGATGCTCATGGTGATGATGGTGGAGACCGGCAGTCCACGATGCGATCCGAGCTTCGTGGGGCCCATGTCCGGGCGGAAGAACACCATCAGCGCGTCGTGGTTGCGCTGCTCGGCGTTGCGGTGATCGCGCTTGGCTGCCGCGCGCAGCTTCGCGCGGAGAGCGGCGCGGGCACGCTGGGCCGGGGTCAGCGAGGGGTCGTTCGCATCGGCGTCGTCGGCGTTCTCGTCGCCGTCGTCGAGTTCGGTGTCGAGGCCGAGTTCGGCGGTGGTCCAGGGGCTTTCTGGGTCGTCGGGGTTGCACATGCCGGGTCGTCCGAATTTCTCGAACATCGGGATCATGACCGCCCCCAGCTGCGGGGTGAGGAACCCGGAGATCGGGTACATGCCGTCGATGCCCTGATGCCCGATCTTGACGCTCCGGACTCGCTGGCGGTCTCGGTCCTCGGTCAATCGCCCGTCGGGGTCGACGTGGGCGAGGATGTGGACCCCGAGCTTGGTCACACCCTTCGGGTCACCCTCGCGGGCGTATGAGGTGAGGTGTTGTTCGGCATGGTCTTTGACTTCCGGACCGGCGGCGTCGGGGATCCGCGTCAGCGCATCGTTGATGGCCTTCACATGATCGGCGGAGATCTCCCCGGCCCGTTGCGCTGCGGCTACGAGCGGCAATTTCGGCGGCCGGGTACTGGAACCCACGGACACCGTCGACAGCAGATCAGCGTTGCGAACGCGGGCGGCGGCCTCGGCGTAGGACAGGCGCAGGGTCTGCTGCAGGAACAGGATCAAGCTCTTCACACCCGCCCGAGGGCCCAAGTCCCGCGCTCCGCATTCGAGCGCGAACCGCTGCTTGACGGCTTCGAGTTTGCGGAAGCTGGTTTCGAGCTCCTGCATGACTTCGATGACCTCGTCCTTGGCCAACGAGTACATCGGCAATTCGAGCAGGTTCTCCACCGCGGCGCCAAGTGCTTTGGCACTCGTTGCGATGGTGGGTACCTTCCTCGAATCCATGCCTCTATTCTACGCCTTAATAGCAAGCGTGAATAGCCCAATTCTGTTGTGAAACAACAAGATTCGGTCAAATGACGCGTTTCGATCAACGGAAATTCGTGAACATCATTACGCCCGCAACCGGCCACACCCGAAACTCCGCCGTGGAAACCTGGCCCGGCCGAAACCCGCCGCACGTGCGAGAATCTGCGTGCCGTCGGGTCCCGCCCCGCCCGCGCGGTCGCACCTGTCGAGATCACCGTGAGGAGACGTCGTTGAACGTCAAGTACCTGGCCACCCTCCCCGCCGCCGTCATGGCGGTGGCCCCGGTGTTCGTCGTCGCGGGAACGCCTTCCGCGGCAGCGGCGGCGCCCCGCGCCTACGTCTGCACCGCCGAGACCTGGGGTGGCGATCCGCTGCCCGCCGTCACCGTCGAGGCGCGCAAGAACCTGCGCCAGGCCAAGGGGCTGGCGCAGACCGAATGGCGCGGCACCGCCAAGTACGCGACCATCGAATGCAAACCCGCCTGAGTGTTCGGCGCACGGCCTCCGGGGGTTCTCGGCCCCCGGGAGCCGCCCGGGTTCGCTGCTAGCGGTCGAACGCTCCGGCCCGCACCCCGGAAATGAAAGCGTCCCAGGACGTTCCGTCGAAGACGAGCGCCGGGCCGGCGGGGTTCTTCGAATCTCGCACGCCGACCATGCCTTCCGTGAGATGCGCCGCCTCGACGCAGTCCTGCTGCGGTGTGCTGCGGGAGCTCTTGAACCACCGAGCCGCTACCAGCTGCGCGGAATAGTCGATCGAGTATGTGTTGGACGGTTCGACGTTCACTGCTCTAGATCCTTTGCGATACGACTGATCAGCGCTCGGCTTTCCTCGCTGCTGACCGATGCCTCGGCGATGCCCTCGAATGCACGGTAGTACTTCTGGACTTCCTCGTCTCGTCCCAAGTAGAGGCTTCCCGTGAAGTGCTGCAGGTACACCGTCGGCGGCTCATCCGGAATCCATTGCTTGTCGCTCTTCGGCGATTCCAGGACGACGAACGGCCCTGTCGCCAAACCGATGTGCGGAGTGCCCTCGGGGATGATCCGAATCGAAACGGTGGGTATTTCGACCAGCGTCAGAAGCCGCTCCAGTTGGTCGCGCATCACGGTCGCACCGCCGATGGTCTGTCGCAGGACGCGTTCTGCCAGTACCGCAACAACTTCGAGCCGGGCCTGGCTGGTCTCTTCGAGCCGCCCCTGTCTCATCGTGGCCACGGCGATACTCGACGTAACGGAGTCTTCCGGGGCGTTGGGATCGATCACGTACGCCATCGCGCGTCGATACTCGGCGGTTTGCAGCATTCCCGGCAGCAACGTGTCCTGATAGCTGATCATCCGTTGTGCCGAGTTCTCGCGGGCTACGAATTGCGAGAAGCCCGGAGTCATCGCGTTGTCGAACTTCTGCCACCAACCGGACTCGCTCGCCCTGCCCAGTAGATCCAATATCGTTTCCTGCTCGGCGGTGTCGGCGTCGTACAGCCTGCACATCGCCAGGATCGAGACCTTCTTGGGTGGTTGTTCCCACTGTGCTCGCTCGTATCGCCACAGTGTTTGTTGGCTCAGTCCAAGGAGTTTGGCGGCGGCCTCGCGACTCATCGCCGGTCGGATGCGCTCTCGCAGCGCCTCCAGCGTCATCCCCATCAGCCGCGCCGGCAGCGTATGGCTTTTCACAACTGTCTCCCTTTGTGTTGGAACAAAGCTTCCAAGCCGGAAGGAAAGATTGTGTCGTAGTTCACTGGGAAGCTTCCACGAGCATAACTCCGGCGCGCAGACTTGTAGGTACCCGCAGCGGGGCGACCAGCGTCGATCCCGTCGCATTCATCGATCCGCGAGCCGACCGGAGCTGCCGAATGAATACCGCCGCACAGCAACTCGACCATGATCCCGTTCCCGACGATGAGCTGACAGCCGAGCGCGCCCGGCGCGAACTCGCCACCCATCGGGAGTGCCCGACCTCCGTCTGCCGTCGCAAGGCGCAGGCGAAAGCGCTGCTGGCCTTCGACATCGACGCGCAGGCCGCCGTTCCGGAACTCCCGGCGTGGGTGCGCGTCGGCGCCCGTGTCGTCGAACTCTCGCAGACCCGGGGGATCGTCCTGTCCCGCTTGCGGATCACCGCGATCACCGACCGGGCGATCGTTCTCGAAGGCGGGTACCGCTATCCGCTCGAGTCGATGCATACCTGCGCCACCACCGGGCACACTGTGTTCACCCGTCAGAACCCCTATCTCCCCAACTGCCGCCTCCGCCTCGCCGCTCCCGACCACCCCGAAGCGCGGTAATCCCATGAAATCTCCCGAGGGTCAACCTCTTCCGCACTCCGCTCCGCGACTCGGCGACTCCGTCAGTGACGCCATCGCCACCCGTTCCGCCCAGCTCGCCGAGTGCGATTTCCCCACCGACGCCTACCTCGGCGTGATCGAGGCCGCCCAGGCCCGCGCCGCACACCGCACCTGCGATCCCGCCGCGTGCACCACCCTGCTGCGCGCCGATCAGATCCTGCGCGCGGCGACCGAGATGCTCTTTCCTGCCGCGTCGCAATGAATGGCGGCCCAACAGTTTTCGTGATCGACTCTTCGGTTTCCAGTCTCAGCTTTTCGGGGTGCTCCGGCTACGTGACGCTCCGCGTTCCGGCGCGGAGCGCCCGGCACCGCTCCCACGTGCGGTGATGCTCGCTACGCTGGGCGCGTGGAGTGGGACATCGCGGACAGGGCGCTCGTGTCGTGGCTCGGCACGCCCGACACGGATATCGGATGGTGCGGGTACGAAATCCCGTCACACCCCGACGCCGTGTGGGTGCTGAACGCGATGTACGAACACGACTCGGCGCCTTCGGAACTCACCTACGACGAAGCGCGCAAGCGGCGGCTGGCCACCAGCCTGGAGCAGCCGGTCACGTTCCCGGGGCTGGCCACACTCGATGCGAATTCCGTGGAGACGGGCGGGTCGCTGGGCCGCTCGCGCCACCCGGGGCCGGGGTGGCGGCGGCTGCGCTGGGCCGAACTGGCCGAGCGCTTGGGGGAGGAGCCCGTCGCCGAGGGCATCCTGCCGTGTTTCCGCTGCATGCCCGGTGCGACGGTGAACGGCAGCTGGCCGGTCAGCATCCGCCCGCCCGCCGAGGGCTCGCTCGACCGCGAGTCGTGGGAAGCCCTGCTCGAGGTATTGATCGCCTGGTCCCCGCAAGGCGCGGAAACACCCTGCGTGGCCTACTTCGGCCCCGGCGCCAGCGGCGAGTTCGACACCGGCGTAACGCTTTCCGGCCCGCTCGGGTCGGCGACCGCGCTCTACGACCACCCCGCCGGCGCCGGTTCGCCGTCGAATCTGTGGGCCGCGGACCGATCCTGGATCACCTGGTCGGACTGGGACCTCTGGGGTACGAAGGTGGCCGGCCCGCCGGACCTCGTGAACGCCATTCTTGCGAAATCGGAACTCGAAGTCCTGCGCCTGCCCTGGGGCTGACACCCGACAAGGTCTGCGGACGGGCCGGTTCTTCGCTTCCAACGGGCAACCCTGCCGGCGATCGAGGCCCTGCGCCTGCCTTGGGGCGGACACTCGACAGGGTCTGCGGACGGGAATCCGGACGGGCCGGTTCCTCGCTCCCGACGGGCACCTGCCGGCGGCGGCGGGCTTAACCGCGTTGGCGGCGAGCATGATTCAGCAGCGCGGTGCGTGCACCCTGGACGCGACAACCCGTCCGCCGCCGAACCGCCGTACGCCCGGGTCCGCAGCGACAGTCACTCCGGCTCGACGGGCAACCACAGCTCACAGGTCGCGGTGGTGAAATCTGCCGTGCGTTCCAGGATCGCGACGATCGACGGGCCCGGTCGCAGACGCCACGGGTTCGAGGGGAACCAATCGGTCGCGGTCGCGGCCCAGGTGTCCTGGAGGGTTTTCGGGTGGGGACCGGACGTGTGGAACACCGCCCAGGTGCCGGCCGGGACATCGATGGCGTCGAGGTCGGCGGGGACGGGGGTTTCCAGCTGCACGGCGACGCCGTGCAGGTAGGTCAGTTCGGTGCCCTCGACGCCGTCGGGATCCACGCCGTCCGAAACCTGCAGCAGGCCGGCGGGATCGGTGTCGCTCAGGTCCTTCAGCCGGACATGCTCCTGCGGCGGCAGCGCGGCGATGTGCTGCTGGATGTGCGGATTGACGCCGCGATGGATCAGTGGAACCCGGGCGGCGTGCCCGACGAGCCGGAACGCGGGGCGGTCGATGATGCGGGTGTCCATGGGGGTGCTCCCTTCTACGGTCAGGCGGAACCTGAGCTGCGGTTGTGTGCGAAGGGGGCCTCCGTCGCGGCGCACGTCACCGGGGCTCGC
Source organism: Nocardia sp. NPDC055321 (assembly GCF_053645575.1). Taxonomy (NCBI): domain Bacteria; kingdom Bacillati; phylum Actinomycetota; class Actinomycetes; order Mycobacteriales; family Nocardiaceae; genus Nocardia; species Nocardia sp. NPDC055321. Next base: position 245,476 of record NZ_JBSHMS010000012.1, read on the forward strand.
GCCGTGGACGGCGCGGAACGCCCGGCCGAACGCCTCGCCCGAGCCGTAACCGTGCCGGACGGCGATGCTCAGCAGATCGTCCTCGCCGCGAACGACTTCGGCGGCGGCGACGGTCATGCGCCGCCTCCGCACGTACTCCGAGAGCGGCATGCCCGCGAGCGACGAGAACATCCGCCGCAGGTGGTACTCGGTCGTGCCGAGCTCCCTGGCGAGCCCGCCGATATCGAGCTCGTCGGTCAGCTGCTCTTCGACGAGGTCGACCAGCCTGTTGAGTGCCGAGATCACGAGGCCTCCTTCCACCATCAACCCTGTCGCACGGCACCCCGGCCGCACCCGATCACAGCGATCCGATCCGATCAGTCGATTCGACCATGCGAGTCGGGATGCCAGGGCGTTCACTTGCCACGTGTGTCCGCGCCTACGGGAGCTTCGATCGGTGGCCGCGCTAGTCGCCCGGCCCGCTGGCCTGCCGATCCGCAGGCCCGCCGACCCCGTGGCCTGCCGACCCGGCTGTTTGTCGGCCTCGGCCGTGCTCCGGCCGGGTTCTGGCCGGTCCCCTTCGGCCGGAACTCCGCAGGCCGAAAGACAGACTCGTGAATAGGATCGACCCGTGACCAAGCTGCGAGACCTGCAACACCGAGTGGTGACGACGGCGCAACGACACATCGGTAACCCGATCATGGGCCGTCTACCGATACAGACCCTCCTGGAAACGACGGGCCGCAAGAGCGGTGAGCCCCGGATCACCCCGATAGGCGGCCGCCGCACCGGCACCACCTTCTGGCTCGTCTCCGAGTTCGGCGAGAAGTCCCAGTACGTCCGAAACATTCTGGCGGACAACCGCGTTCGCCTGCGGATCCGCGGCCGCTGGCACACCGGCACCGCACACCTGGTGCCCGACGACGACGCCCGTGCCCGCCTGCGCGCTCTACCCCGGGCCAACAGCGCGGTCGTACGCGCGGTAGGCACCCAGCTGCTGACCGTTCGCATCGACCTGGACTGACCCGTCGCCGAACCGCCCGCCGGTGGCCTGTTGAAAGCGTTGCGGCCGAACGGCGGTGGGGACTTTCGATGTCCCCGCCGCCCGCTACGCTGCGCGCGTTCGACACATCAGTACTGGGAGGGACGGCTCATGCCGGATCACATGTGGACAGCCATCGACTGGGAGGTCCAGTTCATCGAGTTCGAGGACGGCTGCGGGGCCGTCCGTATCGGCGACTCGCACCGATACGTCGATTTCGACGGTGACCACAAGGGCGTCGAGGCCACCGTGGTGGTGCCCGACGACCCCGATCAGGCGGCGCGAGTGCTGGCGGTCGTGCGGTCACCCGAGCTCAACGGGGCCGATCCGTCGTGGGGCGATATGTCGGTGTGGCACGAGGGCCGCCGCTCGGGGGAATGGGTTGTGCGCTGGCGCTACTCGTGGCGGTCCTCCCGGGCCGAGGTCGAGAAGGCCGCACAGGCTGTGGTCGCCGTGCTGCGTGACGGGTTCGGGCTGACCCCAGCCCAGGTCCGGTACCGCTCCACGGACGATTCCATTCCCGGACGCGAGGACTTCTACTTTCCCTCGGACCGCCCCACCGATCGAGATCTGGGCGAACAGGCCGCGGACTGGGCCGAATTCACCGAACGCCTGGCCTGGGTGGCGCGCACCCTGCAACAACGTGCCGTGCTGATTCTGCGGGCGGGTGAGGCGATGACCGTGCGATTCCGGAATGAGGGCGGGGTCGACGTCCGGTGCGACGTTACCGACCCGACACTGCTCGGGAACGACTCGGCGGCAGCACATTTGACAGTTCTCGGCTGGACGCCCGACGGCGACGGCGGCTGGACGGGAGGGAGAATCGAGCCGTACGAGAACGACGCGACGGGCTTGGCCGAACTGGCCGTGGCGACACTGCGCACGATCCGCGGGATCGACGATCCCCGGCAGCTCACCTTCGAGTCCTACCGCGACGAACTCGGCCGCGACGACCTCTGGTACATCGATGCCGAACTCGGGATTCCCCGCGAGCCGGGCACCGCGGTGAGCGAAAAGCCTTCGCCGGACGAGGATTCCGTGGACATCGATCGAGCGGCCATCGCGGATGCCGTGAACAGCCTGACCGACGACTGGATCGAAGCCCTCGACGACCCGTCCGCCTCCACGGTGATCTCGGCTCCGGCCCTGTGGCCGCTGCTCGCGCTGCTGCTGAGCGGGGCGGATGAGTTCCACGAGTTCCAGGAACTCGGATACAGCGTCGGCCTCGACGAACACGACGCCCTCGGGCACGCCCGATTCTTCCTCGATCTCGTGCGCAGGTCACCGGCGGTGGATGTGTCGGTCGGCATGTGGCATCGCGATGACATCGGCATCGAATCCGACTGGGCCGAAGGACTTCCCGATGGGGTGACTGTCGAGCCGTTCGAACCCGAGCGGGTGCGGAAGTGGGTGGACGAGCGCACCGGGGGCTTCGGTGACGACTTCCGTCGAGCGCTGAATCCGCACAGCCCCCTGGTCCTGATATCCGCTCTCGCCGTGCGGACGACCTGGGCGGTTCCCTTCGCCGACTTCGAACACACCCCGGCAGCCGGGCCATGGATGGGCCGAAGGCTGGCCGCCGTGCGCAGACTCGGTGTCAACACGAGCCTGGTCTGGTCGACCGAGAACGCCACCTGCGCCCTGGTCACCGGACTGGACGACGTCAACGTCATGCTCGTCGCGGGCGAACCCGGTGCGAGCCCGGCCGCGGTGCTGAACAGCGGAGCCGAGACGCTGTCGGCCGGTCCGTCGATCCTCGACATCGGCTACACCGGCCCGGGTGTCACGGTGGAGGCCGCGGACTCCGACACCGATGTCGTGGAATTCATCGTGCCGCGCTTCACGATTCGCGCGGAGCACGACCTGCTCCGCGGCGGTGAGCTGAGCGACGACTGGTTCGGCGCGTGCGGCGCGTACTACGACGACGGCGACGGTGATCGCGAGACCGACGGCGAGCTCACCGCGGACGACTTCGACGAGTACGGCGAATCGCTGCCCATGATCTCCGAGCAGGAGCTGCTGGTGGGAGAAGCGAGGCAGGTTGTTCCGGCCTCCTTCACCGCGACCGGATTCGGCATGGAAGGCCCGCCCGCGCCGCCGGAGAACATCCCCCCGCCGATCGTCGAGCAGCCCAGGAAGATCACGGTCTGCCTCGATCGGCCGTTCGGCTTCTACATCATTCAGAAGTCGACTTCGCTGGTGCTCGGGGCCGGATGGGTGGCCGAACCCGAATTCCTCTGACCACCAAATGGTTTCGGTGACGGCGGGGGCGCATCGGCGGTTCCGGTGATGACCGCGCTCACGGTCGCGGTCGCCAGTACCCGGGTCATCCTGCACGGCAACCGTTCCCGCGCAGGAATGCGATCGCGCCCCGTCCACCGTTGCTGATTTACTGGCGCGCGTGAGAGTTCGGGACGCGAGCAAGCGATTCTGGTACCTGCGGCGCAGATTCGCGCCGTGGCGGCGGGTGGTGCAGCCGTACAACATCGGGTTCGAGAACACGTATTTCCGTTACGAGGTGCCGGCGGCCGCGCCGACGCCCATCGATGCGGAGCAGGGGCCGCAGCCGTCGCAGAGAACTGTGCGCCGGGAGCGGCGCCGGGCCGAGCGCGAGGCGAAGCTAACCGGGATCAGCGGCTGGGAATGGCTGTGGAAGTTGCCTCTTGTGCTGGTTCTCCTGCTGGTGATGATCGTTCTCGGGCAGGTGCTAGAGGTGCTTCTACTCCTGCTGTGGTTCGTGCTGTTCGCCGTCTCGCTGGTCGAGATGGCGGCCCAGGTGATCGTCGGTGTGCCGTTGCTCGTGGCCCGCGTGCTCGGACTGGCCGCCTCGCGGGTCGACGTCTTCCGGGAACAGGGCAACCACTTGACCTCGCTCACGGTGCTGCGGGTATCGGGTCATCGGCGGGCCGGGAAGCTCCGCAACGCCCTGGTCGAGCACCGCCGCACCGCCGCCACTCCGTTCGACCCAGTCCAGGATCCGCACATCGCCATGCTGCTGCGGCAGTACGACGCCGAGGTCGTGAGCCACGACAGTCGCTACGTCGGTCTCGACGCCGACTGGTACGCGCCGCCGCCGCAGCCGCGGCACAGCCGTGCGTAGACCACGCCGACCGGCGGCCCACGCCGCACCCGGACGCTGTCGGCGCGGATCGGTAGTGTCTGCCCGGTGACCGACGCCAGCGACCTGATCCGGCTGTTCCTGGCCGAACCGGACCAGCCCTTTCCACCGGTCGAGCACGCGGACCCGTCGGGGCTGATCGCGTTCGGCGGGGATCTGTCCGAGCAGCGGCTGCTGGACGCCTACTCCGCGGGCATCTTTCCCTGGTACAACCCCGGCGAGATCATCCACTGGTACTGCCCGGACCCGCGCAGCATCCTGGTGCCGGGCGCGCTGCGGGTGACCAGGTCACATCGGCGGGCGGTCGCCGCCGCCGACTACACCGTCACCATGGACCGGGCCTTCACCGAGGTGATGGTGAATTGCGCCGCGCCGCGCGCCAAGGAGGCGGGCACCTGGATCGGCGCGGACATGCTGGCGGCCTACGTGCGGCTGCACGAACTCGGCCACGCGCACTCGGTCGAGGTGTGGCGCGACGGCGAACTCGTCGGCGGGCTCTACGGGGTCGCGCGCGGGCGTTCCTTCGCCGGCGAGTCCATGTTTTCCCGTGCCCGGGACACCTCGAAGATCGCGCTGTACTGGCTGTGCGCGCAGCTCACCGCATGGGATTTCGCGCTCATCGACTGCCAGGTGACCTCCGAGCATCTCGCCTCGCTCGGTGCGGTCGACCTGCCGCGCGCGGACTTCCTGAGTCTGCACACCGAGGCCGCCGCGCGCACGGGCGTCCCCGGATCCTGGCGGTTCGACATCGCGGTTCCGCACCGTGCCGGAGATCTGCCGGAGTAAGGCACAGCCGTCTCGGCACCCATATCGAAATACCCTGCGCGAGGTAGACATCGGTCTCGATTACGGGAATGATCGCCCGGTCGGTGCAGAACACACTCGGGGGTCGAGTACATGTCGTTGTTGGGAAATCCGCTCTGGCCATGGTGGTTCCGGCCGCCGGAGCCCTGATCGTCTCCGGAACCGGGACGGCGAACGCGGCCGGTGACCTGTACGGCGCCATCGCGATCTATCAGGAGAAGACCGAGGGCACACCGTGGGATCACCACACCGGAGTCGGTGTGGCCGTTGATTTTCCGTCGCAGGACGCCGCCGATGCGGCCGCGTTGGCGGCGTGCACGGTCTCGCGCTGCACGGTTTTCGCGCGGGTGCACAACAGCTGCGCCTCGGTCGTGCAGTTCGAAGCCTGGACCTCGTGGTTGAACGGTGTGGAACCGACCTATCTGACCGGCCGCGGCAACACCGCCGCCGCGGCGGAGGCTGCCGCCCTGGACATGGGGAATCGAACCCTGTCCCCGCCGACGAGCTTCCTTTTCGATCTCGGCCTCGCCCGGCTCGTCAAGCCGCTGTCGGTGCTGGACACCATCTGCACGTCGAACGCGGGCTGACACCGGCCCGCGCACTACCGGAGGCCGGGTCGTTCACCGATCGGCGGGCCCGTCGCCCCGGCGCTCGATCGGCCGGTCCGCGCGAAAGGGCGGGCCGAATCGCACCGGAACGCCCGGGGAGTAGAGGCCACTGACCGGGCCCTCGCCGGCGACGGACACGCCCGCGGCCGCGACGAGATCGTCGGCGCAGTCCAGTAGTTCGGCGCGGTGCAGCGGCCACGCCGGGTGCTCGTTGGGCATGTAGAGGGTGCGACCACCCCGCGCCACGTGCAGCCCCCACCGGGCGGTCAGGAACTGCTCGAGCGGTGTCGGCTCCGCGATCGGCTCGCCGGGGCGCACCCGCACCCGGCTCCCGATGTCCACGCGCCGACGACGGCATCGGTATTCGACAGTGCCGGAAACCTTTTCGATCCGCAGCGCCGACCACAGATACGGCAGCGACACCGCGGCGCGCCCGGCCAGCGCCGGTATCAGCCGGGCGGCGTCCAGCGACAGGAACACCACGCCCCGCCGCCCGCGCTCGTCGACCGAGTACAGCCGCACGTTCGTCTCGCAGAACGAGCCCAGATACGGCAGCCGCAGCGTGCGTTCCATCCGGAACGGCACCAGTCCCACGTAGGCGCGCCCGTCGAACAGATCGGGCCGGGTTCCCGGCGGCAGCAGCGCCGCCACCGCGTCCGGCTCCACCGTCCAGTGCAGGAACGTGACGTCCCGCCACCACTGGGTCATCACCGCCCGCCGCACGGGCCGCGGGGTCCGCTCACTGACCGGCTCGACGACCATGACGCCAGGCTATCGAATCCGGTGACCGCTCCGGCCGACCGAGCGGGACCGGAGCGGCGCCGGTCGGATCACGCGCGGTCGTGCAGGGTGATCCGGTAGCCGTCCGGGTCGGCGAACGTGAAAGTCCGGCCGAAGGGGCCGTCGATCGGCGCGGCCACGATCGGGTGGCCGTCGGCGGCGAGCGCGTCGTGTATGGCTTGGACGTCCGTCGCGTGCAACCAGATCGCGGCGCCGATGCCCGGCTGGGCGACGGCGTCGAGGTCGGTGCCAGGGACCACGTCGCGCAGGGCGAACGCGATCGGCTTCGTCTCGAAGACGACGGCGTGGGGCGGCCCGGCGGGTGAGCGGACCAGGCCCAGGTAGTGCTCGTAGAACGCCTGCGAGGCGGCGAGGTCGCGCGCCTGGAGCGAGACGAAGTCGGGGCCGGTGACGGGCATGACGATCCTCCTTCAATTCGTGTCAGTTAACTGACACGAACCACGGTATGTCAGAATACTGACATGAGTCAAGACGCCGTCGACCTGGAGACTTCGCTCGGTTACCTGCTCAAAGAAGCGTCCAGCGCCCTGCGCACCGCCATGGAGGAAGTCCTGCGCCCACTGGGCATGAGCGTCACGCACTACTCGTGCCTCGAACTCCTGGCGCAGCGCCCGGGCCTGTCGAACTCCGACCTCGCGCGCGGCGCGTTCGTCACCCGCCAGACCATGAACGTCCTGCTGCAGGCCCTCGAACGCGACGGTTACGTCGCCCGGCCCGCCGAGGCCCCGGTCGGCAAGGCGCTGCCCGCCCGCCTCACGCCCAAGGGACGTCGCAGCCTCGAAAAGGCTTCCGCCGCGGTTCGTTCCGTCGAACTCAGGATGCTGTCGGGCATGACGGAACCGGAACGGTCGGCCGCGTTCCACGCGCTGCGCGGCATGATCGACTCCCTGCGCGGCGGGCCCAGGGGCGACTGACCCGGGTCCTCGCGGGCCCCGGGCCACCGGACGCCCACCGACCCGCTCTCCGTGGTCCGTTCCGTGGTCGGCACGGATGCCGGCCGGTGGGGCCCGTCCATATCGTTATGGGCATGGAAAACAACACGCTCACCAGCACCGATATCACCGTTCAGCTCGAGGTCGAGGACCCCGCTGCCGCCGCCGCGATCTACGAAGCCGCCTTCGGGCTGGGTGACGCCATCGGGTTCCGGCCGACGCGAGGCGAGTCGGCGGGATTCCGTGGATTCATGCTCTCCCTCGTGGTGTCGCAGCCGTCCACCGTCGACAGCCTGGTCGGTACCGCGGTCGAGGCCGGGTTCACGATCGTCAAGGCGGCCAAGAAGAGCTTCTGGGGCTACGGCGCGGTGCTGCAGGCGCCGGACGGGTCCGTATGGAAGGTCGACACCTCGAACAAGAAGGACGTCGGCCCGTTCACCCGCAAGATCGACACCGTCGTCCTGCTGCTCGGCGTCTCGGATGTGAAGGCCGCCAAGCAGTTCTACGTCGAGCGCGGGCTGACCGTGGCCAAGAGCTTCGGCGGTAAGTACGCCGAGTTCGAGGGCAAGGGCTCGCCGGTCACCCTGGCGATGTACCCGCTCAAGGCCGCCGCCAAGGACGCCGGCATGGCCCCCGACGGCAGCGGCTCGCACCGCATCGTCGTCAGCAGCGGCATCGGATCCTTCGCCGACGCCGACGGCTTCGTGTGGGAGACGGCGGTCTGACCCGGGAATCAGACCCCGGCCGCGAGGGCCAGGGTCCGGGCGGACTGGTAATGACAGTGGGCGCGTTCGAATTCCGCCGCGAGAGCGGCCAGCGGGGTGGTGTCGCCGTCGAGAAGGGCGGCGGCCCGCTCCACTATCGGACCTGCTATCGGGTTGCCGGACACCGTGGTCCGCGCCGCGGCAACGACGCCGCGCGCATCCGGATGGCCGGACAGCACCGCGGCTTCGGCGCGCAGGGCGACGTACCAGTGCCGCCAGATCCAGATGGCACGCTCGTCGGGCGAATCCTGTTCGATCGCCAATTCTTCCAGCGCCTTTGTCGTTTCGCCGCGATCGAGCAACACGATCGCCTCGAACACCGCGCGGTAGGCGGACTGCTGTTCCCCGGCGCCGCCGAGCGCGTCCACGATCGCGAGCCACTCACCCCGCGCGACATCGTCGCCGCGCAGCCCGTGCGCCATCGCGACCGCCGCGGCCGCCGGAGCCAGACCGGGGGAATGCGGGCGGCCGGACAGCTCCCACGCGTCGAGGAATCCACCACTGCGAGTGAGCACGTCGTCGAGATCGCCCGCCAGCGCCTCCGCCACCAGCAGGGCGGACGTGGCGAAATCGCCGCGCTCGGCCAGCAGCGGCAGGTCGTGCAACTGCTCGGCCACCTGCCGCGCCGCCGCTAGATCGCCCACCCCGACGGCGATCTCGGCCGCCTCGGACAGCGCGTTGACGTGTTCGAGGGAACTGGCCGGCGTGGGCGGCATCGCGGACAGCAGCGCCACGCGCCGCCGGGTGGTCTCCGCGGTGGCGACGATGTCTCCGGCCCAGCACTGCGCCGCGGCCAGGGCATCCAGGGCGGCACTGCGCGCGAGCGGGTCCCGGGTGTTGTCGGCCAGGGTCACCGCGTGTCGCGCGCGCGACAGCGCTTCGGAGGCGGGACCTTCCGACACCCGGGCGGCAGCCGGATCCGAGTCGCCGACCTCGGCGTCGGCATGGGCGAGCACCCCGCATTCGGCCAACGCCACCGCGGCCAGCGCCAACGGATCCGTCCCGGCGAGTGCGCGCGCCTCGTCCAGCAGCGCCGCGGCCTCGCTCACCGCGATCGGGCGCGCGAACGTATCGGCCATGCGGAAGACGGTGATCGCCGCGGTGGCCAGATCCCGCGCCGCGGCGGCCGAATCGGCTGCGCCGCAGGCGATCGCGGCGGCTGCCCGGTACAGGCGATACATGTCCTCGCCGCGCATCCGGCAGCCCGCGACCTCGGCTGCTCGCCGCAGCGTCTCGGCGGCGGCGGCCGGGTCCGCGGTCAGCGCCGCGGCCTGTTCGTAGCGCCGCTGGGATTCCCCGATGAGATTGCGATCGAAAGTCAACCGCGCCAGGGACATCGCGAGGGCGAACGCGTCGTCGCGCCGCTCGGCCTGCGATGCCGCCCAGGCCAGTGCCGCGCGCGTGTCGTCGGCGATCGCGTCGAACGCCGCAGACCGCTCCCGCACCGGGCGCGCGGTGTCGGCGAGCAACTCCGCGGCCGTCGTCGCGCACCAGTGTGCGTGCCGCGCAAGGGTTTCCTCGAGCTCGCCGGCGCTCACCAGCTCCTCGCGCTCGTACTGGCGGATCGTCTCCAGTGCCCGGTACCGGGTCCCGCGCGCGGATCGGACGACCGTCAGCAGACTCTGCTCGGTGAGCCGAGCCAGACCGTCGGCGACCGCGATCGAATCCAGCTCCGCCGTCCCCGCCACCGCCATGGCGTCGACGGCGGTGAACGGGGCGACGAACACCGCGATCCGCCGCAGCACCCGCCGATCCTCCTCGGTCAGCAGCGCCTGGCTCCAGTCCAGCATCGCGCGCACCGACCGATGGCGCTCATCGGCCCGGCGGCCGCCGACCAGCAGCCGCAGCGGGTCCGCGAGACTCGCGCCGAGCCCGTCCAGCCCGAGGGTGGGCAGCCGGGCGGCCGCGAGCTCGATGGCCAGCGCCAGTCCGTCGAGCCGGCCGCAGATCTCGTGCACCCGATCCAGTTGCTCGGCGTCCACCGGCCAGCCCAGCGCGGCGGCCCGGTCCAGGAACAGCGCGACCGCGTCCTCGGCGTCGTCGCCGAGCGAGAGCGGGGGCACCGTGAAGACCTGTTCGAACGGCACCATGAGCCGGGCCCGGCTGGTCGCGAGCACCGTCACGTTCGGGCAGGTCGCGAGCAGGTATTCGATGAACGGCGCCACCCCGTCGCGCAGATGCTCGCAGTTGTCGAGCACCAGCAGCACCCGGCGCTCGCCGAGCGTGGCCGCCACCGATTCCTCGAGGGTGCGACCCTGCTGTTCGCCGATCCCGAGCGCGCGCGCCACCGCGGCCCCGGTCATCGCCGGGTCGGTCACCGGCACCAGGTCCACGAACCATGCGCCGCCGGTGAATTCACCGGACAGGTCGGCGGCGACCGCCAGCGCCAACCGCGTCTTGCCGACGCCCCCGGGCCCGAGCGCGGTCACGTGCCGGTGCGCCCGCACCGCCGCGCGCAGCTCGTCGCGCTCGCGGGCACGGCCGACGAACGAGGTCAGCGGCGCGGGCAGCACGGCGGCCGGCGCCCCCTCCGCCTCGGTCCGGTCGAGCTCGGCGGCCCGCTCGGCCAGCGCCCGCCGGTCCGGCACCCCGACCTTGCGCAGCAGCGAGGACACGTGGGTCTCCACGGTCCGCACGGAGATGAACAGCTGCGCGGCGATCTCGGCGTTGCTCCGGTACCGCCCCACCAGGGCGAGCACTTCGGCCTCACGGTCCGAGATCCCGCCCGCGGGCTTCGACTTCGACACGTCCACATTCTCACGCACCGGCGTGTCGCGGGCGCGGGAACACCCCGGTACGGGGTTCCGCGCACCGACGGTAACTCCGGTCCCAACCGATCACCCACGCCGAACTGCCGCCGGGCCTCGGCCCCCCGAAGTCGCGACGACCCCCGTCGACACGGCCGCCGTCAGCACCGAACTTGAGTTCCTGGTCCTCGACGCCCAGGTCGCAGAACGATCCGGTTGCGCTGCATACGTACGAGTTTCGGCTGTGGTGCGCGAGGATGCTCGTGGCTCGGAGTTCGGGAGGGCTGCGGTGCCGTGGCTGGTCGTCAGCCGTGAGAGTTTCGGCTGTGGTGCACGAGGATGCTCGTGGCTCGGAGTTCGCGAAGGCCGCGGTATCGACCCGGTGTTCCTGCCGCCGTTCACGACCGTGGTCGACGCGGGTCAGGAGCTGATCCGCTCCGGGCAGATGGCCGAGCACGTGGGCTGCCGTGGCTGGGCCATCAGCGCTGGTCGAGGCCTGATCGGCGGCGAGCTGTCGCAGTGCGGTTCCTCGGACGGCGTGGCACGTGCCATGGCATGCGCCGCGCCCGCGATGATCTTGGAGTGGGGAGCGAGAGGCGGGCCGGACGGACCCGTCGTGAGTCAACGGGAGAGCGCACATGAAGTTTCGGTCGCAGGTCGAGCCGCCCGAGCCGATGCGCGGACTGGAGGTGCCGCCCGAGGTGGTCACCGCGCTCGGGGACGGTGCGCGGCCCCCGGTCACGATCACCATCAACGGGCATTCCTGGCGGAGCCGCATCGCCCTGATGCGCGGACGTCATCTGATCGGTCTCAGTAAGGCGAACCGCGCGGCCGCGGGGATCGAGATCGGTGACGAGGTCGAGGTCGAGGTGGAACTGGACACCGAGCCGCGCGAGGTTGTCGAACCCGCGGACTTCGCTCAGGCGCTGGACGCGGACCCCGAAGCGCGCGCCGCCTACGACGCGTTGTCCCACAGTCGCAAGCGCGAACACGTGCTCGCGATCGAGGGCGCCAAGAAGCCCGAGACGCGGCAGCGGCGTATCGAGAAGGCGATCGCGAGCCTGCGGGGCTGAACCGGGGGAGTATCCCCGTCGACGGTTCGCACCTCGAGCCGAGACGGGGCGGGCGGTCGGATGCGCTGTGGCGGACAGGATCTGGCTGACCAACTTTGCCTCGGAATCGGTCAAGACGGTCAAGGCCAACATCGCCATCGCCATCACCGCGCGCTTGGTGCCCGGTGGCTGGATTCTTCGCCGAACGCTGCGCCGAAGGGGCGCAGCGTGATTCGGATGGCGAGGCTGGACGCGGGGCATAACGCTCTACGGCGACCGTGATCTACATCCCGCCGGTCGCCGCAATCCGAGGTGATCAAAGCGGGTACGTGTCCCACGAAGTTGATGACCCAGACGGGCGCACTTCCGGGACAACCTGCGTGGTCATCGAGCGCTCCGGCGAACGCCCCACTGCCGGTGGACATTCGGCAACCGGGCGGTGGCAGCGACCGGTCCTGCGAAACCGGCCGATCTCTGACACACTGGCGAACCGTTTCGTCGGGCGTGGTGAAGGGGTGGGGATGATCGAGATTCCGGAGTGGTCGAAGCAGTCGCCGGCCGGTGTCCGGATCGACTGGGGATTGGCGGGGGCGCGGGCACTCGGGCCGGGGTGTGCCGCGGTCGTCGTCGTGGACGTGTTGTCGTTCACCACCTCGGTGTCGGTCATGGTCGAGGCGGGCACCCGGGTCCTGCCCTACCCGTGGCGCGACGGCAACGCGGCCGAATTCGCCGCCGCGCAGCGGGCCGAGGTGGCCGTCGGGCGCAGCGCCGTCTCCGCGCGGCAGCCGTGGTCGCTGTCGCCCGCCGCACTGCGCCGGGCGCCCGCGCCCGCGCGACTGGTCCTGCCCTCGCCGAACGGATCGGCGATCTGCGCCGCCGTCACCGGGATTCCGGTACTGGCCGCGTCCCTGCGCAACGCCACCGCGGTCGCGGAGTGGATCGCCGGGCAGGGGTGGGGCACCGAATCCCACCCGGTCGCGGTGATCGCCGCCGGGGAACACTGGCCCGGCGCCGACGTCCTGCGGCCCGCGGTCGAGGACTGGCTCGGCGCCGCCGCGGTCATCACCGCTCTCGCACAGCGCGTTTCGGGGCCGCTCTCGCCGGAAGCCGTGCTCGCCCGGGCGGGTTACGAGGGCATCGCCGACGTTCGGGCCCTGGTACGCGACTGCGCGTCCGGGCGCGAGCTCGCGGCGAAGGGCTTCGGTGACGATGTCACCGTCGCGACGGAACTCGAATCGAGCAAGGTGGTTCCGCTGCTGGTCGACGGGGCGTTCGTCGACGCCGCCTGATCGGGTGCTGGGCGCCCGATTGCGGTGGGCGCGTCGTGCAGCGCGAATGTAGTCGGCCCCCAAGTCAATTCCGCGCGCACCGACTCGCTACGGCTAGTACGCGCGGCGGGCGAGCGGGCTCACAAATCAGCGAGTTTCTTTTCCAGCACCGACTTCTCCCGCTCGTTGCCGCACAGCCCGATCGCCTCGATCAGCGCCTCGCGCGCCTCGGCGTTGCGCCCGAGGCGGGTCAGCAGCTCGCCCCGCACCCCGGGCAGCAGATGCGAATTCGCCAGTGCCCCCGCCGCGGTCAGTTCCTCGACGATGGGCAGCGCCGCGGCCGGCCCGCTCGCCATCGACACCGCGACGGCGCGATTCAACTCCACCACGGGGGAGGGCGCGAGCCTGCCCAGCGCCTCGTAGAGCACGACCACCCGCTCCCAGTCCGTCGCCTCGACAGACGGTGCGACAGCGTGACATTCGGCGATCGCGGCCTGCAGGCCGTACGCGCCCAGACCCCGCCCGGCCTCGGCGGCCTTGCCCAGCGCGGCCCGGCCCCGCCCGATGGCGGACCGATCCCAGCGCCGCCGGTCCTGCTGTTCGAGCAACACCGGCGACCCGTCGGGAGCCGTGCGGGCGGGAAAACGCGCGGCGGTGAGCTCGAGCAGCGCGAGCAACCCGTACACCTCGCCCTCGGGCATCAGCCGGGCCAGCACCCGAGCGAGCCGCACCGCCTCCGCGGCCAGGTCGGTGCGGATCAGATCGCCGCCCGTGCTGGCCGAGGACCCCTCGGTGAAGATCAGGTAGATGACGCCGAGCACCGATCCGAGCCGTGCCGGGCGCTCGGCCGCGGGCGGCACCTCGAACGCGACCTCGGCGGCGCCGAGCGTCTTCTTGGCCCGGGTGATCCGGGCCTGGACCGTCGCGGTCGGAACCAGGCACGCCCGCGCGATCTCGTCGCTGGTGAGACCGCCCACCACCCGGAGCGTCAACGCCAGGCGAGCCTCGCGCGAGAGCACCGGGTGGCAGGAGATGAACATCAGGGCGAGGACGTCATCGTCGATCTGATCGGGATCCCACAGCACCTGTGCTTCCGCACCGGCGGGTTCGGCGGGCTCGCCGCCGGTCAGCGCCCCGCCCTCACCGAGGGTGCCCGCCAGGGCGCTGTACCGGTCGTCGAGGGCGGCGCGGCGCCGGAACGCGTCGATCGCGCGGCGCCGCCCGACCGTGAGCAACCACCCGGCCGGCTGCCTGGGCACGCCTTCGCGCGGCCACGTCACCAGCGCTTCGGCCAGCGCCTCCTGCGCGAGATCCTCGGCCATCGCGAAGTCGCCGGTGTAGCGAGCCAGCGCGCCGACGATCCGGGCGGACTCGATGCGCCAGACCGCCGCGACGGCTTCCCGGCCGGTGGGGTGCGTCATCAGAGCTGGCCGGTGGCCTCGCGCCAGGCGCGTTCCTTCTGGATCCACTGGTTGTCCTGCGGGAACTCGTCGATCGAGGTGACCCGGCGGATCTCGGTCTTGACGCCCGGGCCGGTCATCGGCATCCGCTTGGCCCACTCGACGGCCTCTTCCTTCGACGCTACGTTGAGAATGTAGTAGCCGCCGAAGAGCTCCTTGGTCTCGCCGTACGGCCCGTCGGTGACCACCGGGGTTTCCGAGGCGTAGTCCACGACCACGGTCTGGGCGGCGTCCTCGAGGCCCTCGGCCGCGACCAGGATTCCGGCCCGGATGAGCTCGTCGTTGAACTTGCCCATGGTCTCGAGGATCTCGTCGAAGTCGTACTTCTCCATCGCGGCCCAGGCGTCGTCGGTCGCGCGCATGATCAGCATGTACTTCATGGTCTTGTCTCCTGGGGGTAGGTGTTCGTCTTGCTTACATCCCTAGGTCGAACGGGGGGTGTCGGAGATCGACAAGCCGCCGAAACTTTTTTCGGCGAGTTCGCCGCGACGGTTCGCCGACGGCCATTCTGCCCGCTCGGGCGGGCCGGCGGAGTCGATCCCGCCCGCGAGTCAGCGTCGGTGCGCGAGCACGTTGATCACGGTGCCGCCGGGGTCCTCGACGAAGAACCGCCGCACGCCCCAGGGCTCGTCGGTGAGCGGGTAGACGATCTTCGCGCCGCACCGCACGGCCTCGGCGTGCGCGGCGTCCACGCGGTCGGGGTCGCCGAGATCGATGCCGAATCGCGGGGTGGGCGTCTCGGTTCCGGGGGCCAGCACGATGAGCTGGGCCGCCGGATTCCCGGGCGCGCGCAGGCCGAGCACGGGTGTCTCCATGGCGACTTCGAGCCCGAAGACGCCGGAGTAGAAGCGGGCGAAGACTTCCGGGTCGTCGCCGTCGATGTAGGGGTGGATGCGTTCGATCATGTGCTGATCCTGCCGGTCGGCCGGGCGGGATCGCTTGTACGAATCGGAACGGAACGGCGCCGATCGGGTTCGCGTGAACTGCGGTTTCCCCGAAAGTTGGGATTGGTAGGCGAAGTTCGCCGCGTGTACTAAACGCATGACATCTTCTCAGTACCCCGCGAACTCCACCGGCCTCGACAAGAAGACGAGCGCGATCCTGTCCTACGCGCTCGGCTGGGTCACCGGAGTGATCTTCCTCTTCGTGGGCAAGAACGACCCGGACGTGAAGTTCCATGCCTCGCAGTCGATCGTCTTCTTCGGCGCGGTCTCGGTCCTCAACATCGTCCTGAGCATCGTGGGCTCCCTGCTCGGCGCCCTCGGCATCATCTTCAGCCTCGCCGGCCTGGCCCTGATGGTCCTGAGCCTGGCGGTCTGGATCATGGCGATGCTGCAGGCCAACCGGGTCGGCGGCGTCCGCGCCGAGCTGCCCCTGGTCGGCAAGTTCATCGCCCCCTACGCCGACCAGCTGGCCAACTCGGTCAAGTAGTCAGCATCCCCTGCCACCCAGCACAATCCGTCCCCGATATCCGCCCTCGGCGGCTCATATACCGAAGACGAACGGCCCGAGATGCTCTCGGGCCGTTCGTCTGCGGTCGGTCGGGTGTCGCCGCGACGTCGGCGGGGGGGAGGCGGGGCGGCCCGCGG